>DCFP01000123.1 GCA_002319925.1 Holophagaceae bacterium UBA1801 | reverse complement strand
TTGGCGTCCACCGCCATGCCCACCGTCAGCGCGAACCCAGCGATGCCGGGCAGCGTGAGGGTGGCGCGGAAGCTGCCTAGGAGCCCCAGCATCACGATGACGTTCACCACCAAGGCCACCACGGCGTTCACGCCGGACCAGCGGTACCAGAACACCATGAAAGCCACGATGACGCCGAAGCCCACCATGGAGGCGCCCACTCCGAGGCGGATGGAATCCTGCCCCAGGCTGGGACCCACCACCCGCTCCTCCAGGATCTTCATGCTGGCCCTCAGCGCGCCGGAGCGGAGCTTCAAGGCTAGGTCATCAGCCTCCTCGGCGCTGAACTGGCCCGAGATCCGCACGGCGCCTCCGATGATTTTCTCCTTGGCGGAGAGGACGCTGATGATCTTGCGATCCAGGACGAAGGCGAAGAGTCGCCCTTCCGTGGAAGCGATTTCCGTGACATGGGCGTTGGCATTGGAGCCCTGCTGATTCAATGTGAAGTCGACTTCATTGGCGCCCAGTTCGGACTGGGACTTCCGGGCGTCCGTGATGGTAGTGCCGTCGAGCTGGACCTTGCTTTCCAGCAGCACCCAGCGCCGGATGGGAATCGGCTGACCGTCTGCGGGTTTCGAAGCCTGGCCGCCGTGCCGCTCGGTCAAAGGCTCCGGGAAGAGCTCGGTTCCCTCGGGCAGGGCTCCACCGAAGAAGGCTGCGGCTTCGGATTCCGATGCGAAGTAGGGACGGTCCACCTTCGCGAGCATCCGCAGCTCGAGGCGGCCGGGGGTGGAGAGCAGGCGTTTGATGCGATCGCGGTCGCCCTCCTCGACGCCGGGAAGCTCTACGATGATGCGGTTGCCTTCGGGTCCGCCGGAAGTGATTTCCGGCTCCACGACGCCAAATTGGTTGATGCGGTTTTCAATGATCTGGAGTGCGCGCTGGTTGGCGTTCTCCTTGATCCTGCGCTGGTATTCCGGGCGCTGGGTGATGGAAGCGCTTCCATCCCGGATGTCGCTGGCATATTCACGGAAACCGGGAGCCAAAGACTCCATGACGATTCTGGGCACGCCATGGATTTGTATGGTTGCACCCTCCAGCCTGACAACCGCGGAGGGGATCCGTTGCTCTTTCAACAACTCCTGAAGGCGGTCGCGGGTTTCCTCCAGATCCCGCTGCAGGGCTTCCTGCCCTTGGACTTCCAGCTCGTAGTGGACACCGCCTTTCAGGTCAAGGCCGAGGCGGACTTTCTTGAAGGGAATGAAGAAATAGGCGCAGACCAGGCAGACGGCCAGGATCCACGCCACGCGCATGCACGTGCGTTTGCTCACGGGAGACTCCGCAGAATTGGGTCGAACAGGCTGCGGACAATTCCGCAGCGGATCTCGTCAGTGGTTGGGGTCTGTTTTCAAAGTCGCGCGATGCCGCGCAGGGGCTGTCGGCGGAGCCAGACAAGAAAGGCGACCGAAGGCAGGGTGGGCCCCTGTTGAGGGAGCCTGACGCGGTATGGCGACAGCCGCCAGCCCCTGCCAGGGACCCATGTCCGCGGCTTTGCCGCGGGAGAAGGCTGCAATGGCAGCCTTCGATACATGGGAGGGGCGACGGCCAGCCACGCGCCCAGCTGCGTTAGTAGCCTTGCGCGATCTTTGCATCATTTAGGTCCACTAGATGTGGACCTAAATTGTGCAAAGATCTGCATCGCACTGCAGCCACTGCCTTGCTGGATCACGTGGCTGGACGCCGCCGCGGCGCCGTGGGACTTTGAAAACAGACCCTATACGGGATTCGAAGGCGGCCCATTCTGGCCGCCCTGTTCGGGCTGCATTCCTTGCGGAGCGAAGGTCCTTGATCGAGAAAGGGCGTGAGACTTTGCTGTACGGAGGCCTTCCGCCAAGAGGTCTCGCCACGCCACCGCTGGCAGCGCTGAGAAGGCGTCCTTGGGAGGTGCACCTCCGCCATCGTGGGAGCGCCATTTCTGCAGGCGTGTGCTGTCACGATGCGTATCGGGTTCGGGCCTTTTGGCATCCTGAACAGACGTGTCGCTGGTTCCCTGGACGATGCCGGGACCTCCGGCAAGGTCCATCGCCCAACCATCGTGGGACCACGAGAAGGAACCAGGGCTGACAGGCAGCAACAGGCTGGCGGTAGCCGCCAGCACCGTCCATAGCCTGAATAAGAATCGCCGCATTGTTTCCCGATCTTCCAGGGTCACCCAGGAGGATTGCCCTTGGGAACATTATCCCGGATTTCGCAGGGCCTGTGGCGTCGGAAAAGCTGCCCTGGTCTGGTTGAACTAGTCCTGTCCTCTCAGAGCTTTTCAACGCGAGTGGACACGAGGTGTTATCACGCAGGCATTCTGGCGCCCGGAAGGGATTCCGGGGATCGAGCTGATGGATGCACAGGTGCTGAAGCATCAGTGGCCGAGGTATTTCAACGAGGCCCATACCATCGGCTTCAATGTCGCAGGTAACGGGGGCTTTTTCTTTCGCGGTTCCATGCAGGTAGCGGTCCCGGGAAGCCTGGATCTCCTCAATCCTCAGGACGTTCATACGGGCCAGGCTCTCGGCGGTCAGACCTGGCTTTTTCAGAGCATCCTCCTGAGCCCGGAATTCGTGGATGACCTCGGGATGCAGATAGGAGAGCAGCGCAGGCCGCTCCATTTCAAACAACCCCTGGTTCGGGATGAAACGCTTTCGGGCGCGCTTGCCCACTTGTTTGAATCACTCGCTCATCGCTCTGAGAGGCCTGCCATGACGCCCCGCGAGTACCAGTCGGCCGGACTTTCGTCCGAGAATGCATGGACCATCCCGGGTCAGAATAGGGTGGCCCGGTGAATGACGGGCGGGGGGATCATGCGATACGACTTCGACGAGATCATCGATCGGCGGGGGACCAATGCCCTGAACACCGACGGCTTCCGGGACTACATCTTCCACGCGTCCGCCGACATGGTATTTCCGTTCAAGGACGACGAGTTCATCCGCATGTGGGTGGCGGACATGGAGTTCGCCACCCCTCCGGAGGTCATCGATGCGATCAAGGCCCGGCTGGATCGCCGGATCTTCGGGTACACGAAACTCTACGACCCCGAGTACTACGAGACGTTCGCGCGTTGGACCCGGCATCACTACGACTGGTGCCCCCGGAAGGGGGACCTCGTCACCTCGCCCGGCATCATCCCCGCGCTCTACGAGCTGCTGGCATTCCTCTGCAAGCCCGATGAGAAGGTCCTGATCGTCACGCCCTCCTATGCCTACTTCAAGTACGCGGCGGACCACAACCACCTGGCGCTGGTCACTTCGGACCTGCTGGAATCCAACGGCCACTACACCCTGGATTTCGATGACCTGGAGCGCAAGGCACGGGATCCCAAGGTCACCGTCTGCATCTTCTGCAACCCACACAACCCGACGGGTCGGGTCTGGTCGCGGGAGGAGCTCACGCGGTTCGGCGAGGTCTGCCTGGAGCAAAACCTCTGGATCATCTCCGACGAGATTCACTGCGACTTGTTGCGCAATGGGTTCACCCATACTCCTCTGGCCAAGCTGTTCCCGGCCTCGGACCGGATCATCACCTGCATGGCCCCCAGCAAGACCTTCAACATGGCCGGGTTCATGTTCTCCAACGTGATCATTCCCAACAGTGGTCTGAGGTCGATCTGGAGGGAGCGCCACTACGACATCGAGAACCCCCTGAGCATCACAGCGGCACAAGCGGCCTATGCACTCGGGGGGGAATGGCTGCGGCAGCTGAAGGACTACCTGGATGCCAACTTCGAGCTGACCCGCGCCTTCCTTGCCGAACGCTTGCCCAAGAGCGTATTCCGCATCTCCGAGGCGACCTACCTGGCCTGGGTGAACATCAAAGCCTACTTGCCGGACGAAGAGAACCTGCCCCTGTTCTTCGCCAACCGGGCTGGAGTGCTGCTGGAGGGGGGCAACATGTTCGTCGCGAACTCGGATGGATTTATCCGCCTGAATCTGGCCTGTCCGCAGGCCCTCCTGAAGGAAGGGCTGGAGCGGATCGCCGAGGCCCTCTCGGGAGAGTAGCTAACGCCTGTTTGTCGAGAGAATCGAACCGCGGTGGTGACGGCGCAAATGTCCTACACAAACAGCGTCAGCAACTGCTCGTACCGCTCCTGCTGTCCGCTGATCTGCTTCGGCTCTTCCCCTCTTGTGGCGCATTCGATCAGGTTCTCGAGGATCAAGGCTCCCTGCTCGAAGCGGGCGCCGTCCCCGCTGTCGAAGGAGCGGTACCGGCCGCTCCGCAGGGATGCGTATTCGGATTCGGATAGGAGGCGATCGGCGGCCAGCAGGGCTCTGGCGAAGACATCCATGCCGGTGATGTGCGCGATGAAGAGGTCTGCGGTATCGGTGGAATTCCGTCGGAGCTTTGCGTCGAAGTTGATGCCCCCGCGGCCCAGCCCGCCCGCCTGCAGGATCACCAGCATAGCCTCGGTCAGTTCGTAGAGGTTGACGGGGAACTGGTCGGTGTCCCAACCGTTCTGGTAATCGCCACGGTTGGCGTCGATGCTGCCGAGGAGCCCGGCGTCGGCGGCGCACTGCAGTTCGTGCTGGAAGCTGTGGCCCGCCAGGGTCGCATGGTTGACCTCCACGTTGAGCTTGAAATCGCCAGCCAGGCCGTAGTGCCGCAGGAACCCGATCACGGTTTCCGCGTCGTGGTCGTACTGGTGCTTCATCGGTTCCATGGGCTTGGGCTCGATGAGGAAGGTGCCCTTGAATCCTTGCTTCCGTGCATAGTCGCGGGCCATGGACAGGAACCGGGCGAGGTGTTCCTTCTCGCGTTTCATGTCGGTGTTGAGAAGGGTGCCGTAGCCCTCGCGCCCGCCCCAGAAGACGTAGTTCTCCCCCCCCAGCTCGATGGTGGCGTCCAGGGCCCGTTTGACCTGGGCGGCGGCGTAGGCCACCACCTGGAAGTCAGGATTGGTGGCGGCGCCGTTCATGTAGCG
>DCFP01000038.1:30425-30633 GCA_002319925.1 Holophagaceae bacterium UBA1801 | reverse complement strand
ATGGTCTTCCAGCGGCCCAATCCCTTCCCGACGCTTTCCATCCGCGACAACGTGCTGGCGGGCTGGAAGCTGGCGGGCATGCGCCCGAAGGACCCGGATGGGCTCGTGGAACATTCCCTGCGCCAGGCTGCGCTCTGGGACGAGGTGAAGGATTCCTTGAACCGTTCCGGATCCAGCCTTTCGGGTGGCCAGCAGCAGCGGCTTTGCA
>DCFP01000038.1:924-30118 GCA_002319925.1 Holophagaceae bacterium UBA1801 | reverse complement strand
TGGACGAGCCCTGCTCGGCCCTGGATCCCATCGCCACCGCCAAGGTGGAGGAACTCATCCACGAGCTGCGCGAGCGCTACACCATCGTCATCGTGACCCACAGCATGCAGCAGGCAGCCCGCGTATCGGACTTCACCGCCTTCCTGTACCTGGGTGAGCTGGTGGAATTCGACACCACGGAAGCCATCTTCACGAGACCCGCCAATCAGCGCACGGAAGACTACATCACCGGGCGTTTCGGTTGAACGGTTCGAAAGATCACCGCAGAGGCGCAGAGATGGAAAAGAAAGAGCGCAGAGGAAAAGGCAAGTTGGGGAATGGAAAACAGAGTGGTTTTTTCTCTGCGCTCTTTGCTCTTCTCTGTGCCTCTGCGGTGAATCAGTTGATTCTTAATTGAGGAGTGTGATGAGAAGTCATACGGACCGAGCCTACGAAGACGAACTCGGCAAGCTGCGCGAGGAGTTGCTCCTCATGGGCGCCAAGGTGGAAGGCATGGTCTCGGCCAGCGTGAAGGCTTTCAACGAGCGGGACTACGAACTGGCTCGCCGAACCATCGAGTCCGATCACGAAGTCAACCGCATGGAAGTGGAAATTGATGGTTTCTGCCTCAGCATCCTCGCGCGCCGCCAACCGGTGGCCTCGGACCTGCGATTCCTCACTAGCGCCTTGAAACTCGTCACGGACCTGGAGCGCATCGGTGATCTCGCGGTGAATATCTGCGAGCGGACCATCGATCTTTCCCTCGATCCCCCACAGCGCACCTACCCGAACATGGTAAGGATGGCCGACGCTGTGCAGAGCATGGTGCACGACGCGCTCGACGCCTTCGTGGCCACGGATCCCGGCAAGGCCCAATGGGTCATCGAACAGGACCGGGGCGTGGATTCGCTGTATTCCCATCTTTTCCACGAAGTCCTCGTGATCATGATGGACGATCGAAGCGCCATCCACCGCGGCATGAGCGTCCAGGCCATCGCCAAGTATCTGGAACGGATCGGTGACCATGCCACCAACCTGGCGGAGCAGGTGGTGTTCATGGCCAAGGGCAGGGACATCCGGCACAAGGGCAGTGTCGATGCTGGGGAAGAGGAGATCGACGCCCAGTGAGGGCGTACTGGAGATCGTGAATGGCGAAGATCCTGGTGATCGAGGACGAACGGGACCTGCAGCAAGTCCTGGGCTACAACCTCCGGCTGGCCGGGCACACGGTAATGTCAGCCCTCCGAGGCAACGAAGGCCTGAGCATGGCCCAGAGCCAGCGGCCGGACCTTGTACTCCTGGACCTCATGCTGCCCGATCTTTCGGGTACCGAGATCTGCAAGGCCATGAAGGCGGAACCGGCCACCCGCGGCGTTCCCATACTCATGCTCACAGCCAAGGGCGAGGAGATCGATCGCGTGCTCGGCTTTGAGCTGGGCGCGGAGGATTACGTCACCAAACCCTTCAGCGTGCGCGAACTGATGCTGCGCATCCAGGCCATCCTGCGGCGGACACAGCCCGCGAAGGGCCAGGAATCGAGCGGAGCGATCCAGTTCGGGCATCTGCGCGTGGATCCCGCCGCCTACCGCGTGTGGGTCGAGAACTCGGAGATTCAGCTCACCTCCATGGAATTCCGCCTGCTCATGACCCTCTACGAGCGCCGGAACCGCGTGCAGACGCGGGCTTCCCTGCTGGAGGACGTGTGGGGCATGCAGGCGGACACGGAAACCCGTACCGTGGATACCCACGTGAAGCGGCTGAGAGAAAAACTCGGTCTTGCCGAGTCGTACATCGAGACCGTGCGGGGCGTAGGCTACCGATTCGTGACGGCACCGGAGTGAAGACTGGCTACACCCCCAGCCTCGATTCCGACCGGATCCAGCGGATTCCCTAGTAGACAAGACACTTGGAAATCATTTGAAAGTGCCGGAAATCCCCTGCGAGGCCTCGAGCAGATGCACAAGGTGGCAGTGCCCAGGGAGTTCCTCGGATAGTGAGGGCATCTCCGGCGGACACTACCAGCCCATGTGTAGACGTGCTGAACTCGGTTGTGAAGCAGGACCGAACGCCGTGAGTTTAACTGTTGATGCACTTGACGAAATCGGGGTCCTTCAATAACTCTTCGACATTCAGCTTGATCGTCTCATTCATTGCGCCGAAGGGATTAGCGAATTTGGCTGTACGCCGTTTGATGTTCTTTACCGATGAATAAAGAACCTTGTCGCTACCGGGTTCGGAAACCACATACTTGATGCGAAGTGTCCAATCTACGTTGTATCCGAGGTCGTCGATAAGGAACTCTTCGATGTCCCCCTTCAGAACACGGCTGTTGTTGTCGATCTTCAGACCCACCAGGCGCAACTCGGAAAAAACGGCATCTCTGACGAATTGCTTCACTTCACGGTCGATTTTGATATCGCCCATGGCCGTGTTCCTGATCTGATTTGGTGCGACAGGAGACTTGCCGGGAACCGTGGAGACCACGGAGGGTGGATAGGTGAAATCAGCGACCATCAGGGATCCAGACACAGTCATGATCGAGCTTGGCGCATAATTGACAGGTATGGTGGCCGGCCCGCCGCAGCCGATAGTGGCCAAACCCAACCCAGCAGCGATTAAGAGACCAAAGAAAGTCAGGAAAAACGGGTTGCGAGAAGACTGCATGGGTTGGGTTTTTTGCAGCATTTGTTTTGGCTCCAGAATGAAAAGTTTCCATGATTATTCTATCTGGAACGTGTAGTTTTGCATGAAATAAAAATAAGCCATGAAAACATGGCTGTAGATTGGAATAAGTAGAGGTGGAACTGCGACCGCCGGGGCACATGTGTGAGCCGATGTCACGTACCCTGCCCATCCAGCACAGCACCGAGCACGCAACACGATGGAGGACGACGGGGCGATCAACTTCCGACTTTTTCCCTGCGATTCCCACTGGCCTTCACATCTGGGTGGAGAATCCGGAAACTCATACAGTAGACGCCCCTTAAAGCGACCGCGGGTGTGGTGAATCCTGTTTTGGGTTGGTCAGCGGCCAGGGCTATGGGTTCATTACGGTTACTGACCCCGCCGTTGTATCAACCCTCACGATGCCGCCAGCGTGATCCAGCAGTTACTCTGCAGCAGGCACCGGTTCTCGAGATCGTGGATGAAGGCCGCGACTGCAGGGTGATCCGCCGAAGCCGGCCGTCCGGCCCAGCCACGGCTGAGTTTCAGGAAACCGAGCATGTCCTCAGGGCAACCCATGCGGTTGAAGATGGTCTCGATGGCTTCGCCGAATTCGCCCTCGCTGAGGGACCAATCCAGGACCTCCTTGAGCAGGGTGATGCGCCAGAGATCCTGGGCAAGGGTCCACTGTAGATGGCCCGGACGCGGTACGCCCGTTTCCATGGCTTCGGCGTAGGCGGCCCAGAGGCAGGACTCGAAGCGGAGGAGGTCCTGGCCTTCCAGTTTTGCGGCTTCTTCGGCAGCGGGACCCCAGGAGGATTCGGCATGGATCCAGTCCTGGATCTCCCGGACCGACAGGATGCCGAAGTCGTAGCCCACCACCACCTCGTTCCAGCCACAGGGCAGGGACGTGTGGCGCCGCAGCAGTTCCATGGTGTTGAGGTAGATCATGGTGACCTCCTTGTTCAAGCGAGCAGATGAAGCGCAAGGTGTACGCCGACCCGGGCGGTGTCTTCGGCCCGGTCGAGGGTGGCGGCCAGCTCCATGACATCGGCGCCGACCCAGGGTTGGTGCCAGAGATGCACCTGCCGGAGGAGCGAAATGGCCCGCATGACGTTCAAGCCGCCTGGAACCGGTTCGGCCACGGCGGGACAGAAGGCCGGATCCAGCGCATCCAGGTCGATGCTCACGTAGGCAGGCCCCTGGCCCACCCGGGCGATGTCGCCCTGGAGCTGCGTGGACAGGCGCGGGTCCTTGAGATCCCAGGGCGTCCACAGGCGCACGCCTGCCTTGATGAGGAACTGCGTTTCCCCTTCATCGTGCCGTGGCGCGCGCAGGCCGATCTGCACGACGCGATGGGGATCCACGAGGTTCTCCTCGATGGCCTTCCGCACCCAGGTGCCGTGATGGAATTCGGTCCCCCAGAGGTCCCCGGAGGCCGCATCAGGGTGTGCGTCGAGGACCAAAAGTCCAAGGGGGCCGTGGACGCGGGCATGGGCGCGCAAGGCCCCCAGCGTCATGAGGTGATCGCCGCCCAGCATGAGGGTGCGTGTCCCTCTCTCGATCCACGCACCCATCGTATGCCCCATCGCCGCCAGCGCCTCCCCCGCATCGAAAGGGCGCGTCGGAATGTTCCCTCCATCCAACCAGCTTTCCGCGGCCCGGGCGTGATGACCGTTTTCTGCACCTTGGAACCGCGTTGGCAGCGGCGACCGACCCAACCCCAGCGTGACGTTGCGCAGCATCCATGGGCCCATCCGCGCGCCGGGACGGTGGATGACGCCCCCGTCGAAGGGCGCTCCCAGAACAACACCGGCAGCGGGTTCCGGCTCCAGGTGAAAGGGAAGTCCCAGGAAGGAAACAATGCCGGTGCGTAAGTTGCTTAAGGAATGATCAGGGTCCAAGGACTCTCCGTATGTCATGGGGCAAGCTCCCGCTGGATCGCCGCGATCCAGCTTGCTTCGTCGGGGAACTGCCAGGGTTCGAGTACGGCGCGAGCCTGGACGCTCACCCGCGTCTGGCCTGTCTTCATGATGTTCAGGATGTGTGGCAGTAATTCGTCATCGCCGATCCACGGATAGGCTGGATCCTTGCTGAACAGCCGAACAGCCTGGATGGGCGTGGCGCAGCGGAAGGCGGCCCGCAAGCCACCTTCCTGCAATGGAGCCAATCTATGGCCGCACGTGGTGGTACCTTCCGGAAAGAGGAGCATGGGCTTCCTACGGCGCAGTTCAGCGACGAGACTGACCAAGGCTGAAGCCCGGCTCGCAGGATCCGCGCGGTCCACGAAGATCAAGCCTGTCTTCCGCGCGCCGTGACTGATCAAGGGGTAGCGGGAAACCTCGTGCTTGGCCATGGCCCCCATGGGGCGAAGGCTCATGAGCACCAAGGGATCCAGCCAACTGAGATGGTTGGCGATCCACAACTGAGGCCACGGATCCAACTCTCCCTGGACCTCGACTCGAACGCGGAGTGACGCTAGGACCGAGATCGCCCAGCGGTGCATCAGGGGATTCGGATCTTCGCAAGCACCCACGCGCATCGTAGCCCAGGCCGTTGTGGCTAGGACGGAGACCGTGCGGCCGAGGCGAGAGAGCAGAGAGACGGGGCTGCGTGATTCCGGCTCCAGTGTGGAGGATTCCGGAAAAGGCGTGGAAACGAAGTTCACGAAACGAGCCTCAGCTTCGTGTACTTCGTGCGGATGCGTTCCAGATCGTCTTTCGTGATGACGGACCAGAGCCTCGTGTCGCCCTCGCGGTAGAAGTCGCGCACTTCACCGACAACGCGGGCGCCGAGGGTTTCATGGACGCTGCGGGCATCGATGTTGTCGGGCTCCACCAGGAAGCGGCATTCCTCCATGTCTTCCTGCAGAAGCTTGACGATCATGGCGCGGAGCAGCAGGTAGTTCGCCTTGCTCTTCTGGTAATCCGGATGCACGGCCAGCGTGGCGCAATAATTGACCTTGCGGTTGGGGAAATTGAGGACGTAGCCCACTGGCCGTTCGCCCTCGAAAGCCATGAAGCACCAGTCCGCATACTGCTCGGTGCAGAGCCTCATGTAGAAGGGGCACAGCATGCCGATGGGATCGTCGCTCCAGATCTCCTTCTCGAGACGCTGCAGGTGCGCGTAGTCCCCGGATTCGAGGGAACGCACGGTGAAGCGGTTCGCTGTGGTCGGGGTGGGCACGGGCGTCAGGGCGGCGGGGACCATGTGTTTCCTCCTGCCCAAGCATCGTGGTCCGATGTGAAGGAACCATGGCCGGTGTGTGACAAAGACGTAGACTTAGACCATCACCTCACACCAGTGCATGAACCTGCTGGCGTTCGCCTTTCCCATCACTGTGCATCGCTGGCTTCATTCCTTTTTCACGGGTGCCGTTCAAATCCATAGTCATGGATGGAACAACCCCATCAGTCAGTCGGTCTGAAAATGAAAATCAAGCCAGCGATAAACAGCGATGGACGACGATAAAAATGACCAGGCTGTTCCTAGGATCGGCGCAGTAGCCCACCCTTCTTTACGGCCAAGCGACCTAGGTATCGCTTACGGTCACTCCATCACGAGGCACGCTTCGCGCGGAAAGCCGATGGAAACGGGTGATCCCACGGAAGGCAGTTCCAGCTTCGGTGTGTTGAAGGTGTCGAGGAAGATTTCACGCGAGCCTGTGCCAATCACCAAGCGCACGATGGAGCCAAGAAAGATGACATTGGAAAGTTGCCCGCGCAGTTGATTCTCGTTCGACGGATGCGTTCCGAGCGAGAGCATCTCGGGTCGCAGGGAGAGTTTCACCTGGCCGGATGGAACGGGTCCGCAGGCCATGACTTCCTGGCCTTCCACGAGCAGTTGCCCTCGCTGGGCATCCACGACATGGGCATCCAGGATGTTCAAGGTGCCGATGAAGGATGCCACAAAGGCGTTGGCGGGCCGGTTGTAGATCTCGAAGGGCGTGCCCACCTGCTCGATTTTTCCGGCGCGCATGACGACGATGCGATCGGACAGGGATAGGGCCTCCTCCTGGTCGTGCGTCACGTATACCGTCGTGATGCCCATCTGACGCTGGATGGCGCGGATCTCTTCCCGCAATCGGGTACGGATTTTCGCATCGAGGGCTGAGAGCGGCTCGTCCAGGAGCAGGATCTTGGGTTTGGGCGCGAGAGCGCGGGCCAGCGCCACGCGCTGCTGCTGGCCCCCGGACATCTGGTGGGGATAGCGCTCACGGAATTCTTCCATGTGGATGAGAGCGAGCATTTCCTCGACTCGGTGCTCGATGTCCGCGGTCTTCCAGCCCATCACCATCAAGCCGAAAGCGATGTTCTTGTGGACGGTCATGTTCGGGAACAGCGCGTAGTTCTGAAACACCATGCCCACGCCCCGCTTGTTGGCGGGCAGGTTCGAAACTTCGGCACCCCCGATGCGGATGCTACCCTCCGTGGGCTGCTCGAAACCGGCGATCATGCGCAAGGTCGTGGTCTTGCCACAACCAGAACCGCCCAGGAAGGACATGAATTCCCCTTCCCGGATTTCCAGGGAGAAGTTCTCGACGGCGGTTGCAGCACCGAAACATTTGACGAGATTTTTCATTTCTAGGAAGGCCATGGGTCCTCACATACAGGGGTTGAATCGTGACCACGGATTACTTTTTTCTTTATCCCCTTCATCCCTGTTCATCTTGCTTTTCGCATTTCTTCCACGTCTCGGTTCTCTCGTGGGAAAGATTTTGTTCAACAGGGATAAAAAGGATGAAAGGGCTAAAAGCAAGTGGGGACGGTGGTCACGCTATGGTTGTTTCAATGGGTTCCACCGAGGCCAGTGCTGTGTCCTGTGATTCCGCGGCTGGCGAACTGGATCAGTCCGATCAGGCCCCAGGTGAGCAGGAAACTGAGGATGGCGAGTGCTGCCGGCTCGTAAGCCAGATCGCGGCCCATCAGTGCCATGTAAGGCCCGAAGGCGGGCCAGGCCAGCATCACGGCCAGGGTGAGTTCCCCGATGACAATGGAAAAAGTGAGGAACACTGCGCTGAGCAGCGACACGCGCATGTTCGGCAGGACGATGCGGAACAGGATCGTGCCCCATCCGGCCCCCAGGCTGTGGGCGGCTTCCGTCAAGCCACGCAGGTCCATGGATCGCAGTCCTGCGTCGATGGCGCGGTAGATGTAGGGGAAGGAGAGCACGATGTAGCCCGCCACCAGCAGGAGGGGACTGGAGGCCAGCGCGAAGGGCGGGCCGCTGTAGATGCGGATCAGACCGAAGACGAGGACGATGGGCGGAATGACGAAAGGCAAGAGGGAGCATGCTTCGAGGATTGGCTTAGCTTTGGGTAGGCGGAGATGGACCCAGATCATCGTGGGCAGCGTGAGCGCAATGCCCGCTACGATCGTCAGCAGCGCCATCTTGAAGGAGAAGGAGAAGGTCTGCAGGAACTGCGAATCGGCGAAGACGCGCGAGTAGGCAAAAAAGCTCAGAGCTCCGCGCTTGCCCCGGAGGGAGAACAGGAACGTGCCCAAGAGCGGCACGAGGAAATACAGAGCGCCCAGGAAGAACCAGAACCATGACCAGCCACGTCGTTTGATCATGCGATCCACCGTGAGGAGCGCCTCTGCAACAACTGGTAGGCGACGATGCAAAGGACCATCACGGCGACCATGCCCAGTGCAAGGGCATAGCCGAGATTCGGATCATGGAGCACATCGCCTTGGATCTGGGCGCCGATCAGGATGGGAACCAGATTCAGCAGGCCACCGGTGAGCGCGTAGGCCGTGGCATAGGCTCCGAAGGCGTTCCCGAAGAGCAGAATCATCGAGGAGAGCAGGGACGGCATGAGGATGGGCAACGCCACATGCCGCCAGTACTGGAACGCGGAAGCGCCCAGGCTCTCCGAGGCTTCCCGCCATTCGCGGCGCGCGCCGTCCAGGGAGGGCGTGATGATGAGCACCATCAGTGGCAACTGGAAATAGAGGTAGGTGAGGCAGAGACCCCAGAAGCTGTAGAGGTTGAAGCCTGCTTCGTAGAGGTTGATCCCGAAAACGCTCTTCAGCACGAAGGTCACCATGCCCATGCGGCCCATGGTGGCGATGAAGGCGAAGGCCAGAGGCACACCCGCGAAATTGGAGGCCACACCGGAAAAAGTGAGCAGCATCGAGCGCAGTTCCTTCGGCAGTTTGCCGAGGGTGATGGCGTAGGCCAGCAGGAAACCAAGAACCGTACCGCCGAGGGCCGTGACAGCGCTCACTTCGATAGTGACCAGGAAGCTACTGAGGATCGACGCGCGGCCCAGGTGCGCGATGTTGGCGAAGGTGAAGTGCCCGGAGGCGTCCTGGAAACTGCCCACAAGGATGGAACCGCAGGGCAGGAGCATGAACGCCAGGGCGAAGAGGAGGAAGGGCAGGAGGCCCAGCCAGGGACCAAAGGCGGGAAGGCGCGACGCGCGCGCCTTCCCGTTGCATACCGGAATGCTGTCCATGTTTTTTATTTCATCTACTGCTTGTGCACGTCCACGTTGACGATGGTGTCCCAGTTCGCGGCGATGAATTTCTTGGCGGCGTCCTGCTTCTCGATGCTGGGGAACACGGCCTTGGCGTAGGCGGAGGCGGGCGGCAGCTTGGCGCTCAGGTCGGCGGGAATCGCGTTGCGCTTGGCCAGGTCGTTGAAGCGGACCGGATGGCCGTAACCCTTCAACCAGAGCAGTTGGCCTTCATCGGAATAGAGGTATTCCATCCAGAGGCGGGCCGCGTAGGGATGGGGCGCGAAGGCGCTGATGGCCTGGATGTAGACGCCTGCCACCACACCGGACTTGGGCACGATCACATCGATGGGCGGATTGCCGGCGCTCTTGTCGCGGTTGCTGAGGGCGTTGTAGTCCCAGCGGATGGTGATGGGCGTCTCGCCGGAAGCCACGGTGCCGGGCACGGCGATGATGGGCACGAAGTTGCCAACGCTGTTCAGTTTCTTGAAGAACTCAAGGCCAGGCTGCACCTTGTCGAAGCTGCCGCCATTGGCCACAGCCGCGGCGCCCACGGACATGATGGCCTGGTTCGCGGTGCGGGGGTCGCCGGCCAGGGCCACCTTGCCCTTGTATTCGGGCTTAAGGAGATCGCTCCAGTCGCTGGGTGCGTTCTTGATGACATCGCGGTTCACTTCGAAGGCCAGGGCGCCGTAGTAATCGCCATACCAGAAGCCGTCGGTGTCCTTCACATCGTTGGGGATGGAATTCCAGGTGGCAACCTTGTAGGGAGAGAGCAGGCCTTCCGCCTTGGCCGTGGGACCGAAGGACAGGCCGACATCGATGACATCCGGAGCCTGCCGGCCCTTGTTGCCCTTGTTCGCCTTGATGGCTTCGATCTCCTCGCCCGAGCTGCCATCGGGGTTGAGTCCGTTGATCTTGATGCGGTATTTGGCGGAGAACTTCTGGATGATCTCGCCATAGTTCACCCAGTCGTGGGGCAGGGCGATGACCGTGAGCTCGCCTTCACGCTTGGCCGCTGAGACCAGCTCGTCGAATTTCGCAGGTGTCTTGACCGGAAGGGTCTGCGCCGCCAGGCCCAGGCCTGCGAGAGCGAGGGCCGAGGCGAGGATTGCCCGCGAGGCTCTGGAGGCTGTCGATGTCGAATGGTTTTTCATGCAGTCCCTTTCGAAAATCCGGATGCATTCCGGCTGCTCATGCAATAGGACGCACGGCCCGTGACCAGGCCGTGGAGAATGTGTGATTTCTGGGTGACGAATGGATCGTTCAAGCTGTTTCCAGTTGATGGGTTTTGAACAGCGCGTGGGGAAGCGGCTGGAAGGGCACCAGTGCAGGCCGTGGCGCCTTCTTGCGGATGCTCAGATCCACGAGGATGCCGATCCGCCCGGCCGCCAGCAGGGCCTGTTTGAAGGATTCCCAGGTGTCGCCGAAGTCGAGGGATCCCATCCAGTGGATCGCGTCGAGGATTTCCTTGGGGTGCTGAAGGAAAGGAAATGGCTCGTCCAGTTCGAACCCCTCCCGGATCAAAGCCCCGATGAGGGCCTTGCGGAACCGCACATCGGAACCATCGAGCAGAAGATTCAACGAAATGGTGTTCAAGAGCCGTTTTTCGGCGTCATGGACGATGTCGATCATGGATCCTCCTCGCCGCGCTAGCAGACCGTGCTTGCGTGACCAGGATCGGGACTCCATGTGAAGGCGCGATGGCAGGGATGTGACGAGTTCGTGGAATCCAGCGTGCCACCGGTGACCGTGACATCGCCCGAGGCATTGCAGGATAGACCTACCGGACGCTGATTCCGTGTCCTTCGGATCCGGGAATCATCAGAAAGGCCAGGGCGATCCCAAGCAGGATCAACAGGAGGTTGATCAGCGCGGGCTTCCGAGTCTGGAGGAAAAGGGCTGTAAGTATGGACATAGGCGCCTCCATGACGTCTCATGCCAAATGTCGTGCCGATGCGTGGCAATCAAGAAACAGCCGTGTGTCGTCTCTGTGACGACCCACGCTGCGCCCTTCCATTGCAGGCTTTCCGTCTCCCTGCTACTGCAGGAGGTGTTCTGGCTGATTTACTTTTGAAACCAGATCTCCACGCCGGTTCCGGTTCTTGCCGTCCTCGGTTTCGTTGGAAGCCACGGTGTACGCCGGGCCGTAGCCCTCGGTGGCCACCTCGAAGTAGGGCTTGGTGACGACCTTGGTGACAAGTTCGTCGGACACTTTCTGCGTGCGTTTCCGGGGGAGATCCAGGTTAATTCCCTTGCGGCCCACGTTGTCGGTGAAGCCGATGAGGATCACCTTGTAGTGCCCGGATTCAATTCGCGATGGGCAGGGTGACGGAGAACCGCGTTCCTTCTCCCGGCTCGCTTTCCACGCCGACACTGCCTTCCATGGCCTCCGCCAGGTGTTTCACGATGGCCAAGCCGAGGCCTGTGCCGCCGAGATCCCTGGAACGGCCTGCATCCACGCGGTAGAAGCGCTCGAAGATGCGGGGCAGGTGGTGGGCGGAAATGCCGGGTCCACGATCCGCGACGGTGATTCGCACTCTGCCGTTGGATTCGGTGGCTTCGATGCGGACGGGTGTGCCTTCGGGGCAGTACTTCACGGCATTATCCAGGAGATTGGAGAAGATCATCTCGAGGGCACGCCGGTCGCCACGCACATTCAGAGTCTTCGGAACCTCGCGGATCAGGAGCATGTGCTTGAGATCGAAGCGGTTCTGATGCAGGGGCAGGATGTGGTCCAGGAACTCCGCGAAATCAACATTCTCCGCGCGGAGGGCGAATTCCCGGGACTCGATGCGGGAGAGATCCAGCAGGTCGTCCACAAGGCGCTGGAGCCGTTCCGAGTTGCGTTCCAGGATGTCCACGAAGCCCATGGCGGCCTCGGGATCGTCCATGGCCGAACGCAGGGTTTCGGCGGCGGAACGGATCGAAGCCACGGGCGTGCGCAGCTCGTGGCTGGCGTTGGCCACGAAATCCTTGCGGATGGATTCCAGCCTCCGCAGGTTCGTGACATCCACGAGCACCACCAGCATGTCGCCAGGGCGATCGGGCAAAGGGGAGGCGTGGGCCAGAAGGCGCCGGGGCTTGAAGCCGCCGAGGTCCAACTCGATGGCGGAGAGGTCCTTGCCGGTGCGGGAACGGCCTAGAAGTGCAATCAGGTCCGCGTTGCGGATGATCTCGATGATGGGCCGGCCGATGGATGCCTCGCCCAGGAGCAGCATGGTCCGGATGGCTGGATTCATGTGTACGATGTGATCCCGCTGATCCACGACCAGTACGCCTTCCAGCATGCTCGCGAGGATGCCGCGCAGGAGATCGCGTTCCGAGCGCAGATCGCGCATGGCATCGCGGAGATTCGTGGCCAAGAGGTCCAGAGCATGGCCCAGTTCCGCCAGTTCATCACTGCCGTGGGCGCGGGTGCGACGCTCGAGGTCGCCTTGCACCATCTGGGCTGCGGCCTGCGCCATGGCGCGCAGGGAGCTGGAAATCCAGTGTGCGACGGCACTGCTGAGCACCATCGCCGCGGCGAGCGCGAGCAGAGAAGCCATGAGGATCAGTTTGCGGAATTGGCTCACCGCCAGATCGACATCCGACAGCGGCAACGCCACGCGCACGACACCTGCCACCTTGCCATCGCTGCCCTTGAAGGCGTGGGCCACGTACATCATGCGCTGCTGCAGGGTGGCGCTGTAGCGCATGGATGCGCCTTCGCCCTGGGCGAAGGCCTCGATGACCTCAGGCCGCGTGGCGTGGTTTTCCAGGGCCGAGACCGCGGGCTCATCCAGGCTGGAATCCCCGAGGACTTTTCCGGATACGGGAATCAGAGTCACGCGCGCGTTCGATTGCTGACCCAGGGACTTGGCCAACTCCTCCCACGCATCCGCTGAGCTGGAACGGTTGTTTTTCGACAGTTCCGAAACATCGGATTCCATGAGCCTGGCGCGGACCAGAAGGTCCTCCTTTACGCGATCCACCAGCAAATGATCCAGCCTGGGAACCAGGAAGAGATCCGAAACCAGCAGGGCCAGGGCGATGAGACCCAGGGACATCAGGAAGAGCTTGGTGCGGACTCCCAACTTCATAGGCGGGTCTCCGGTGGATTGCCGATGAAGCGATAACCAGCGCCCCGGACGGTCTCGATATAGGCCTCCGCATTGCCGAGCTTCTCGCGAAGCCGTTTCACGTGGGTGTCCACCGTGCGGGTCTCCGCTTCGGTGTTCATGCCCCAGACATCCTCCAGGAGCGTGATGCGGGACTGCACGCGGTTGCGCCGCTCGTAGAGGGTGAGCAGCAGGCGGAATTCCGTCAGCGTCAGCCGCACCTCCTCCCCGTCAACCCACGCCTGGTGGGCCTCGGGATCGATCTTGAGGCAGCCGAAGTGGATCACACCTTGCTCGGTCACCGGCTCCTGCCGCCGCAGGATGACCTGGATGCGAAGGATCAGTTCCCGCACGCTGAAGGGCTTCACGACGTAATCATCCGCGCCCAGCTCGAAGCCCAGCACGCGGTCGATTTCCTCACCCTTGGCGGTGAGCATGATGACTGGAATGCCCCGGGTTTCCGGATCGGCCTTCAAGTGCTTGCAGATCTCGGTGCCCTGCAAGTCGGGCAGCATGATGTCCAGGAGTACGAGGTCCGGCTTCATGCGCTGGGCCTGTTCAAGGCCATCCTGGCCGCGCAGAGCCTGGAATACGGCGTGGCCCGCCTTCCGCAGGTTGTAGTCCAGGATCTTCTGGAGATCCGGTTCGTCCTCAATTACCAGGATTCGGGCCACGTTGGATACCGCCTTGTGGGGCCATTATCCGGGCAGGGTCCCGATGCGTTCCAGAGATTCTTGGCACAACGATGCCGTTTCCAGCCATCAACCCGGTTCGGATGCATCCCGGGGCAGCTGGATCCAGAAACACGTGCCTTCCCCTTCGCTGCTGCGGAAGTTCACGGCGCCACGCAGGTAGTTCTCCCCCAGTAATTTCATAATGTAGGTCCCGAGTCCGCGCCCTTTTGCAGCCTTCGTGCTGAAGGAGCGATGGAAGATCGAGTTGCCCACCTCGGGGACAATCCATCCCGGGTTGTGGACTTGGAATCGAGGCCCGGCCTTCTCCTGGCTGAACGTGATCCTTACCGTGGCTCCAACGGTGCTGGCCTCCAGGGCGTTGACGAGCATGTTGGTCAGCACCCGGCGCAGGAGAGCAGGGTCGCAAATGAAACCGTCTTCCGGCGGCAGGGGATCCACGGCCAACGCCTTCCCATTCAGGGCGCCATGCCCCTCGAGGGCGAGCAGGAGTCCTTCCAGGAAGGGATTGGCTTTCAGCGGTTCAGGGTGGGTGACGAGATTGCCCTGCTCGGCCTGAACGATCACCCGGTGCAGGGCGACCTCCTGGGTGATCCAGCTCGACAGGGTCACGATCTGCTGGGCTACTCGTGAGAGACCGCCCGGTGAGGCCTGGAGCACTTCGGTCCAGTTGTTCAGGCCTTGCAGGACGTTGTTGAGGTCGTGGAGGAACGTGGATTCCAGCACCTCCCGGCGCTTGGTGTCGCTCACATCCCGTAGAACGGCCACCTGGAGCAGATCCTCCTCGATCCGGATGGGCGTCACCCTCACGTGGTACTCCCGTCCCTCCAGCTCCTGGTGCCGCCGCATGCTCAGCAGGCATTCCCCTTCCGCCGGTGCATGGGTGGCTTGGCTGGCCAGGACGGCCAGCACCAGGCCGCAGTTGCGGCAGGCCTCGGACGTGCCGCAACCGGAGGGGGCCTCTGCGAGGTTGACGCACCCAAAGGCCTCGCCGGGCCGGGCACCGAGCAGCGGTTCGCCTTCCAGAAGTTCAAGATCCTTCAGGACCACCGGGTTGGCCGCCAGGATCTGACGCCGCGCATCCAGCACCAGGACGTGGCTGTCCAGGGATTCCAGCACGACTTCGATGATGGCGTTGTTGACGCAGGTCTCCGCCAAACGGGCAAGCTCGGCCGGTTCCGACCGCTCGGGGGGCGCAAAGTACGTCGCGGGCTGGCCTGCCTGGGGCTCGTTCATGGAGAGGGCTCAACTCAAAGGATAATCCTTTCCGAAACAGGCGCAGGATTTTCCGGGACAGGATCCGAGTTGATCAATGCGGGAGCGTTTTCGGCTTGGGGCTGGGCCACTCTGTCCAGCGCGGGAACCAGCGGTTCAGCAGCCGGTAGCCCAGAAGGATCGCCAACGCCCCACCGAAGGCCAGGGGAACACGCGTGTCGGCTTTGACGAGCATGTAGTAGTGGACGACCCCCAGGATGCCGGCCAGATAGGCCAGCTTGTGGAGCTTGTTCCAGCGCTGGCCGCCCATCCAGCGGATGACGCGGTTGTTGGACGTGATCGCCAGGGGCAGCAGGATCAGGAACGTGGCCATGCCCACCGTGATGAAGGGCCGTTTGCCGATGTCGGCCAGGATGACGGGCCACTGGAAGGCCTTGTCGAACCAAAGGTAGGTGCAGAGGTGCAGGGTGCCGTAGCCGAAACTGAAGAGCCCCAGCATGCGCCGGACCCGTGCCATCCAGGGCTGACCGAAGACCTTGCGCAGGGGCGTCACCGCCAGGGAGAGTGTCAGGAACACCAGCGTCAGCACCCCCGTGGTTCGTGTGGCGAATTCCGTGGGGTTGGCGCCGAGCTGGTGATGGTAGGCATCCCAGCCGAGAAAGGCCAGAGGCACAAGGCCATTCACGAATACGAGAAGCTTGTGGAAGGAAGCATCCTTCATGGCGGCCTCAGAAATTGGCGCGCAGGTCCATCCCCGTGTAGAGGGAAGCGACCTGGTCCGCATAGCCGTTGAACATGAGCGTGGGGCGCCGTCCGAATACCCCGATCCGCTGTTCCGTGGCCTGGCTCCAGCGGGGGTGGTCCACCTGTGGATTCACGTTGGAGTAGAAACCGTACTCGTGATCATTGGCAATGTTCCAGGTGGTGGGCGGCTGCCGATCCATCAAGGTGATCTTCACGATCGACTTGATGCCCTTGAAGCCGTACTTCCAGGGGACGACCAGCCGCAGGGGAGCCCCGTTCTGGGGGAGCAGCGTCTCGCCGTAGAGGCCGGTGGAGAGGAGCGTCAACGAGTTCATGGCCTCGTCCAGGCGAAGACCTTCCACGTAGGGCCAATCGAGGATATCCGTGCTCACATTGGGCATCTGCTTGCGGTCCGCCAGGGATTGGAATGCCACGTACGAGGCCCCGGACATGGGCTGGACCTCGCTCAGGAGGCTTGCCAGTGGGAAGCCCACCCAGGGAATGACCATGGACCACCCCTCGACGCAGCGGTGCCGGTAGATGCGCTCTTCCTGCGTGTGCAGCTTGAGCAGCTCCTCGATGCCGAAGGTTCTGGGCTTGTGAACGAGGCCCCCCACTTCCAAGGTCCATGGCCGTGTCACGAAATTCCTCGCCTTGGAAGCCACGGCATCCTTGTCCGTGGAGAATTCATAGAAATTGTTGTAGTGGGTGATGTCCTCCAGGGACGTGAGGGCTTCCCGGATCGGTGGCTGTGAAACCTTTACGCCGCCGATCTTCTCCCCGCTCTGGGTGACCGCTTCCGGGAAGGCCAGGCGGCGGTACAGCCAGGCTGTGCCAGCGGCCGTCGCGGCGAGGGCCGCGCCCCGCAGGAAGGTACGGCGCGAGAGGAAGGATTCCTGATCTCCTTTGCGGGTGATTTCACTCCCCTTGATATCGTCAGGCTTCTTGATGAGCATTCGAGACTCCTACTCGCCCTGCAGAGGGATGGAGGCCGCTCCCAGGATCCTGCCGGTACCAAGTTCCTGCACGAATACTACGACCTTCACGTGCCGGGGATCCCAGCCAGCGTCCAGGGCCACCAGCGGCGCATCATGGAATGGAACGGGACTCGCGATGCGGCCTAGCGCGAGCCATTTGCGGACCACGGAAACATGATTGAGCACATGGCCCGCATTCTCACCGCCGGTCACGCGGGTCTGCAGCGGCCCCTCCGTGACGGCCAAAATGATCTCAGCCGGCCCACTTTTCTCGAAGGCCGGCACACCCACATCGACCTTCACGCGGGCTGGCGAGGCTTGCCCGATCTGGATCGACACGGGGATCTTGGGATGCTTGGACGCCTCCGCCACGGTCTTGACGACCTTGGAACGATCGCTGCCCACCATTTCCTGGGAACCGTCCACAACCATCTGGGGTGTGTAGATGCTACTGAGCCTGAACCTCCTCGCGTAGTCTTCCTGGCGCCGACTGTAGGCGGCCGAGGAAAAAGGATCCGTCCAGCCGAGGCGGTTCCAGTAGTCCACATGCTCGCTGAGGGTGATGACTTCAGCGTTGGTAGTGCGGTCCAGTTCCGCCAGCAGTGTGTCTGCGGGGGGACAGCTCGAGCATCCCTCGGAGGTGAAGAGTTCCACGAGGACAGGTCCGGTCTTGGCCATCAGGGTTCCTCGAAAGGCGAACGCGGAAAGCACCATCAGAATCAGCATCATTGGTGCATTCATGAAGCAGCCTCCTGGCTCCACCGGGTTCTCATGGGATGCAGGGAGCCGAGTGGCCATGACCAACGTGACTCTTATATGGATAGAGTCATTGGGTCTCCGCGCTCCCGAATCGTTTCCAAGGTAGAATGAGTTCCGAGCGGCCCGGGCCGCTCCTTTTTTGTGATGGATCCATGGCTCTATCCGACGAAATCCAGAAACGCAGGACGTTTGCAATCATCAGTCATCCCGATGCCGGCAAGACCACGCTCACGGAGAAGCTGCTGCTTTACAGCGGCGCCATCGACCGGGCGGGTTCCGTGAAGGGCCGGGAAGGGGCGGGCATGGCCCAGTCCGACTGGATGAGCATCGAGCAGGAACGCGGCATCTCCGTCACCTCCGCGGCCATGCAGTTCGAGTACAAGGACCATGTCATCAACTTGCTGGACACGCCGGGCCACCAGGACTTCAGCGAGGACACCTACCGCGCGCTCACGGCGGCGGACAGCGTGGTGATGCTCCTGGATTGCGCGAAGGGCGTGGAAGAGCAGACCAAGAAGCTCTTCCGCGTGGCCAACGAGCGCAAGCTCCCCATCTTCACCTTCGTGAACAAGCTGGACCGGCCTGGACGCGAGCCCATCGAACTCATCGACGAAGTGGAAGATCTCTTCGGACTTCACGCCGTGCCCATGACCTGGCCCATCGGCTCGGGCACGGACTTCAAGGGCGTCTACGTGCGCGCCACGGGCCAGATCCAGGTCTTCGAGCGCACCAAGGCGGGCCGGAAGGCGCGGGTGGCCGGGCAGGGCGGGTTGGACGATCCCGAGATCAAGGCCCTGCTCACAGCCCAGGAATGGCAGCAGCTCAAGGATGATCTCGACCTGATGGAGCACGTTCTGCCTGCCTACGACAAGGATGAGTTCCTGGCGGGTCGCCAGTCGCCGTTGTTCTTCGGCTCGGCCCTCAACAACTTCGGCGTGGCCGAATTCCTGGACGAGTTCCTGGAAATGGCGCCAGCGCCCCATGCGCGGCCCTTGGCCAGTGAAGGCGAGATCCAACCAGAACAGACCTTCACGGCCTTCGTATTCAAGGTGCAGGCCAACATGAACAAGGCCCACCGGGACCGCGTGGCTTTCGCCCGCATCGTCTCCGGCCATTTCGAGCGGGGCATGGACGCCCTGCATGTGCGGGAGAAGAAGTCCATCAAACTCAACTACCCGCACATGTTCTTCGGCCGCGAGCGACTCATCGTGGACGAGGCCTTCCCGGGCGACATTCTGGGGCTCATCAACCCCGGCATGTTCCGCATCGGGGATGTGCTGTCCACGGTCGGTCCTGTGGAATTCCACGCGGTACCCCGGTTTTCGCCAGAGCAGTTCGCCAGTGTGCGGCTGGCGGATCCCGGCGCGCGGAAGGGGTTCCTGAAAGGGCTCCAGCAGATCGCGGAAGAAGGCGTGGTCCAGGTCTTCTGGCCCAAGGGTGGCGCGCCGCTGCCCATCCTGGGCGCCGTGGGCCGCCTGCAGTTCGAGGTGCTCCAGCACCGCCTCAAGGACGAGTACGCCTGTGCGGTGCTCCTGGAGCCCCGGGGCTTCGTCATGGCCCGGTGGATCGAGGGGGGCTGGCCCGAACCCAGCCGCTTCTGGGGCGAGCTGGTGGAGGATAACGAGACCAATCCCGCCATCCTCTTCGAAAACGACTGGCAGCGTCGGACCACCGCTGAGAAAAATCCGGGTTTGGTCTTCCGGGAGCATCCGCCAAAATAGCTATGAATATTGCTTGACCCGGTTTCCGGGTCATTCCCATGACTCGGCCGCCGGATATGAATTCAGGCTGGCGGCGCAGGATCCGATAACATGACCAAGGCGGCAGGAGTATTCATGCCACAGGAACTGAAACCGGAAGATCTCATCGTCACTGAACAGGACGGCACGCGGCGCATCAACCACGACGTCCTGGAATCCTATGGACTGTTCAATCTGCCCAAGACCCTCATGCGCAACGCCCTGATGGTCTACTACGACAACGCCACCCGCCAGGGCAAGGGCGCCGCCCACACCGTCCGCACCTTCATCAACATCGCCAGTTCCATCACCCGCTTCCCGAAACAGGTGGCCATCAACTTCACGAGAGGCGCCGCCTACCGCCGGAACATGCGGATGCTCCGGCGATACAGCCGCTGAAAGCGGCTGTCTGGGTGGCGAAACAAGGTGCACAGGCACCTTGCGAAGCCGGGACCCGGTTCGCCGGAGTGCGATACAGCCGGTGAAAGGCCCTGCCGACCTGGTGGAAGATCAGGTCAATGGGCTGGTCTGCTCGAATCCTCAAGACATGGCCGCGCGAGTCGTGGAGTATCTCCAGGCCCCTGCCAGCGAGCGCAAATCCTTCCACCATCAAGCCATCGCCATAGCCCTCTGCTACCAGGCTACGGACATCATGGACCGCATGCTGGCGGATATCGGGATGCCGGTCGCATCCGAACGGCACGAGGCGGCCTGATGTGCCGCCATCCGCGGAAGGTCAAAGAAAAAGAGAAGAACCGCGAAAGTACGCGAATCCGCCTTCAGGCGGGCACGAAGGGTATTCGGCTCTTGAATCGAATCAACCTTGCGTAGCGAGTAGGTCAGAACGCCCAGGGATCGCGGATACACATTTCAATTTTTCGCGAGCGCCCGGGGGCGCCTCCGCGCGTGTTCGCGGTTCCCGTTTTCTAGTGTTTGATCAGCGCTAGAAACAGGGCGCAACGATTTTCAGGAAGCCCGCTGCCAGGAGCGCGCTGACTGGGATCGTCAGGACCCAGGCCACCAGGATGTTGCCGGCCACGCCCCAGCGCACGGCGGAGGCGTTCATGCTGGTGCCGACACCCATAATGGCGCCGCTGATGACGTGCGTCGTGGACACGGGAATGCCGAAATGAGCGGTGGTCAGCAGTACGATGGCCGAGCTGGTCTCGGCGGCGAAACCATGGATGGGCCTCAGTTTCACGATCTTGCTGCCCATGGTCTTGATGATCTTCCAGCCGCCGGACATGGTGCCTAGACCCATGGCCGTGGCGCAGGCCAGCTTCACCCAGACGGGCACAGACACCTGGTTCCCATGGACGAACAGTTTGCCGTAGGTGATCAGCGCCAGGGCGATGATGCCCATGGCTTTTTGCGCATCGTTCGTGCCGTGGGCAAAGGCCATGGTCGCCGCTGATACCAATTGCAGTTTTCGGAAGGCTACGTTGACCCGACTGCTGGCCACCCTGCGGCAGATCCACAGGATCGCCACGATCAGGATCATGCCAAGGAGCAGGCCGAGCACAGGGGAGACGACCAGGAAGGTCGCCACTTCCTTGAGCTTGGTCGTATGCAGGGCTCCACTGCCCGCATGGGCCACAACTGCGCCGGAAAGGCCTCCCACAAGGGCATGGCTGGAGCTGGATGGGATGCCGAAGTACCAGGTGATCAGGTTCCATGATATGGCTGCCAGGAGGGCGGAAACGATCACGGCGGGCACTACTTGCTGTGAATCGGCGATGCCTTTGGCGATGGTGATGGCCACGGCCGATCCCATGAGGGCGCCGCCAAAATTGAGAACTCCGGCCATGAGAATGGCGTTCCGGGCGGAAAGCACGCCCGTGGAAACCACGGTCGCGATGGCGTTGGCGGTGTCGTGGAACCCGTTGATGTAGTCGAAGCCCAGGGAGAGAAATACGATGAAACCAAGGGGAAGCAGAATACTCATGGGATCAGGCGTTTCTCATGACGGTGGAACCCACGACCTTCGCCACCAGTTCGATGCGGTCGGTGGCGTCTTCGATGAGGTCGAACAGTTCCTTCCACTTCATGAGCAGCACGGGATCCTTGGGATCGTTGAACAGCTCGGAAAGGGCGGCGTGGTAGACGGAATCGGCCTGGTTCTCCAGGACGTGCACGCGGCGGATGTGCAGGCGGATCTCCTGGGTGTCGGACATGTTCCGCAGGCTGCGGATCAGGTAGGTCAGCTCGTGGGCCCCTTCCACGGCCAGGGAGCTGATCTCCTTCACAGCCGGATGGATCTCGAGGATGCGGTAGAGGACCAGACGTTCGCAGATGGCGTCCAAAAGATCCACGACGTCATCCAGGGAGTGGGCCAGGGCCAGGATGTCTTCGCGCTCGATGGGGGTCACGAAGGTCGTGTCCAGGCGGTCGATGACCTGATGGGTGAACTCGTCTCCCTGGTGCTCATACTCCTTCATCTGCCGGCGGAGTTCGGGCCAGCGCTCCGGGTCGCCGGTGCGGATCTCCCGGTCGAAGTGCAGTGTGGCGTGATAGATGTTTTCGGCAGAACCTTCCAGCAGATCGAAAAAGACCATTTCATGGGGTTTCAGCCAGCGAAGGATCGCATTTAGGGACATGTATGCTCCGCGATAGCAAACCCTACAAGTTTGCCTTGTCACAGAGAATTTACGAAGCTGAAATACTGATCCGCTAAACTTCCGGCCGTTCTTCTGCGATTACATCAGTTGCGGATGAAGACGGTTTGCGCGGAGAAAGAGGTTCAAGAATGGTTCTTAGAGTAGGAAAAAGGGGGATATGGAGGCCACACCCCTTGCCGTGGCCGCGCCTCCCTGTGACAATGCCTCAAAAGCCAGAGTTGACCGGCTCCTATCGCGTCACGCTGGTGAACTTCTCGTTCCACAGGATTTCCAGGAAATACCTGCGACGTGTTGAAAATCAAACCTCATTCCCATCCTTAACTATTTCGGAAGACGGATCGCAGGACGTGCGCATCCGCCCTATCCCCAGGAGAATCATTTGACAAGAAAAGTCATGCTCATCAATGCCACGGATACGGAGGAAATCCGCGTGGCGACGCTCGTGGACAGCGTCCTTTCCGATTTCGACATCGAGTCCGTCCACAACGAAAAGATCAAAGGCAACATCTACAAGGCCAAGATCGTCCGGGTGGATGCAAGCCTGCAGGCCGCCTTCGTGCACTACGGCGGCCAGAAGAACGGCTTCCTGCCCATCGGCGAACTGCCCCGGGATCTGGTAAGCCCCGACGGCCGACGGGGCCGCATCCAGGACTTGCTCAACCGGGACCAGGAGATCATGGTCCAGGCCGTGCGCGAGGAGCTGGGCACCAAGGGCGCCATGATGACCGCCCAGATCAGTCTGCCCGGCCGCTACCTGGTGCTGACCCCCGGCAATCCGCTGAACGGCATCAGCCGCAAGATCGAAAGCCGCGAGGAGCGCGAATACTTCAAGCGCCTCATCGATGAGCTGGACATCCCGAAGAACTTCGGCGTCATTGTGCGCACGGCCTCCCTGGGCGTCACCAAGGAGGACTTCCAGCGGGATCTGGATTACCTTCTGGACACCTACAAGGAAGTGCAATCGCGGTACCGCCGCCGGCAGGGACCGGGCCTCGCGTGGCAGGAGGACGACGTCGTCACGCGCACCCTTCGGGACTGCTTCAGTTCCGATATGGAAGAGGTCTACATCGACGACATCGACACCTTCCATCAGGCCCAGGGGTTCTTCAAGCGCACCATGCCGCAGTTCGAGCAGGTACTGAAGCACTACGTGGGCAAGAAGCCGTTGTTCTCCAAGTTCCAGACCGAGGAACAGATCGACCGGATCTACGCCCGCAAGGTCTCGCTGCCCTCGGGCGGCGCGCTGGTCATCGATCAGACCGAGGCCCTCGTGGCCATCGATGTGAACTCCGGCAAGACCTCCGGCGACGGTGTGGAGGACATGGCCTTCAAGACCAACATGGAAGCCGCGGAGGAAGTGGCGCGCCAGCTGCGCCTGCGCGATCTCGCCGGCCTCGTGGTCATCGACTTCATCGACATGAAGCGCGAAGGCAACAACCGCGCCGTGCAGGACCGCCTAGTGGAATGCCTGAAGGAAGACAAGGCCCGCATGGAGGTGGGCAAGATCAATCGCTTCGGTGTGCTGGTCATGACCCGCCAGCGCATCCGGCCCTCCATCCAGCACGTCACCCACGAGACCTGCCCCATGTGCCAGGGCACAGGCCAGGTGAAGAACCTGGAATCGCTGGTGTTGAGCGTGGTGCGCCGCGTGAAGGCCATCCTCTGCCGCGAGGCCATCCAGTCCATCCGGGTGAAGCTGGCTCCCACCATCGCCATGGCGGTGCTGAACCAGAAGCGCAAGGACCTGGTGGAACTGGAAAGCCTGCACGAGACCCAGATCGTCATTCTGGCGGACCCCGAGACGGGCTACGGCGAGATGACGGCCGAGATCGAGCGCCGCGAGGAGGAGCCCGAGCGGCCCGCCACCCGGCCCGTGGAGCGTCCCCGGGAGACCGAGGATGAGACTGTGGTGCTGAGCGGCGATTCGCCCATCTCCTTCGAGAAGGCTCTGGGTGATGAAGCGAAGGCATCACCCGCGCACGTTCCCGAAGGCGAGATCAAGTACGACCGCCGTGACGCTCAGCGCGCCGCCCTGGGCGAGCGCGAACGCCTGCGCGCCCTGTTCGAGAGCGTGAAGCCCGAGGACGAACTGAGGGCCGAGGACCTGAAGTCCGCGGAAGCGGCTCCCGAATCCCCCAGTGAACGCGGCGCCGGGCGCCCCTCGCGCCATCACCGGGGCCGTAAGCACGAACCCGCGAAGGCGGATGAGATGCCAAGTCCAGTGGTGGAAGTGGCGCCTGCGCCGGTACCCGAGCCTCTGCCCGAACCTCCCGTTCTGACTGCCGATCTGTTGGCGGATCTGTTGACGCCGATTCCGCGTCCCAAGCTGCTGGGCGCGTCGCCCGTCACTGCGGCGGCATCGGAACCTGAAACGCAGACCGCGCTTGCGCCCAAGAAGCGCGGCCGCCCGCGCCTCAAGCCCTTGCCCGAAGTGCAAGCGGAGCCCGCCAAGGAGGAGAAGCCCGCACCGAAACGGGGGCGCAAGAAGAAGGAGACCGCGGCCAGCGAGGATGCTCCCGCCGCATCCCCCAAACCCCGGGCGCGCGGCGCCAAGTCCAAGGCCTGAGGTGATCTCCTGACCATCAAGGATTGGCTCCAAGCCGAGGCCTGCCATGTGGGTCCGCGCACCCTGGCGCGCGGGTTGCGCCATGGGCTCCTCGGCTCCCTTTCCTTCATGCTGGCTGCGCAATCCATGCCTTTCTTGCCCGGGATCGCGCCCGCTCCGGAGATCAGCGAAGGTCCCGATTTCGCGGAGCTGCTGCCCTACCGGCCCCTGCCCATGGTGACCACCGAAGGCTCCACGGAGCCCCTGCATTACCGCGGCGAGCAGGTGCAGAACGACTCGAGCGGGTGGTCCATCCAGCGCGGCGGTTTGCAGAGTGCGGACCTGCTGCTGGTGGCGGACAAGATCCACTACAACCCCAAGACGAACCTGGTCGAGGCCGAGGGCCATATCCGGCTCGAGGCACAGGGGCTGCGTCTGCGCGCCGAGCGGCTGAAGATGGACTGGCGCCAGCGTACGGGCGAGGCCTGGGCTCTGGAACTGGAATTCGATCCGAGCTGGACCCTGAAGGCCGGCGAGGCTTCCTTCAACACCCTGAAGCGCTGGAATTTCCAGGACGTGAAGGTGACTTCCTGCGCCCAGGAGCAGCCCGGCTGGTCCCTGACCATGTCGAAGCTGAGCCTCAACCTGGATCATTTCGCCACCTTCCACAACGCCAAGATGTACGTCGGCCCCGTGCCACTGCTCTATCTGCCCTGGGGCACCTATCCGGCCAAGGAGGCCCGCTCCTCGGGCCTGTTGCCGACCCTGCCGAAGTATTCGAACGTGCTGGGTGTCACCCTGGCGCTGCCGTACTTCCAGACCCTGGGCAACTCCGCGGACGTGACCTTCGAGCCGGAATTCCACCAGAAGGAGAATCCCCTGTGGGCCGCGGAGCTCCGCTGGCATCCGGAACCCACCCACGAGGGCAGCCTCAGCGCGGAGTACATCCACCAGTCCACCGATGGCGAATACCGCTACGCCTATCAGTTCCGGGATCTCTGGAAGCGCGAGGATGGCTGGCAGTTCTCCGCGGATCTGAACCACGCATCGGATAGCCTGCTGGAATCGGATTATGGCCGGAGAGTCGGCGATTTCGGCGGCAACTACTTCAATAGCAGCCTGTACCTCGGCAAGAGCTTCTCCTTCGCCAACTTCAGCGTCGCGGCCTCGGATCAGCGCAGCTACTTCTCGACCTACTCGCCCTCCGTCCTGGAGAAGCAGACCTTCCCCACGATCCAGAGCCGCTTGTATCCCATTGGTGTAGGGCTGCTGTATTTCGACGCGGGAGTCAGCGCCGGCCGCATGGCCTATCGACTGGAGACGCCCGACGTCGATACCATTCCCGACTCCTCGTACACCTGGAACCGGGCCGATGTCTACACCCGGCTTTACGGAAGACTGGGGCAGTGGGGACCTTTCCGCGCCGATGTGGAGACCCTGGCACGCTACACCGCTTACGACGCCTCCCTGCGCGAACCCCTCTATACGCCGCAGACGGCGGTGGGCAGCACCCTGGATCCCTCCTTCAACCAGTTCCTGGTGGACGGCAAGGCCATCGACCGTTCCCTGCTCTCGGGACGTTTCAAACTCTCCGGGCCGCCCATCGGCCGCACGTATGAGGACCTGCATTTCTGGAAATATTCCGGCGACCTGAAGCACCTGGTGGAACCCTTCGTCGCCTTCACCGAGACCTCCAGCTCCTCGGCGGATGCTGAGATCCCCCGGTTCGACGATGTGGATTCCCGGCCCGGCGCGGGCGGCAGTGCCATGGGCGAGCGGAGCCTCGAGATCGGCTTCATGCAGCACCTCATGGGACGGTCCACCTCGGCCAGCTTTTTCTCTGATCTCGTGCGATGGAAGATCTCCTCGAAGTACCATTTCCGGCCCATCCTCCTGGCGGACGGGCGCTACGAGAAGGGGTGGACGACCATCGAGACCGAGCTCGACGCCCAGCCCACCGACAAGATCCGCATCTCCTACAAGGCCACTTCCGATCTCGAGGAGAAGCACACGGACAACTCTCTGACCGTGAACGTGGGCACCGACTTCGGTGGCCAGTACAGCCTCGCCTTCTTCTCCACGGCCATCAACAGCCTGCTCATCCGCCAGCACGGCATCCAGCTGGCCGCCATGCAGCGCTTCTGGGACGACCGGCTCCGGCTCGAGGCCAACGCCAACTACGACTACAGCACCATCGTGTCCGCCCAGGTGGGCCTCACCTACGTGACCCCCTGCGTGGCCTATTCCGTTCGCTACACCCACTCCGCCCTGAACGCCGTCAGCAGCATCTCCCGGGAGAACAAGATCGAATTCGTGATCTCCCTGAAGTCCCTGGGGGACTTCACGTTGTTCAGCCACTGACCACGAGACCGCTGGGGTCTGTCCCGTGGACCACCAGAGCTACATCATTTCTGCTGCATCACCACTTCGATGCGGTTCCGGCCTTTGTTCTTGGCGATATAGAGGGCTTCGTCGACGGCGGTGCAGAGGGCGTTGGCGTCCATGTCGCCGGGGGCACCCACGCCGAAGCTCACGGTTGGGAAGATGGACTGGCCGGTCTCCAGGTGGATGGGGTTCTCGTCGATCTTGCGCCGCAGCTTGTCCGCAACCTCGGCGCCTGCCTGGAGGCCTGTTTCCATGAGGATGATGGCGAATTCTTCGCCGCCGATGCGGAAGGCCAGATCGGAACGGCGCAGGGTACTACGGATCCGGTCCGCCAGGATCTTCAGGACCTGGTCCCCCACGGGGTGTCCGAAGCGGTCGTTGATGAGCTTGAAGTAGTCGATGTCACCGAAGATGAGTACGAAGGGCCGGTGATGCCGTTCCCACTGGTTGATGGCCAGCTCCAGGTTCTGGTTGAAGGCGCGGCGGTTGAGGAGCTCCGTCAGTGGATCAGTCAGCACTTCGCTGCGCAGCGAGGAGGTTTCCATTTCCAGCAGCACGCGGCGCTCGTGCATGTCGTTGAGCTGGGCCTGGAACTCCCGGTGCACCCGCTTGATGTGGATCCATTCCATGCCGCGGCGGCAGGCGTGGAGCAGGAGCGGATTGGAGAGCGGGAGCGGCACCCAGTCCATGCCCCCGGCGAAGATGAGCATCCGCTGGAGGCCTTCGTTGGGAAACTTGCCGATGAGGATGACGTAGGGGCTGTGGGGATGTTCCTGCATGGCGTGCAGGGTGGCCAGGGTCCGTTCACCCGAGGGATCCAGTCCCAGCAGCAGGATGGGGGCCGGCTGCTTCTCCTGGCGCGCAGCCAGGTCCTCCACTGGACAGGTCTGGAGTTCAAAGCCGAAGTGGTCTACCAGCTTGCTGATCCGCTGATTGAGGGCATCCGAAAGACCGGAGGCGAGCACGGGAACCTTGGTCAGGTCCTTCCTCACGAGATGCCCTTCGACTGCGGGACTCAGTACGTTCAGGATTCGCTGGAGCCCATCGCCGGCATGCAGATAGCCGTCCACATCGGTCTCGATGAGGATCCTGGGATCGACCTCGGTGATGTTCTCGAACACGAGGAAGATGGGCACGTTCTGGAACAGCAGGCGGGACTCTCCCCGCAGGAGCTTGCTGAAGTGGATGCCGTCAAGGGGGTCCCCCACCGCGTCCACGAGGATGAGCTGGGCGTCGTTCCAGACTTCCTGCGCCAGGGCCTGGAGAGGTTCAGCGATGGCCCGGACATGGTGTCCCGCACCCTCAAAGGCCGTCCTCACGCGTTCCACCAGATCGCTGTGCTGGGTGATGGCAACGATGTTCATGGGTTTTGGGAATCCCGAGGATTGTGGGCAGGTTCAAACTACCATATCCAGCGAACTAGGCCCGGAATAGGCTGCGACGATTGCCTGGTTTATTCTATCAATCCATGGGATGCCAGCCAGCGCTCTGCGTCGATGGCGGCCATGCAACCGGATCCGGCGGCGGTGATGGCCTGGCGATAGGTGTGGTCCTGGACATCGCCGGCGGCGAAGACGCCTTCGATGGGCGTTCGGGTCGAACCCTTCTCGACCTCCAGGTAACCTGCGGCATCCATGGGCAGTGCTCCCTGGAACAGGCTGGTGTTCGGCTGGTGGCCGATGGCGACGAAGAGGCCTTCCACGGGCAGTTCCGAATAGCCGCCATCCACGGTGTCCTTGAGCTTCAAGGCCCGGATCTTCTCCACGGTCTCGCCCGTGGGCAGGGCCTGAGTCTGGGTCTGGATGTCCTCCACCACTTTGTTCCAGGCGTAATGGATCTTGTCGTTCTTGAGCGCCCGTTCCTGCATGGCCTTGGAAGCCCGCAGCCTGTCCCGCCGGTGGATGATCGTGACCTTAGAGGCGAACTTCGTGAGGAAGGTCGCCTCTTCCAGGGCCGTGTCGCCTCCGCCCACCACCGCGATCTCCTTGCCGCGGTAGAAGAATCCGTCGCAGGTCGCGCAGGCCGAGACGCCACCGCCCTTGCGGCTCAGCTCCTCGTCCTTGCCGATGCCCATCCACTTGGCGGAGGCACCCGTGGCGATGATCAAGGCATCGCAGGTGTACTCGCCCTTGTCCGTGAAGATGCGGAAGGGCCGGTGCCCGAGATCGGCCTTCACGACCGTTTCGGCCAGGATGGTCGTTCCGAACCGCACCGCCTGTTCCCGCATCTCGTCCATAAGTGAAGGCCCCATCACGCCCTCGTGGAAACCGGGGAAATTCTCCACTTCGGTGGTGATGGTCAGCTGGCCGCCCGGCTG
>DCFP01000038.1:0-684 GCA_002319925.1 Holophagaceae bacterium UBA1801 | reverse complement strand
GATGGTCAGCTGGCCGCCCGGCTGGCTTCCCTCGAAGACCAGAGGCGCCAGATTGGCCCTGGAGGCGTAGATCGCTGCCGTGTAGCCCGCAGGCCCCGTTCCGATGATGGCGAGCTTGTGATGAGATGCAGGCATTGACGAACCTCAGTAAATACGGCGGTTGGACTCGTCCACGGCCGCGTGGACGAGCTTCCATCATGCCATGGCTTTCCATCGAGGCGGGAGGAACCCTGGTCAGAGCGGGGCCGCCCCAATACACTCGAAGAGTCGTCTTGAATGAGTCGCGCGATAGAGGTGTCATGAGCGAACAACCCGTGGATCTGGCCGAGCTGGAACGGCCCATTCTGGAACTGGAAGCCCAGGCCAGGGCGCTGGAGATGGATCCGGCCAAGGCCAAGGAGCGGGAGCGGCTCGCCAAGAAGCTGGACAAGCTCAAGGCGGACGTGTTCGCGAACATCACCGACTGGCAGCGGGCGCAGCTGGCCCGGCATCCCAAGCGGCCGTACGCGCTGGACTACATCGGGAAGATCTGTTCCCGGTTCGAGGAGCTGCACGGAGACCGCAACTTCGCGGACGATGCGGCCATCGTGGGTGGGCTGGGCTGGATCGGAGGCCGGCCCATGATGGTCATCTGCCAGCAGAAGGGCAGGGACACCAAGCAGAAGATACTGAGGCACTTCCGCA
>DCFP01000049.1:2569-5389 GCA_002319925.1 Holophagaceae bacterium UBA1801 | reverse complement strand
GTGGTCACCAGGGTCTCGCAGGCCACCCGGCTCTTGGGGTCACCGGCGATGGCCGCATCCAACACCGCATCGGAAATCTGATCGGCGATCTTGTCGGGGTGTCCTTCCGTCACGCTTTCCGAAGTGAAGAGATGTCTTCCAGAATTGGTCATCACGCTTCTCCGAGAATTTAGGATGCGGATCAGTTCGATGCGCGGATCCTCGCGCAGGTACAAGATTAGCAATACACATGTCGCCAAGCGAGTTGGATGAACGCCGCCCTTTGGTTGTAACGCTCATGAAAATCTTCCCCGACTTGCCAGGGTATGAGGGAACGGCTAGTGTTAAGGCTTCAAGCCCGCCCCTCCCATCACCACTATTTTTTCAGGAGTCCAGCTATGTCCCTGAAACGCATTCTTCGATATCTATTCGGTGTCCTAGCCGTCGCCATGCTTGTGCTTTCGCCCGCCTGCAAGAGAGGCGCTGAAGAGCCCAAGGAAATGAAAGAGGTGGCCCAGAAGGTAGGCGAACTGGACAAGCTCAGCCAGGAGGCCAACAAGGCCGGGGCCGAGCAGAACGAGAAGCTGAAGGCCGCGGGCGTCACCGACGTCAAGACCGATCCCCAGACCCTCCAGCTCACGGATGAGCAGAAGGCCAAGCTCGAGGAGCGCATCAAAGCCGAGAAGGACAGCTCCTATAAGGCGCTGCTCCAGGAAGTGATCGACAAGGACAAGGAGATCACCGAGCTGAACGACCAGATCGCCAAGATCCGGGCCGTCCTGCCGAAGCCCGACATGGCGCACTCCGGCGACAACCACTACAGCATGGCCCTCCGGTTCCTGCGCAAGAAGGGCGTGCCCGAAGAGAAGGCCAAGGCCCTCATCAACAAAGTGAACATCATGGAGAAGCTGGCCCCCGGTTTCGAGGTCTACCACTTCTACAATGAGGGCGTCTACGGGACCTGGGTCGCCCAGGGCCGCGCCAAGATCAGCCCCAGCGATCTGATCCGCCAGGAACGGGAACGGGTCGAGAATGAGCGTGACACCGCTGTTGCCGAGAACGAAAAGCTGCAGGAAGACGTCAACGATCTGAACAATGACAAGGCCCGGCTCACGAACGAGATCGACAGCCTGCGCGTGGAACGCACCAAGCTCGTCCAGGATATGAACGAGCTGACCGCCATTTCCGAATCCCAGAAGGCCAAGCTCAATTCCCTGCATTACGTCGTGGGCAATCGCGACAAGCTCAAGGCCGACGGCATCATCGTGATCCCCGTCTTCGCCCGGGACCGCGCCGGCAGCAACTGGTCCGACAAGGTCTTCGACAAGGCCCTGGACCTGCGTTCCGGCGACAGCCTCACCTTCACCGCCGCCGATGCGGGCGTGAAGCAGATCTCCAAAGTGAATGTCGTCCCGGGTTCCCTGGAACGCGACAAGCACTACACCGTGACCGTGGCCCCCGACAAGCAGTCCGCCACTGTGAAGCTCCTGGTCAAGGACCGTTTCGTCAACGAGAAGGTCGTGTTTGCAGTGGTTGACTGATCGCTGCTGAACATAGTAGAGAAAAGGCCCCGTTTCCGGGGCCTTTTCTCTACTGGGTGTTCGCTGACTTGTTCTCCGTCAGGGGCGGTGGTGGGATTACAGGGGCCGGTTCCGTCGAGATTTTGCGCGGTTCCGGAACCCGGGTCAAGGCAAGCTGGATGACCTCGTCCATGTGGTTCACCAGGTGAATGCTGAGCTGCTCGCGCACCTCAGCAGGGACTTCTTCCAGATGCCTGGCATTCTCGCTGGGGATCAGTACGGCCTTGCAGCCCATGCGGTGAGCAGCCAGCAATTTCTCTTTCAAACCGCCGATGGGCAGCACCATGCCGCGCAGGGTGAGCTCGCCCGTCATGGCCAAATCGGAGCGCACGGGGATGCCAGTCAACACGGAAATGAGCGCCGTGGCCATGGTGATACCGGCGCTGGGGCCATCCTTGGGAATGGCGCCTTCGGGCACGTGGACGTGCAGGTCGATCTTCTCGAGGAAGTCTTCCTTCAAGCCCAGACGCTCCGCCCGGGCCCGCACGAAGGACAGCGCGAGGTTGGCGCTCTCCTGCATGACCTCGCCCAGCTTGCCCGTGAGCTTGAGGTTGCCCTTGCCGGGCAGACTCGCCGCTTCGATGGTGAGCAGGTCGCCGCCCGTGGGCGTCCAGGCCAGGCCGTTCACCACGCCCGGCGGCGGCTGATCCGTGGGCGGGGTCTCCAGGAATTTCTCGGGGCCCAGGAGTTTGGATAGCCGTTCCGGCAGGACATGGGTCTCGAAGGCATCCCCCGCGAGTTCTCCTTTGCTCGGTTGCAGGCTGTGCCGAGCGAGTTTGCGGAGGATGGCGCTGAGTTCCCGCTCCAGCTGCCGGACGCCCGCTTCCTTGGTGTAGGCCTGGATGATCTTCTCCACGGCCTTGTCCTCGAAGACGATGCCCAGGTCCGTCATGCCGTGGCGTTCGAGAGCCTTGGGCACCAGGTGATGCTGGGCGATGGCCAGCTTCTCCCGCATTGTGTAGCCCGAGAGATCGATGATCTCCAGGCGATCCTCCAGGGGCTGCGGGATCTGGTGCCGCACGTTGGCGGTGCAAAGGAAGAGCACCTGGCTCAGATCGAAGCCCACGTCGAGATAGTGATCCTGGAAGCTGCTGTTCTGCTCGGGATCCAGCACCTCCAGCAGCGCGGAACTCGGGTCCCCGCGCCAGTCCGAGGCCATCTTGTCCACCTCGTCCAGGAGCATGAGCGGGTTGCGCACGCCGCCCTTCTTCATGAGCGAGATGATGCGGCCGGGCAGGGAGCCGATGTAGGTGCGGCGGTG
>DCFP01000049.1:0-2291 GCA_002319925.1 Holophagaceae bacterium UBA1801 | reverse complement strand
CGCGGATCTCCGCCTCGTCGCGCACACCGCCCAGGGAGAAGCGCAGGAAGGGCCGGTTGAGGGCTCGGGCGATGGAACGTGCCAGCGATGTCTTGCCCACGCCCGGAGGGCCCACGAGGCAGAGGATGGGTCCGCGCAGGGGTGCGGGCTGGCCGTCCTCGCGCTTGCCCATGTCTCGCAGGCGCCGCATGACCGCGAGGTACTCCAGGATGCGCGCCTTCACCTTTTCCAGGCCCGCGTGGTCCTCCTCGAGAATCCGTTCGGCCTCGTCGAGATCCAGATGTTCGTCCGCCATCTGCTTCCAGGGCAGGGCCAGCAGCCAGTCGATGTAGGTGCGCGAGACCGTGGCTTCGGCGCTTTGGGGCGGCATGGTCTCCATGCGGTCCAGCTCCTCGAGGGACTTCTTCTCGGCCTCCTCGCTCATGCCCGCTTCGATGATCTGCTCGCGCAGCCGCGTGATCTCGTCCTTCTCGCCCTTCTTGCCCAGCTCCTGCTGGATCACGCGCATCTTCTCGCCCAGGACGTAGTGCTTGTGCTCCTCGTCCATGCGCTGCCGCGTCTTCTCGTCCAGCTCCTTGTCCACGGCCTGCCGGGCGGCATCGAGTTCCAGGAGTTTCATGATCGCGTGCAGGCGCGGCTCGATCTCGAGCTGGTCCAGCACGCTCTGCTTCTCGCGCACTTCGGCCGGAACGAGACCTGCCACGGTGTCGACGGCGCGGCCCAGGGGCAGCTCCTTGATCTGATCCAGGGAAAGCAGGCGGCTCGCGTCGGGGTTGCGCACGAGGAAGGAGCCGGTGGTCTGGTGGAAGGCTTCCAGCAGCGGCGTTTCGCCGGCGGCGGGGGGCTCGTTCAGGATGGCGACCTCCGCCTGGATCACGTCGCCGTCGTCGACGTAGCGCTGCAGTTGGACCCGCGCGATGCCCTTCACGCCCACCTTGTAGTAGTCCTTGGGCAGGGCGATGAGGGATTCCACCAGGGCCAGCGTACCCATGGTGTAGAGACTCTCCTGCTTGGGTTCTTCCTCTTTGGGATCGCGCTGGGTGAGCATCACGAGGTGGTCGCCGGCCTTGATAGCCAGCTCGAGGGTTCGCACCGAGGCTTTGCGCCCCACCACAAAGGGTACGCGGCCGCCGGGGAACAGAACCATGTCGCGGATTGGAATCGCGGGAAGGGTGAGGATCTTGGGGGTACTCAAGGGGCTGCTCCATGGAGCCGTGAATGATCGGCTCAAATCAATTGTACGCGCCCCGCGCAAGCCCCGTAGAAGGTGCGCTACCTACTTGAAGGTAGGAAATGAACGAGCCGGGCGCGGAGCCCGGCTCATCGCAGATTAATCCACGCAGGTTTGGGTTCAAAAAGACAAAGACTTACCACCAAGAACACCAGGAGGCACCAAGATCACCAAGAAATGCACAACACGGCATTAATTTTCTTGGTGTCCTTGGTGCTCTTTTCTTGGTGCCCTTGGTGGGAGATTCTTTTTGTCTTTCCTGAAGAGGTCGAATATCAGCCCGCGGCGGAGATGGGAATGCTCGGCAGGCCCAGTTCCTTCTCCACGCGCTCCCGGGTGATGTGGAGCACCACCTTGCCCGTGCGGCTTTCCGAGGGCATCTCGAACATGGGCTCGAGCAGGATCTGTTCCAGCATGGAACGCAGCCCGCGGGCACCCAGCTTGCGGGTCATGGCCTGGTCCGCGATGGTTTCCAGAGCGGCCTGCTCGAACACCAGCTCCACATCGTCCATGTCGAAGAGCTTCGTGAACTGCTTGGTGACAGCATTCTTGGGCTGGGTGAGGATCGCCACCAGGGCCTCGCGGTCTAGGGGTTCGAGGGTCGCCACCACGGGCAGGCGCCCCACCAGCTCAGGAATCAGGCCGAACTTGATGATGTCCTCGGGCTCCACGTATTTCAGGAAGCCTTCCTTGCTCATCTTGGAGGTGACCTGGGCGCCGAAGCCCACGGCCTTGGCGCGGATGCGCTGCTTGACGATCTCGTCGATGCCCACGAAGGCGCCACCACAGAGGAACAGGATGTTCGACGTGTCCACCTGGATGAACTCCTGGTGGGGGTGCTTGCGGCCGCCCTGGGGGGGCACGTTGGCCACGGTGCCCTCGATGAGCTTCAGCAGGGCCTGCTGCACGCCTTCGCCGCTCACGTCGCGGGTGATGCTGGGGTTCTCGCTCTTGCGGCCGATCTTGTCGATTTCGTCGATGAAGACGATGCCTCGCTGGGCCCGCTCCACATCGTAGTTGGCCACCTGCAGGAGTTTGGTGAGGATGTTCTCCACGTCCT
>DCFP01000151.1:15304-39379 GCA_002319925.1 Holophagaceae bacterium UBA1801 | reverse complement strand
CACCGAGGGCATCATCCCCGCCCCCGAGAGCAGCCACGCCATCGCCGTGACCATCCGCGAGGCCATCAAGGCCCGGGAGGAAGGCAAGGAGAGGGTGATCCTCTTCAACCTCAGCGGCCACGGCCTCATGGACCTCAACGGCTACGCGGACTTCCTGGACGGCAAACTGAAGAATCACAGCCTGTCGGAAGAGGATCTCCTGGCCAGCCTCTCCTGCCTGGAAGGCCTGCCCAAACCGGAACTGGCTGAAGTGGGTTAGCACGGGCTCCTGCGATCAGAATTCTTGGATGGCAGATCCTGCGTGAATGAAGCAGGCTGTAAGGTCGGAGATACACACTCCATCAAAGATTTTTCCCGTGCTTTGCATGGTTGATGCCGTTTTTATGCTAATCTGCAAACATGGCTTAATTATTTAGCTGGAGTTTTAAGGAGACGGCATGCCGTTGGAAGTCTGGGAACAGAACCTTGCAGACGTGATCGATGATTTCTTGAAGCGCTACAAGGGAATTTCAGGATCTACCCCCTTACAGCGAGTATTCACACCTTCGGCCGGACAGTATTTTGTCAAGAAATCCCAGGAAACGGGCGTGGACCCATCGCTCGTACTGGGTATCTGCAAATCGGAAAGCTCCATGGCGACCAATGCGCACATCAATGGTGGGCCATTCAATATCTATGGTGACAGCAGCCACTTCTCGCATGTTGCCGGATCGAAAACCAAATTGAAACACGTTCTTTACTCTGATTACTTGGCGCCGACTGATACGGTTTTCAGAACACTATCTGGTTATATTGCTGCAAATTTGATCACGACCGATGCGGTCTACAAGAGATATGAAGGAGAGGCCTCCTGGCGCAGAAATGTGCCCATGATCAAGGAAGTCCAGAAGCTCCTGACAGGGGATCCGTTCGATGTGCGCTATCAGTTCGACGAGACCCGCAAAAAGGCTTTAGCCAAGTTGGCAGAAAAATTCCAGAAACCACTCTTGAGCCTAACGAAATGAAACGAGTCGCCATCGCACTTATCGCCTTATTACTGCTAGGTCCTGCCATCTTCGCCAAGTCAATGCCAAAGTTCATCGCATTCCACGATCAAGGGTCGGGGCTGGTCATCCATTATCCTGCCAATTGGCATCGCGACCTTCTTCCGAAAGCCATCCTGACCATTGACAGCTTCCCTGAGAAGAAACGTCCCGCCCAGTATCTTGTGCCCGTTGGCGGCGCATCGATTACCATCAGCGGCGAACAAGGCAAGCCGATCGAAGACGTAGTCAAGCTGAATGCTTTGACACCCCAAAATGGTTATCGTCGGCAGGAAATCGAGCTGAGCACCGCGGCTGGAGAAATCGTGGCAACTGAATTCCGGGCGGAACCCGAGGCATTTCCGGAAGGCTTCTGGGTTGTTGATGTTTTTATAGCGAACGGGCAAACCTATAAGGCGGTCCTGTTCTACCGGGGCGCCACGTACAAGGAGAAATTCGAAGGGATCTATTCTCAAATTCTGAGAACCATCGAATTCCCTAAATAAGCAGCCCTGCGAATTCATTACCTCTACCCATTCCATCCTGCCTATCCTGTCCACCCTGTTGAATCAGCTTTTTCATGGACCCTGTTGAAACACCCGCTTCAGCTTCCGTGGGACCTGTTCCACAATGGGCACGCCATGGGACCCCTTGCTGAACTCGCCCAGCTCCTGAATCAGATCGAGGACCCTGTCCTCGTGGAATCGGTGCTCACCGCTCTCCTCACGCCCGCCGAAGCGAAGGACCTGAGCGCGCGCTGGGAGCTGGTGAAGCGCCTCGACCAGGGCGAGACCCAGCGCCAGATCGCCAAGGAAATGCGCCTGAGCCTATGCAAGATCACGCGGGGCTCGCGGGAGCTGAAGAAGCCGCAATCCGCACTGAAGGCCCTGGTGGAGCTCCACAAGCGGGAGCGGTGAAGCTTACTTTAGCGGAAGGATGAGTTCCTCCAGCGTCCGCTTGGGCACGTGGTGAACGCCTTCCGCATCGCGCCAGTACTTGATGTCGCCGCCGGGTTCCAGCGTCTCGATCATCACCGATTCCTTGGGCTTGCCGAGAGCGATGACGACAAGGATCTGGTACTGCGCAGAAAGGCCCAGCTTCGCGCGGAGGTGCTCGCGGCTCACATTGCCGATGAGACAACCACCCAGACCGAGGTTCGTGGCGCCCAGCAGGATGCTCTGCATGGCGATGCCGGGATCCGAGCCGAAGTTGTCCGTGAGCGACGTGTCGCCCAGCATCACGATGTAGGCCGAGGGCCGCTCGCCCGCCACCGGTCCCGGCCAGTCCTTCAGGTAGCCCGCCCAGGCCAGCTCCTCGAAGATCTCCGCGTTCTTCATCCGGTCGTTGCAAAGCATGAACTTCAGGGGCTGCAGATTGCGCCCCGAAGCGGACAACCGCGTCAGGTTCACGAGCTCCTTCAGCACGTCCATGCTGATTGAATGATCCTCGTGGAAACGGCGGATGCTGCGGGTTTGGCGGACCAATTCTTCGAAGTTCATGGAGTCTCCGATACCTGTCGCAATGCGTCGAACATACGCATTCCCATGGTGGCATACCCTTGTGGCTCTAGCGTGCCTTACCAGATCCTTCGATCCACTTCAGTATCACCGGCGAGAAATGCTCGCCGTAACACTGCTGCAGCTCCATCAGTTTCCAATCCTGACCAGTGACGGTGCCTCGGCACTTTGGCGACCCACATCGGCAGGGTGAAACCACCCAGCCGGGATCCGTTTCCCACATCGCGTAGTCGATGGTGAGCTCTTCGTCCTCCTCGACGACATCGCGGGTGACGAGGGTGACGGCGTCACGCATCCACACGTTGGAATCGCAGCTGTGATTCATCTGGTAGTCGCCGCCCTTGGCGCCGGCGGGATCAGCGAGGTAGAGGCCCTCTTCCAGGAGCGTCAAGGTGCCGGATTCGGCCTTGCCGGCTTTCACCTCGGCTTCCGTGAAGACCTTGCCACCCCAGATCACGACGATCTCGTTGCTGCCGAAGGATTCGCGGGCGTACATGCCGCGGCCGTGGATGGGGGAATCGCGCACCTCGACGCGGGGATCAATCCAGGGGGAAACAACGACACCAGGGCGCAGCTGCACAGGGACTCCTATTTTTCAGTGAGACTCAGGACGCCATCCCACTGCGTGGGCGGATGCTCCAGGAGCAGCCGGCACTGGGCCGCGTACGAGTTGGATGCCGGATCCTCCGGGAAGCGTTCGAAGCGGACCAGGGCTTCCGCGAAGTGGCCCTGGTAGAACAACTCCAGCGCTTCGGCAAAGGAACAGAAGTGATCGGGGATCGGATCGCCAGGTAACCCCGCCAGCTCGTAAACCCGCACGGGTGTCTTGCGTCCCACGACTCGGAGGCGTCCCAGCTCGCGGCCGACGAAGATCCCTCCGCTCTGTTCCCACGTGGTTTCGGACACCAGGCTGTAGGTGCCGAAGGCCTTGTTGGCGCCCTCCAGGCGTGAGGCGAGGTTGGCCGCATCGCCCAGGATGGTGTAATTGAAGCGCTCGTACGAACCCATGTTGCCCACGACCACAGAGCCTGTGTTCATGCCGATGCGCGCCTTCACCACCGCACCCGTGCGCTGCTCAAACTCGGGCCTGCGATCGGCCAGCTTCCTGCCGCAACGCACGGCCGCCCGGCAGGCGCGCACCGCGTGATCGACCTGATCGACGGGCGCATTCCAGAAGGCCACGATGGCATCGCCGATGTACTTGTCGAGGGTGCCGCCCCGGCTGAAGATCTGGTCGGTCATGGCCTCGAAGGTGCGGTTCAAGATGCCCGCGAGCACCAGGGGCTCCATGCCCTCGCTCATGCGGGTGAAGCCCGAGATGTCGGCGAAGAGCACGCTGATCTGGCAGCGCTGGGCTTGGAGGGCCGGGGCCTCCTTGCTCTGGCTGGACTTCAGGATCTGGTCCACCACCTGCGGGCTGTGGTAGCGCTCCAGGCGCTGGCGAAACTTGGCCTCCCGCTCGCGCTGGATGCCCACGGCGGCGAAATTGGCCATGGCCGAAAGCAGGTGCTCGTCCTCCGGCCGGAACCCGCCCTTGCTCAGGCTCGATTCCAGGTAGACCACCCCCAGCGCCTGGTCGTCGACGATCAGCGGCGCGCACAGGGCCGAGGAGATGCCGTGGATCTTGATGCTCTCTCCGGCGGCGAAGCGCGGGTCCACCCGGGCGTCGGTGGTGAGGATGGTCACCTGGTTGGTCATGGCGACCCGGGCGATGGTCCGGCTGATGGGCATGGTGATCTGGCCGGGTTTCTCCTCCCAGACATATTCCGGCACCAGCTCTCCGGCCGGGTTGGCCAGCAGGATGAAACCGCGCTGNNAAGAAGATGGTCAGCTCCCGCTTCTCGCCCCCCAGCTTGAGGCGGCCTGGATCCGCGATGATCTGCTCGATGACCTCGGCACCGAGGTAGTGGCGAAAGGCGTTTTTCAGGAAGGCTTTCTGGCGTCCCTCCGTGGCGTAGTTCACCACCACCGCGCTCACGAGCGAGAGGCCGATGCCCAGTTCGCAGGCCACGATGGGCCACCAGAATCCGCTGCGGTAGACGCTGAACCCGATGAGGAAGGGCAGCGCAAGAAAGACGACGAAGCCCAGGACCGTCTGCCAGGCCCGGCGACTCAGCGTTCCCGAGATTCCCGCGATGATGGAAAGCAGAAGGACGATGGGCTTTGCGATGGAGTTAGGCGTCTCGCGCATGGAAAGGCGCGAAAGCAGGTTGTCGAGCAGGGTGGCATGCACCTCGACGCCCGGATACTTGTCTGCCACTGGCGTGGGCTGGAGGTCGTAGAGACCCGGGGCGCTGTACCCGAAAAACACATAGCAGTCCTTGAACACGGCAGGATCGATGGTGGGCTGGCCACCTTCCCGCAATCGCATCTCCGACTGGAACACACCCGCTGCGCTGAATTCCTGATGGGTGCCTGCGGGTCCGACGAATCTCAAAACAGACCGCCCCTGCGCATCCATGGGAATGCGGGCGCCGTCCACCTGGAGCCACCCAGGCTCCACCGTTACCTTCGCCGCGCCTTTCTGCCCCGCCAGGTAGGCCGCGAGACCCAGTGAAGGGAGCACGTGATCATCGAAGACCTGGAAGAGCAACGTGCGGCGGTAGATGCCATCGGATTCCGGAAGGCCTAGGACATTGCCGAGCATGGCGGCATTGGTGGCGACCTCCGGAATCGGAAAGGTCGCCTGCGGTGGTGTCTTCATCGCCGACCCATCCTCGCTAATCCATCGATCCACGCCCTGGAACACGGGGGTAGAGGTCGTGATCGAGCCGGGCCAGCGCGTGGCATCCCCGTTGTTCTTGCTTGTCATGATGGCCGCCACGAAAGGCGGGCCCTCTTGAATCGCCTTGCCGAAAGCCTGATCGTCGCTCACACCGTAGAAGGAGGGTTCCGTGTACATCACATCGAAGGCGACGGCCTTCGCACCGCCGCGCTTACAGAAGCTGAGGATCGCTCCGAGCACCTCGCGGGGCCACGGCCACGACCATTGGAAATCGTTGCGCCCCCAGTCCAGGCTGGGCTGGTCCACCAGGATGATCTTGATGTGATCCGTGGCTGCGGTTTTCTTGGCGAGGCTCTGCACACGCCAGGCCCAGGTGGCGTCTTCCCATCCCTTCAGGTGTTCCCAGGAAAAGAGCGCGATCAGAGCCGCGCCCAGCCCCACGAGCAGACCGTAGAGGATCCGTTTCCCCATGACCTAGATTTTGGATAGCGCAGCCGCGAACCGCTGCTTGCGAACGGGCTGATCGACGATGGAGACGGGCTTCCCCAGGATCTTGCGAACCGCATCGATGCGATCCTTGGGGGCGGGATGGGTGGAACCGAATCCGTGGCTGCCCGGTTTCAACCGCTTCTGCATCTCCTGCAGCATGTCCACCAGGCCTTCCGGGTTGTAGCCCACCCGCCGCAGGGTGTTGACGGCCGTGGCATCGGCCTCGAATTCGGTCGACCTGGAATAGCCTGAATTCACCAAGGTGCTGAAGATGTCGTTGATGGTGCCCTCGAAGGCCTTCGTGGCTTCCGCGAGTTCCTGTGTCGTCAGATTCTTCGCTACTTCCGTCCCCACAACGAGCGCTGCGTTCGTCAGGCGTCCAGCCTTGATGGCCTTCAACCCATGCTGCCTCTCCACGTGACTGACCTCGTGGGCCAGGACGGCCGCCAAGGCATCTTCGTTCCGGCAGCAGCGAAGCAGACCGCGCGAAATCAAGATCAGGCCGCCTGGCGCAGCGAAGGCGTTGATCTCATCCGTATCCATGATCGCGAAGTGATAGCCTCCGAAGGTCTCGGGCCTGCCTGAGGCTTGGCCCAAGGTCTGGCCGATGAGGTTCACGTATCGAGTGGCAGCTTCCTGGTCGAAGGGCTTGTAGGTCGTCAGGATCGTCGCCGCCACGGAACGCCCGATGTAGTACTCCTGTTCCGGGGTGATGTCCTGGAACGTCTTCTCCACGGCCGCCGCACTGCGCTTGATGGACTGCGCCTGGCCTTGGGTGATCGTTCCCGAGGCCACTCCCACGCTGGTGCCGATCTGGGTGACTTCCGTGCATCCACAAATGAGAAAGGCCAACCCGAGGAAGAGGCTTGAAGGCCGCAACTTCATTGCACACCTCCTTCTAGGGGCTTCACCGCCCCGGTCTGGAGGAAAACCTGCATCTCCGCTGGCGAGATCTTGATCCTTTCCATGCGGTCCACGGCAGCGAAGTTCAGGTTCTTGTTCTTGGCCTTGAATTCCCTTTCGATATCGGAATTGAAACCCTTACCCGCCAGGGCCAGTTCGTCGCTTGTGGCGCCGGTCTTCGCGGTGGTGGAGCCGGAAGACATGGGGACGGCTTTCGTGGTCAGCGCGGACTTGTGCATCCAGCCCACCTGCCCTTGGAGCGATTTCACCTGCATCCACTCGCCCTTGGTCTGGAGGATTTCCACCGAGACGCCGTAGGGCACCGTAGCCAGCACCGAGGCGAGGTAGGAAGGCGTGGCGCGGATCTGCCCCCGCTGCACCTGCACGATCATCCGCGCGTTCACGGCCAGCGCTACGGCTGACGGGACCAGCAGCAAGCCGAGCACGACAAGCCATTTGCGCATCATCTGCTCCACCTCCTGGGCCGTGTCCGGATGGGCCGGGCGTCTGATTAGGAATGCATGAGGAATATTCTTCTCCCGGACCGATCTGTCAACCCGGAAGAAATCCCTGTCATGCAGGATCAATGCCTGGATTTGCCCCTGCCACAGCAGCGGCCGGACGCGCATCCGCAGGCGGATTCCCCCCGCCTGCCCAGGAATCGCCAGGCCAGAAATGCCGCGGCCGCGAGGACGAGGACCAGAACCAGCCACCCTTGGACACCCATGTGGACCACCCCAAATGCATGGCCGGTGATTTGCGGCCACCCGCAATCATTTTCTCCCAGAACCCAAGTCAATCCGCCAGGGATCAGCTCGATCCTGAGATGCCCGCAGGGGGTGCGCAATCACTCTCTTTTCAATCTTTGCTGGAAAGGAGGGTTCCGATCGATGGAGTCGAATCATCGGTGCCAACTGCCCTCCCTTTCGCTCAAGGCCTTGATCAGCTGATCGAAAGCGGGATCCTGCAAGGGATGTGCATAGGTCAGTACCGCGGCCTGGGGCGCCTTGGCATGGACAAGACCGGCGAGGTTCTTGTGCGCGATAACGAGCTGGCTGTGCGGTGGAAGGTCCCGGATGGGTGCCCGGTCGATCTTGACGTGGTCCAGCGACGCCGCCTTGAGCCGCTTCTTCAGCATGTTGACGATCATCAAGCTGGAGCCGATCCCGGACTCGCACACGAGCAAGAGCTGATCGGCTTCCTGGGAGGGTAGCGAGAAACCGCCACTGGTGCCCGGGGGCTTGACCGCGGGGAGAGCGGTGAACTTGGTGGAGGTGATGTTCGCATGCTCGACCAAGCTCTCGACCAACTGGTCGAAGACCGGGTCGTTCATGGGGTAGGTGTAGGTGAGAACGGCGGCATTGGGTGCCTTGGCGCGGACCGTCTCCGACAGGTTCTTGTGGACAAGCACCACCTGGACGTTAGGGGGGAGTTCCCGGATGGCCACCCGTTCCACCGAGACTTTCTCCACCCGCGCGGCCTTGAGTTTCTTCTTCAGCAGATTGACGATCATCAAGCTCGAACCGATGCCCGACTCGCACGCCAACCAAATTTCCTTCACCTGATCCGTGGGCACCGACTGCAGCAGGTTGATGCCAAGCAGCGCGGACAGGGAAAAAGAAGCCAGGGTCAGATCCTTCGCTTGAGGGCCCCTGACGGCTTTCTTGGCCCCGGCCTTGAAATGAGCGGCGCAGAGCTTTTCAGTGAACGGCAGCCCCGAGCAGTCCACGATGATCTCGGCCCCGGCCGCGCTCCACCTCGCATTCTCAGGATCACTCTCCGAGCTGAGCGGGATCCGTCTCCCATTCACGATCAGAGTGGATCCCTCCACGCTTACCGTGCCTTTGAAGCCACAATGGACCGGGTCGTACTGGAACTGGTAGGCCAGCTCCTCGGGTTCCAGCACATCGTTGATGGCCACCACCTCCACGGCCGGATGATGCTGGAGGGCTGCCCGAAACACGAGGCGTCCATTGCAGCCGAAGCCATTGATGCCTACCTTGACCATGATGTCTCCCGTTCCAACGCAGCAAGTAGCGGTTTCAAATCGGAATCAGCAGATGGATTCGCCGAGCCCGCGGGGCAGGCCCGGGACAAGCTGGCCAAGCCCCCTGCCCTCGCGGCATTCCAGGAATAATCTTGCGTTCCGTGAAGACCTGCGAAACCTCTGCGGCGTGGCTGCAGACGGCGGGACCAGCTGGACAACGATGTGGTGCGTGAAGTATTACGATTGACGGATAACGTTCCGCCCCGCGGGCGGGTGGGGAAAGGATCAGATCTTGTAGCGCGCCATCTGCTGCGAGAGAACCTCGGCAACCCCCGCCAGGTCCGTGGCGGTGCGAGCCACTTCACCGGCGGTCGCGGTCATTTCGGTGCTGGCGCTGGCGCTTTGCTCGATGTCCGCGCGGGTGGCGTTCATCTGGTTCCGGACTTCCTCGCAGACCGCCACCTGGGTCCGCAAGGATTCGAGAATCTGCTCGGAGGTGGTGGCCAGGGCACTGATGTCGCCGCCCACCGCTTCCAGGATTTCCACGCTCGAGCCAACGGCTTCGTTGCCCGTGGAGACCACCTGATCCACTTCTTCGATGAGCGCATGGATCTCCCGCGTGGCGTCCCTGCTGCGGTCCGCCAGCTTCCGGACCTCTTCCGCGACGACGGCGAAGCCCTTGCCCAGGGCTCCGGCTTTGGCCGCCTCAATGGCGGCGTTCAGCGAAAGCAGGTTGGTTTGCCGCGCGATTTCATTGATGACCGCCACGGCCTTGGACATCTTCCCGGTGGCATTCCGGATGGCTTCCATAGCCTCGGCCGCCTGCTGGCCCGCGCCCGCGCCCTCCTGGGAAAAGGCGGCAGCCTGTTCCGTCCTGGCGCGTGCGTCCTCCACCTCGAGCTCTACCTGCCGGAGGCGCTCAGCCAGTCCATCCATGGCCATGGAGGCGGTCTCCATGCCCTGCCGCTGGCGTTCGCAGATCTGGGCTATCTCGTTGGAGGTCTTGTGCATCTCGCCCGACGTGCTGCTAAGTTCCACTGAACCACCGGCGATGCGTTCGGAATGGGCCGCCAGCTCCCGGAAGATTCCCGAGAACCGGGCACCGCTATCGTTGCAGACTCGGCCCAACTCGCCGATCTCATCGCTCGAGTCATTCGAGGCGGCGAAATCCTTGCGCTGCAGCCGCTCCGTGAGGTTCCGGACGGGCTGCAGGACGCTGTGGCGAAGAACCAGCTGCAGAACCGCCAGGATCAGCAGGGTCGTCACCAGGCTCGCGAGCAGCGCCATCAATGGCTTTCCGGGAATCCATCCGAGCGAGAAAGCGAGGCAAGTCGCCGAAATGAGCAGAAAGGCCGCGATACCAAGGGGGATCAAGATCTTGGTCGCCAGAGCGGTTCTCATCACATGCTCCAGATAACCCGTGAAACGGAAGCTGGCTACTAAGCGAGTTGTTTTTCGAGGTATTCCACGAACCAGTTGACCACTGATTCGGTGACGCCCTTGCGGGCGCCGAACATCAGTTTCCGTTCCACGGCATCGAGGGGATAGGCATCCACGACGACGAGGCTGAAATCGCCCTGGGGTCGCACTTCGCAGGAGAGGTAGGTGCGTTCGCCCAGGGTCTTGCCCAGCATGACCTTGGGGAATTTCGCTTCCATCCGGCAGGTGTCCTTAGCCGAGGAAACCATGCTGCCACCGAGGGTCTCGGTGGCCGCCAGCGCCCCTTGATAGACGGTCTTCGGATCCTTGAAAATCGCCTTTTCCAGATGCTGTTCGAAGGGCATGTAGATACTCCATTAAGAGCGCCTAAGACTTTACTCCAAGATTCTCGAAGGAAACGTGCTCGCGCAGGCTCTCGATGAGGGTCCGCGAACCCACCTCGGTGCCGCTCTGACTGGCGGTGGCGGCGCCCGCGGCGACCCCCCAGCCAAGGGCGTCGTGAAGGGTGAAACCCTCGGTCAAGGCCCAGACCAGCCCGCCGACCATGGAATCCCCGGCGCCGATGGGATTCTTCTCCTGGATGCTCGGTGTGCCCACCAGCCAGGTGCCGTCCTCGGACTGAAGCAGGGCGCCATGTTTTCCCATGGAGATGACCACATCCTTCGCGCCCATCTCGCGGATCTTCGCGGCAGCGTTACCGATATCGGCGGGAGTGTCCAGGGACAGACCCGTCAGGGCGCAAGCCTCCTCCACATTGGGTTTGACGAGGAAGGGCTGCTCGGCGCAACCAAGTCTCAATGATTCGCCCGTGGTGTCCAGCACAGCCTTGGCCTGATGGCCATTCAGCACGCGGATGGCCCGGGCGTAGAAATCCTCGGAAACGCCTGGTGGCAGGCTGCCTGCGAGCACCCACCAGTCGCCGGGCTTCGTGATGGCATCGATCTTCGCGAGCAGTTCTTCCTGCTTCGCCGCTTCCACCAGCGGACCCTTCTCGTTGACCTTGATGTAGTGGCTGTGGGACTCCGTGACGATGCTGATGTTGGTGCGGGTCTCGCCGGAAACCCAGACGAAGTCCGTGCCGATGCCCAGCTCCTTCAAGCCTTCCTGCAGCATGCTACCGGTCCGCCCGCCCAGAAAACCCACGGCAGTGCTCGGAGTGCCGAGACTTTTCAGCATTCTCGAGACGTTGAACCCTTTTCCGCCGAAATCGACGCGGGATTCCGTGGCGCGCAGCACCGCGTCGTATTCCACGGCGGGCACCGTCAGTTCGCGGTCCACGGCCGGGTTGAGGGTGAGTGTGTAGATCATGCGTTCTACCTCAGGGCTTCTTCCAGAACTTCTCGATGAGCGCTTCCTCCGCCTCCTGGGTCCACATCAGATCCTCGCCTAGCTTGGCGGCCACCTCGGGTAGCTTCTCCGGCAGCTCCTTCAGGCTCATGAGCGGCAGGTCCTGGATCTGGGGGAAGACGATTACCTTGCCCGGGAAACGGCCGTGCTCCACGGCTTCGAGGGCCTCGGCGGCCGTTGGCAGCCCGCCGATGGCGGCCACGGAGCGCCCCGGCGAGAGGGTTCCCGCCACGCGCCGGTCCATCACGAGGGTCTGATCGTGGATCGTCAGGCCCGAGGTTCCCGTGTACTGCGCGTTGGAGAGGTAGACGTTGCTGAGGTTCACCACGCCGTAGGTGCCGTTGGGCACGCCCGCGAAGAGCACCATCATGCCGTCGGGCTTCATGACCGTGTCCGCCTCTTCCATGAGCTTGGCCACGGGGACGCTGACGACCACTTCATCCGCGCCTTCGCCCTTGGTGGTCTCCATCACGAAGTCGTAGAAGGATACCTTGGAGGTCGTGGGATTGAAGAAGCGGATGGTGCGGCCCTGTTTGGCCGCCAGGGGCACGAACATTTCTTCGAGCGTCTTCAGTCGTTCGTCGCTCACTTCCGTGGCGATGACGAGCCTCGGCCCATCGGGGAGTTCCAGGGCACGCTGGACGTGCATCTGGCCCATGGGGCCGCCCGCGCCCACGAAGACCGCATTGCCGCCCGATCGCAGCTCGCAGCGATTGCGCTTCGCGCCGTACGAGGCGGCGAGATCGGTGCCCTTGGTGCCCACGAAGGCAATGTAATCGTAGTGCAAGCGGCCCAGGTCCACCTGCACGAGGCGGTCCAGGGGCTTGGTGCCCACAAGGTTGAACGTGCCCCGGCGGGCGATCTGGCGCGCCGCCTCGCCCACGGCGTGAGCCGAGGTGGGGTTGAGCACGATGACATCGTCGAAGCCCTTCCCCTCCACCAGCTCGACGTTCAGGGCCTTGAAGCCGTCGGCGGAAATGCCGTTGCGCTCGATCACCTTTGCGCCCGTGGCTTCGGCGAGGCGCTTGATGGACGGCGGCACGTCCGTGAGGATGATGGTGGAAGGCTTGAGGGCCAGTGAGCAGGTGAACTCCGTGGTATCGCCAGGCTGGCCGAGGATCCAGAGGCTGCCGCCCTCCTTCGGGGAGAGGCGGCGGCGCTGGGTGTAGGCACCCATGACGCAGCCCCAGGGCTCCAGCACGGAGGATTCCGCGTAGCCCATGGATTCGTCCACGGGCAGCAGGCACGCGCCGTCATCGGTCTCCAGCACTTCCTTGCCGATGAGGTGATACTGGATCAAGCCACCGGGCACGGTGTAGCCATAGGCCGTGCTCTTGCCCTGCTGGTAGATGTCCGGCTGCACGGCCAGGCGCTGACCGCGGTGATACTGCTGCGCGAGGTTCTTGCCGACCTTGATGACGGTGAGGGAAACCTCGTGGCCCAGGCGCGTTGGCTCCTTGCGCATATCGCGGTTGTAGAGCTTAGGGTGGGCCGGGCCCTGCTTGAGCACCTTGATATCGGAGAAGCAGATGCTGACGCAATCGATTCGCACCAGAAGCTGGTCATCGTTGGGTTCCGGCACGTCGAAGGCCTCGGCGTGGCCCTCGTGGCCCATGTTCTCGAACCCGGCACCATAGAGATTCCAGCCGAGGCTCTCGGAGGGCAGAGAATAATCCAGGGAGCGGTATGCTTCGAATTTCTTTCCCATGTTCGATTCCTTTCCATCATGAACAGCAGGGAGGTCCTTCAGGCGTTGAAACGCCGGACCAGTTCCCGCACTTCCGCGGCCGTGGAGCATTCCAGGGCCTTTCTTGCGAGGGGCTGAACGTCGGCCAGGGAGAGGGCGCGCACCTGGGCCTTGACGATGGGCACGGCGGGGATGCTGACGCTCAGCTCATCCACGCCGAGACCGATGAGAATCGGCACTGCCAAGGGATCAGAACCCAGCTCGCCACAGACATCGACACGCTTGCCGAACTGGTGGGCGGCTTCGGCGGTCTTGGCGATGAGGCGCAGCACCGCCGGGTGCAGGCCATCCTGCTTGGCGGCGAGGCCCGCGTGGCCGCGGTCCATGGCCAGTGTGTACTGCGTGAGATCGTTGGTGCCGAGAGAGAAGAAGTCCACCTCCTGGGCCAGCTTGTCAGCCAGCAGGGCGGCGGAGGGCACTTCGACCATGATGCCTACCTTGACGGCTGGCGCGTTCACCAGCTGCCGCTGCTCCTCCACGAAGGCCTTCGCTTCACGGATCTCGGTCACATCGCTGATCATGGGGAACATGATCTCGAGGTGGCCGTGGGACGCCGCGCGGAGAATGGCCCGCAGCTGTTCCCGGAAGAGCTCCGGATGGGTCAGGCAGAGGCGGATGCCGCGTTCGCCCAGGAAGGGATTGTCCTCGGGCTTCATGGGAATGTAGGCCAGAGGTTTGTCCCCGCCCACATCCATGGTGCGCACGATGACAGGGCGAGTCTGCATGGTCTCGGCAATGGCGCGGTAGACCTCGAACTGCTCGTCCTCGCTGGGCGCCGTGGCGCGGTCCAGGAACAGGAATTCCGTTCGCAGAAGGCCGATGCCGTCGGCTTTCTGCTGCATCGCCTTGGTCGCATCCTTGTGGGAACCCGCGTTCGCGGAGACATCCACCTTGCGCCCATCCCGGGTGATGGCGGGCAGTTCCGCCTGTTTCTGGGCGAGACGGCGGCGCTCGACCCAGGCGTCCCGAGCCTGCTCGAAGCGCGCGAGGACGGCAGGTTCGGGATTCGGGATCAGCGCGCCGGCGTTAGCGTCCAGGATGACGGGGGTGCCCTCCGCCAAGGCAAGCATCGATTCGTTCACGCTCACGATGGCGGGCAGGCCCATGGCCCGGGCCAATATCGCGATGTGGGAGGTGGGACCGCCGTTGACGAGGGCGAACCCCAGCACCCGCGCGGGATCGAAGGCCGCCGTGTCCGACGGCGACATTTCAAGGGCGGCGATCACCACGGGCGTCTCGGGCCGCACGGCCTTCCGCTCGGGCAACCCCAGCAGCAGGCGCAGCACGCGATGGCCCACATCCCGCAGGTCGTCGGCCCGGGCGGAAAGCACCGCGTCGTTCAGAGCGGCGATGAGCTTAGCGCGCTCGTCGATGACGGCCAACCAGGCCCTTCCAGCGGAAAGGCCGGCTCCGGTTCTCACTTGAACTTCATCCAGGAGTTCCGGATCTTCAAGGAGTTCGCGGTGGGCCTCGAAGATCGCTGCCTCCGCCTTCAGGCCTTTCCCGGCCATCCGTTCGTGGAGTTCAGCGAGCTGGGCCTTGGCGGAGGCAATGGCTTCGCCCAGAGGAATGCGGGCGTCATCCAGGTTCTCCTTGCTCCAATCATGGGCGCGATGGACGAAGAGCGGCCCCACAGCCAGACCTGGCGAGGCGCCGATGCCTTTCAACAGACCAGGAATATCCATGGCCGGTTCTTCCGTCTTCGCGGCGACCGGAATCGCTTCAACCGCCTTCGGTTCCGCTCCGGGTTCGCTATCGCCCAGCCCTGCGAGGATGGCTTCTTCGAGCTTCGCAAGGGCAAGCTCTTCGTCGCCGCCGTTGGCCTCGATGACGATCATGCTGCCGCAGGTGGCTCCAAGCGTCAGCACCGAGACCATGCTCTTGGCGTTGGCCTTCTTCTCTTTGTGCTGGATGCGGATGTCGCACTGGAACTGTTTCGCCAGATTGACCAGGACTTTCGCGGGACGCGCATGCAGCCCTGTCTGGTTCTGGATGACGAGCTCGAGCTGTTTCATGGGGGCTTCTTCCGAGGCTGTAGATCAGGCCGGAGGTGCGTCCAGGTAGTTCACGATCACGTTCGGATCCCTGGTTCCCAGGATCTCCGCGAGCTTGCCTTCGTCGTCGATGACCTCCGCCAGGTTGGCCAGGACGTGCACATGCTCGTCGGCGTTGGCGGCGATGCCGATCACCAGGAAGACCTTTTCATCGTCATCCCAGACCACGCCTTCGGGAAGTTGAAGGACGGAAAGTCCCGTCTTCAGAATGTGGTCCTTGTTCTCGTACACACCGTGGGGGATGGCCACGCCGTTTCCCATGTTGGTGGACATGGATCGCTCGCGGGTCAGCATGCCTTCCACGTAGGGCGCGAGCACGCAACCCGAGCCCACGAGCAGCTCACCGGCCTGGCGAATGGCATCGGTCTTGTCCGTGGCGGTGGCGCCCAGACGGATCCGGTCTGCGGAAATGATGGACATGGGAATTCTGCTCCGGTCTAGCTGGCCTTGATGTCCTGCTTGTCCGCGATGGCTTTGACCAGCTGATCAAAAACAGGATCGTTCATGAAGAGCTTGAAGGTCAGCACCACGGCGTTGGGCGCCTTGGAGCGCACCACGTCCGCCAGGCTCATGTGGACCACCACCACCTGGGCGTTGGCCGGGATCTCCCGCGCCGGCATGTGGACGACGCTGATGCCTTCGATCTTGGCCGAGGCGAGCTTCTTCTTGAGCATGTTCACGCTCATGAGGCTGGAACCCATTCCGGCCTCGCAGGCGAAGATGATGGTCTTGATTTCAGTGGATGGAATCGATTGCGCCATGGGTTCCTCCTGAAAAGGGTCGGCAAGTGCGACGGGGTACGAAGTGTAGGAGAGGTCGCCGCACCTGCCGATTTTGGGCTCGTTCATTCCTTGCGTCCGCCAAATGTGCGATGTTTGGCGGCAGGGCTTATTACTCGGCCGTTTCCTCACGGACGGGGTAGAGCTTCAGAATGAAGGATCCCACCAGGAAGGAGACCACCGCGCCGATGGCGACGCCCGTCAGGACCTGGAAGTGCTGGCCGGGAGGGATGACGGCGAGGTAGGCGAAGATGGATCCGGGGGAAGGGGTGGCCACGAGACCGGCGCCGCTGATCACAAACCAGAGATCGGCACAGAAACCACCGCAGATCATGGACAGGATCATGACGGGATGGGCCAGAACGTAGGGGAAGTAGATCTCGTGAATGCCGCCCAGGAAGTGGATGATCATGGAACCGGGAGCGGAATCCTTGAGCATGCCCTTGCCGGCCACGAAGAAGGCGACGAGGAGGCCGAGGCCGGGACCGGGATTGGTCTCGAGCAGGAAGTGGATGGCATGGCCTGATTCCTTGGCCGCGGCCACGCCCAGGGGCGCCAGCACGCCATGATTCAGAGCATTATTCAGGAACAGGATCTTGGCAGGCTCAATGATGATCGCAGCCAAAGGTAGCATGCGGTTCTTGACCAGCGTGTCCACGACCGCACCGGCGCCATTGCTGAAGGCATTGACCACGGGGCCGATGGCGACATTGGCGACCAGCACCAGGCCAGTGATCAAGATACCGGCCGAGAAGTTGTTGATGAGCATTTCGAAGCCCACGGGGATCTTGCCTTCCAGCATCTGATCCACCTTCTTCATGCACCAGCCGCCCAGGGGGCCCATGATCATGCCGCCCAGGAACATCGGGATGCTGGCACCCACGATGACGCCCATGGTGGCAGCAGCGCCGACCACGCCGCCACGCACACCGTGCACCATCTTGCCGCCCGTATAACCGATGAGCAGCGGGAGCAGGTTGAGGATCATCGGCCCGACCAGCTTGGCCAACGTTTCGTTGGGAATCCAGCCGGTGGGGATGAACAGGGCCGTAATCAAGCCCCATGCGATGAAAGCCCCGATATTGGGGATGACCATTCCGGCGAGGAAACCGCCGAGTTGTTGCACCTTTTCTCTCATCGCTCAGGCTCCTTTGAGGATGTGGAAGTGATTGGTGAAGTGATGGTGGGATTACTTCAAAGATGGTGGTTAAAAGTAATCGTTTACATAAAGATGTGTCAAGAGGGGTTTGCAAGTTTTTTTTAATCTCATGAAATGCGCGTACTCATTGGATCTAGTTTGTTAAATTTATGTAAACGTCTTCATCCCTCACCCTTACAGTAGGCGGGACTGATGGCCTTCAACGGCGCTCGCTCCATCCTTCATGGGCCGAGAGCGGAGACTGTTGCGCAGCCATCCAGTGCGTCTTTGCGATTCACCAATGCCAATGATGATGCGCGTCCATACTCCTTCGACAGATTCCGGTCATGGATTCCGGCATTTTTTAGAGTCAAATGGTCAGAATTCGATTACATTCAATGCCATCAATTGTTTGATCATCCCAAGAAGGAGCTGGAGCTGTAAATCCCGTGATATCTTTCAGGTAGCCCGAAAACAAGCGCACGCGGAGGTTTCCATTGGTACAGATCAAGGATGTGGCCAAGCGCGCAGGCGTGTCCGTGGCGTCGGTCTCCCGGGTGCTCGCAGGACTGCCCGTCGTCAGTGAACCCACGCGCCAGAAGGTTCTCGAAGCCGTCAAGGAACTGGATTACCGCCCGGACCTGGCCGCACGCCGGTTGCGCTCCCGGCGCTCCGACACCATCGGCCTTATCGTTTCCGATATCCGGAACCCCTTCTTCACCGAAGTGAGCCGGGCCGTGGAGGACATGGCCTTCAGTCATCAGATGCGCGTCATCCTCTGCAACACGGATGAAGACCCCGAGAAAGAAGCGTCCTGCCTCGAGCTCATGCGGGACGAGAAGGTGCACGGGGTGATCCTGTCACCCTCCTCCAAACTCCTCTCGCGATACTCACCCGCGGATTACAGCTTTCCCATCGTGCTCGTGGACCGCTACGAACGCGGGATCAAGGCTGACGCAGTGCTGCTCGACAACTTCGATGCGGCCTACCGCCTCACAGAGCACCTGGTGAGCAACGGTCACCGGCGGATTGCTTGCTTGTACGGCTCCGCCAGCGCCACTGGCCGGCAGCGCCTCGAAGGCCACAAGGCGGCCATGGCGAGCCATCAACTGCCCGTCCAGGTGCATGGCGTGCCGCCCATGGTCCATGAAGCCCACGAAGCCGCCATGTCCATTCTGAATCAGAAGCCCCTGCCCCAGGCCATCCTCGCCAGCAGCGGGCTCATCCTCCTGGGCATCACCGAGGCCCTCCGGGAAACGAAGCTGCGGGTGCCCGAAGACATCGCCGTGGCCGGCTTCGACAACCTCCCCTGGACGCGGCTCGTGGAACCGAGCCTCACCGTCATCGCCCAGCCCACCTACGAGATCGGCCGCGAAGCCATCGAGCTGCTTCTTCAGCGCATCGCCTCGCCGGGCAGTGCCGTCCGGCAGCTGGTCCTGCAGGGTGAATTGATCGCGAGGAGTTCCAGCGCGGCAAGGATCGTCTAAGGTCGAACGATAGGATTCACCACCAAGGACACCAAGAAGAGCTTACCTTTGTGCCTTCTTGGTGTCCTTGGTGATAGGTCGTTTGTCCTTTCGAATCTCGTATCAAAGGAAGGCCCGCAGGTTTTCGTCGATGCCCTTCTTCATCTCGCACCACCACTCCAGGGCGGCCTCGTTCTTGTCCTTGTCGAAGGCCTCGATCCACTCGAGCAGCTTGGGATCCTTGTCCCCTTCCACATCCCGGCGCCGCTTCAGGAAGGTGTGCACGAAGTCGATGTCGCGCTCGGACTCCCAGAAGATCGAGCAGTTGCGGCTGTTGATGCGGCTCGCGGTCACGGCCGTCATCTCCATGAACTTCTCCCTCATCCCGTAGAGCGAATCGATGATCTCCGGCAGCATGTCCTCGGCCCAGCCGCGGTGGAAACGGCACACGCCCATGTTGTCCATGATCAGCTCGCCCTTCAGCCGGTCCGCGCAGATGCGGCCCAGGGTGCGGGGCGGGAAGAATTCCGGTCCGTAGAACATGTAGTACTTGCCCATGATGGCCATGGGTGCCAGGGCGCCCGGGGTCCAGTACTGATTGGGCACCATCCAGCCCTTGCGGCCACAGGCGGTGTAGACGAAGGTGTCGATGACGCGGACCCCCCGCTCTCGCTTCACCTTCCGGGCCCATTTCCGCACGCCTTCCATGAAGTCGAGAAGGCCCTTCTTCTCCAGGATCGCATCGATCAATTCCATGCCCAGTTCGGCGTTGTGCATGGAATCGGTGATGATGTCGAAGTGCTCCAGATCCCAGCGCGGCTTCCGGGTGACGCCCAGGTCCTCCATGGCCAGCGTGTTGGTGTCGAGGCAGTCCATGAGCCACGCCAGGACGCCGCCGATGGAGATGGCGTCAAAGCCTGACGCGTCGGCCTTGCCGTTGATCAATTCAGCGGCGCGCTGGTCGAAGACCCCGATGAGCGGTCCCATGGTCTGGTAGGGCTCGTAGTCCTTCTTGAACTCGCCGCGCAGCTTCTTGCACACCGCCGAGCAGGGCTCGCCGCAGGTGCACTGGTTCTTGGGCTGGATGGTCTCTTCGTTGAACTGCTTGAGGTAGTGATCGAAGGCGTAGGTCTTGTGCAGGTCCAGCCGGTCCGCTTCCGTGTCGTAGATGGTGCGGTAGTTGAAGGCGATCATGCGGCCCTTGAGGGTGGCGTAGTTCACACCGAAGGTGCCGCCGGTCTCGAACTTGGGATCGAAGCGGTACTTCATGGTGGCTTCGAAGTCCTTGGTGGCCAGGCGCTGCTTGTACTTGGCCTCGAACCATTCGTCCGCCACCTTGCGGTCCCGGAAGTCTTCGTCGATGAAGGTGCCGCCGAAGATCACCGCGGCGATGCCGTGTTCCTGGAGCATCTTCGAACCGAAGCCACCGCGTCCCGCCCAGGTGTCCGCGTAGGTGAGCTTGCCCTTCACGATGGGCGCGCTGCCGACGCCGCCGAAGTCCGTGGACTGCGCGGAAGGCCCCACGGCGAGGATGCGAGGATCCGTGGCGTACCGGGAACCGAAACGCTCCATGACCTCTTCCATGAGGCCGTAGACTCCACCCCGACCGCGGGCCCAGGCCTGGCTCAGGTTTACCGGCACCACTTCCACATCGATCTCCTCACCGTGGGTCCGGTTGAGGTAGAGGATCGACGGCACAGGCGCCTTGCCCACGAGGCTTACCATGTTGATGCCGAGGTTGTCGAAGGCGACCCCTGCCCCGCCCATGCTGGAGATGTAGAAACCACGCCAGCACGGCGAGAAGCCCGTCATGATCAGCCGGTTGCTGCCGGGCAGGATGGAACCCGCGAAAATCCCGGTGCCGATGTTGAGGCAGCGCCAGCGGTCCGAGAGATGGATGCCCAGGTCCACGGGACCGAAATAGGCTCCCACCTTGTACCGGCGCATGCGGTAGAACCCATTGGATGGGTCGATGAAGAGAACACGCTGCATGGTTTCCACGGGACACTCCATGGTGTAATGACATCGATTACACCGATTACTATTTAACCACACCCATGGCCCTTCACACAGAGCATTTACATCGCTATGTCCGGTTGGATATAGGTTTCAGTTGTATTTTATCGGTTACTTTCCGCCGCGCCGGGTGGTCACGTCGAAGATCACGGCGATGGCGAGCACAGCGCCTCGCACGATGTACTGCAAGGACATGTCGATCTGCATTAAATTCATGCCGTTCGTGAGAGACATATAAACCAGAGCGCCGATCAAGGAGCTCGCTATTTTGCCTACGCCGCCCGCAGCCGAAACGCCGCCGATGTAGGCCGCCGCAATGGCGTCGAGTTCGAAGAGGGTGCCCGCGGTGGTCGTGGCGGACTGAAGGCGGGAGGCAAACAGAATCCCGGAAAGGGCCGATAGCAATCCCATGGAAGCGAACACCACGTAGGTGATCTTCTTCACGCTGATGCCGCTAAGTTCCGCGGCTTCCGGATTGCCCCCCACCGCGTAGATATGCCTGCCGAGCACGGTCTGGGATGCCACGAAATGGTAGATCCCGACCACCACCAGCACGATGATGAGGGTCCAGGACAATCCGTTGTAGCCGGCGAGAATCCAGGTGATGCAAAGCAGGATGGCGGAGACGAAGAGCTGCTTCAGGACGAACATGTCCATGGGCACCACTTCGAAGTTATAGGCTTGCTTGCTGCGGCGTGTTTTCACCGCGCTGATGTTGAACCAGATGACCGTGAGCAACCCGAGCAGCAAGGTGAGCTTATGAACTTCCGGCAGGATGGGAAGTTTGCCCAGCAGATCAGGGACATAGTCGTTGCCGATGGCGTTGAAAAAGGCGTTGTCGATGATGATCGTGCCGGTTTTCCGCGTCACAAGCAGCAATGCACCCCTGTAGATAAGCCAACCGGCCAGGGTAGCGACGAAGGAGGGAATCCCCATCTGGGCCACCAGGAAAGCCGTGGCGATGCCCGCCAGGATGCCCAACGCTAAGGTGAGTGAGAGGGTCAGGTAGACGTTCAGCCCCCAGGACACCATGGCGATGGCGGCGATGGCGCCCAGGAAGCCTGCCAGGAAACCCACAGATAGGTCGATATGCCGAATGATGATGACGAGGGTCATGCCCACCGCCAGCACAGCGATGTAGCCCGTCTGATTCATCAGGTTGGTGATGTTTCTTGAGGATATAAACACGCCGTCCGTGGTCGCGGTGAAGATCGCCATGATGATGAAGAGGGCGATGTACATCCCGTACTCGCGGATGTTCTGCTTGAGCACTTTCCTAAGGTCGTTGACGGTCACAGTACACCCCTCTCAGCAGCTCGTGGCCATTTGCATGATTCGTTCCTGGTTCGCTTCGGCGATGGGCAGCTCTCCCGCGAGCCTCCCCGACGAAACGACGTACACGCGATCACTCATTCCCAGCACTTCCGGCAGCTCGGAGGAGATCATGATGATACTCATGCCCTTCTCCACCAGCTTGTTCATCAGGGTGTAGATCTCGTACTTCGCGCCCACGTCGATGCCGCGCGTCGGTTCGTCGAGGATCAGGACATCGGGCTTCACGAAGAGCCACTTGGCCACGGAGACCTTCTGCTGGTTGCCGCCGCTGAGGTTCACCACGATCTGTTCCACGGTGGGTGTCTTGATGTTCAGCGCCGTCTTGTATTCGTTGGCGATCTTCACCTCCGCGTTCTTGTCCACCACGCCCCGCTCGGCGATCTCCTGGAGGTTCGCCAGGGTGATGTTCTGCTTCACGTCCTGGATCAGCACGAGCCCGTTACCCTTGCGGTCCTCGCTGGCGTAGGCGATGCCAGAGCGGATGGCGTCCTTCGGGCTCCTCAGTTGCTTGCGGCTCCCTTTGACCTTGATCTCGCCCTTGAGTCGGTAGCCGTCGGGGTTTCCGAAGATGCTCCGTGCCAGTTCCGTGCGCCCGGAACCCATCAATCCGGCGAAGCCGACGATCTCGCCCTTCTTGAGGTTGAAGTTGATGTCCCGCAGCACCATGCGCTGGGTCTTGGGATCTTCGGCGTACCAGCCAGAGACCTCCATCACTACGTCCTCCGACCGCTCATGCTTGCGCTTGGGATAGATGTCCTCGATCTCGCGGCCCACCATGTGCTTGATCAGGATGCCCTCGGAAACCTCGCCCAGGCTCGCGTCCAGGGTGATGACGGTCTGCCCGTCCCGCAGCACCGTCACCTTGTCGGCGATGCGGATCACCTCTTTCAGCTTGTGGGAGATGAGGACGCACGTGACGCCCTCTTTGCGGAGCCCGTCCATGAGGTTCAGCAGGTTGTCGCAGTCGTCTTCGTTGAGGGCCGCCGTGGGCTCGTCGAGGATCAGCAGCTTCACGTTGCGGCTCAGGGCCTTGGCGATCTCCACGAGCTGCTGCTTGCCCACGCCCAGGTCCTTGACCTTGGTCGCAGGATTCACGTCCAGCCGCACCTTCTTGAGCATCTCATCCGCCTTGCGGATGGTCTCGTTCCAGTCGATGCGGAATCCTTTCGTGATTTCGTGGCCTAATACGATGTTCTCGTACACCGTCATCTCGGGCACGAGAGCCAGCTCCTGGTAGATGATGGCGATCCCCGCCTTCTCGCTATCGGCGATGTGCCGGAAGTTCTGCACCGTGCCGTTGAACAGGATCTCGCCGGTGTAGCTTCCATGCGGATAGACGCCGCTCAGCACCTTCATCAGGGTCGATTTTCCGGCGCCGTTCTCGCCGACCAGGCAGTGGATCTCGCCCTGCTCCACCTTGAAACTCACGTTGCTGAGCGCCTTCACGCCCGGAAACGTCTTCGTGATGTTCTTCATCTCGAGAAGACTGGTGCTCATGACCAACCCCAAGAAAGGCACGTCCGTCCGAAGAAACAGGAATAGTGGCGGTCATTCTCCACCACTATTCCCATTCCAGACACTACGAATGTGGGTCTGGATTCAAAATGAATGTGAGTCGCGACGGATCCAGCTGCGTGAACCAGCAAGGCAGTGGCCGATGGGCGATGTGGTTGCATCATCCAAGGCCACTAACGCAGTTGGGCGCGCAGCTGGCCCCGTCCCGAAGGGCAAGGGGCAGCGCCCGGCGCGATATTGCGTCAAGCTCCTCGTCAATAGTGCCGCTATTGCCATCGTCGCTTTCCTTATCTCACTTGGGCGGTGCCCCTTGCGCGGCCGCACCCCATTTTGAATTCAGACCCCGGCGATTACTTCAGGTTCTTGAACTCGCTGGCGGGCCAGTAACCGGAGTCGATGATTTCTTTTTTCACGTTCTCCTGGGTCACGGTCACGACGGCGGTGGGCTTGGCGGGCACTTCGATCTTGCCGTTGTTGTAGGTCTTGGTCTTGGCAGGAACCTGGCCTTTGAGGAAGGCCACGGTGGCGGCAACGGCGTCAGCGGCCAGCACGCGGGTGTCCTTCAGGACGGTCATGGACTGCTTGCCGTCGATGA
>DCFP01000151.1:6237-15035 GCA_002319925.1 Holophagaceae bacterium UBA1801 | reverse complement strand
TGTACTGGACGGAAGCCTTCTCGGCGTCCTGGCCGGTGATCCAATACTTCTTCACGTCCTTGTCGGCCGCGAAGGCATCGGCGATGGCGCGGGCGGTGCCGTCGTTGGGGGCGGCGATGAACACGGTGCCCTTAGAGGCCTTGTCGGCGGCGGTCAGGTTGGCTTCAGCCTTGCTCTTGGCGTCGTTGAAATTCCAGTTCGTGGTGACCTGGCCGATGATCTTGGCCTGCTCTTCGCGGGTCAACTTGGCCTTGTCCTTGAGAGCCGCGGCTTCACTGGAGTTGCGAACGGTGAAGGTGCCGTCCTTGATCTTGGGTTCGAGGACGTTCCAGGCACCTTCGAAGAACAGGAAGGCGTTGTTGTCGGAAGCGGCGCCAGCGTACAGGTAGAGATTGTTGCCCTTGCCGGAGGCCTTGCTCACGAGGAACTTGCCCCAGGCTTCGCCCACCTGCACGGAGTCGAAGGTCACGTAGTAATCGACGGCGTCGGTGCCCGTGATGAGGCGGTCGTACGAAATCACCTTGGCCTTGTTCTTGTGCATCTCGTTGGCGGCAGCGGCGGCGGCGTTGCTGTCCTGGGGGCAGATGATGATGACCTTGGCGCCCTTGGTCAGCAGGGTCTCGACATTGGCGCGTTCCTTGGCGGAATCGCCCTGGCTGAAGAGCACTTCGGAGCTGAAACCGGCGGTCTTCAGGACCTGCTCGAAACGGGCCTGGTCCTGCAGCCAGCGGGGCTCATCCTTGGTGGGAAGCACGATGCCGACATCCAGGCCCGCAGCATTGGCCATGAACGCGGATGCCGAAAGAAGCGCGGCGGAGAACAGAACTCGAGCGGACTTCATAGATAACCCTCCTATGAGTGATGGCAATGGCCAAAGGGCCGGACTGTCACGAGTCGGTGACAGCGGAAATCCTCTCGCCCCGGTTCCTTCTCAACACCTGGAAAGATCCCGCGATCACCTGCATAAAGCGGATGACAGAAGGTGGATTCGGAAACCTAGCACTTTGCCCACGGAGAACCGGAGTGAAAGTCCAGAGCGAGGATAATAGCTATCCCACCAAGATCACCTGGGTCTCACCAAGAAGAGCTGATTTGAAAAAATGTTCTCTTGGTGATCTTGGTGATTTTTCTTGGTGCTCTTGGTGGTGGATCTTTTTCAATCCTCGGGAATATTCCGATAGACATCAGCTTCCTGGTGGAAGCCATCCTTGATCACCGTCGCCTTCAACAGCTCCTTGGTGACTAGCACGGGCTCCAGGCGGATGTAGGGCACCTTGCCCGAGCCGTCATCGATGACCGAGTCGGTGGCGATGGGCTCGCCTTTGGCCAGCATCACCGCGAAGCCGGCAGCCTTGAGGGCCAGCTGGTCGATGGGCTTGTAGATGGTGGCGTGCTGGGAACCCTCCGCGATGCGCTGGCAGGCAGCGAGATCCGCGTCCTGGCCGGCCACCTTGACCTTGCCCATGCGGTTCTCCGCGAGCACCCGGATCGCCGCTTCCGCCAGCATGTCATTGCCTGCGATGACGGCATCGATGGCCCTGTCCTTGGCGATCACCGCCTCGAGACCCGAAGCAGCTTTGTCGCTGTCCCAGGAATCCGGCCAGATTTCGGCCACCAGTCGGCTCTTCCCGGAAGCGATGCGGGGATCCAGGACCTTGTGCACACCTTCGTTTAGCATTACCGCGTTGTGGTCGTTCTTCGCGCCGTTAATGATGACGAACCCCCCGGCGGGCACGGCCCGGGTGAGAGCTTCAGCCATGAGTGAGCCGACCTTTTCATTGTCGAAGGAGATGTAGAGATCCACGCCGGCCTTGCGCACCAGGCGATCGTAGCTCAGCACGGGAATGCCATTGGCTTTCGCCTCAGCGACGACGGCACTGAGTTTGTCGGCATCGTTGGGTACGATCACCAGCACATCGACGTCCTTGGCGATGAGATCGCGGACCTGCTGCTCCTGCACCGCCGGATCCTGGTCCGCCACCTCGAGGACCACCTCCGCGCCCAGGTCATGGGCCGACCGCGTGAACACCTCGATATCACGCTTCCACCGCTCCACCACCAGGGAATCCATGGAGAACCCGATCACCGGCGCCCCGGAGGTCCGTTGGCGATGACGTCCCTTCCCGCAGGAGAGCGAGAGCACCATCAGCGCGATGAAAAATAACGCCGCGAGCGCCGCTGGAAGGCGCTTCAAGCCGATGTTCCCTGCCTCAAAGGTTCCCATCGCTCACCTCCGAGGTGCCGCTTGAAAAGACCGTGGGCGTGAGTCCCGTAACCTTCTTGAAGAGCCGGGAGAAGTAGTTGGGGTCCGGATATCCGCAGGAAATGCTCACCTGCTTGATGCTCGCCCCTGGCAGCACCAGCATCTCCTTGGCCTTCTCGATGCGGTATTCGATGAGGAAGTCCGAGAAGCCCTTGCCGGTCTCCTCACTGAAGAGCCTTGAGAGGCGATTGGGGGAAATACCCAGCTCGTAGGCGGTGGTCTCGAGGCTCATCTGCTTGCCGAAGTTCTCCTGCACGTACGCGATGGCGCGTGCCACCAGCGGAGACCAGCGGGGCGAATGTTCGATCATCCGCAGGAGATCGGAAAACCGCGCCCGCACCGCCAGATCGAAGGCAGCACCACCGGCTGCGGTTCGCAGGTCCTCGAAATCCATCATGTCCACGGCGGCATGGTGCTCGATGAGGCCGCGCCGGGCGAGCATGCGGCCGGCAGAACCAAAGAGCGCGATGATGCGGTAGCGATCGGCGGTGGGCGGCTCGGTGATGGTCCGCAGGGGCTCCATCAGTTGCTCCAGGGACTGCCTCGCGCGCTCGGGGGAACCGTTCAATAGATTTTCGAGAAAGGCCTCGTCGTGGTCGAAGGGCCGCTCCTCCATGGACGCGCGCCCAAGGGAACGCCGGCGTCCCAGCACTTCGCTCATGGCCTCGGACCAGGAAAGTCCTGCGTCTTCCAAGGGCTTGGGTGCTCCCATGCCCATGCGGAGGATCCCTTTTTCCAGGGCCTCGCCGTGGGCCTGCAGTATCACCTTGCGGAAGGAATCGACGGCCTCGGCGGCGGAATCTCGATCCTTGACGGGCAGCAGGACGACTGAATGCCCTGCCACGAGGGGCCCTGCGAAGGCGCGGGTCTTGTAGCGGACCGTGGCCCGGAGCTTCTCGTGGAGTGATTGCATTTCAGCTTCGGGGTGCGGAGATCCCGCCGAAGGTGTGAAGAGCACCGCACCGACAACCGCCCAGGGTTCTGAGATTTCCAGCACGGAACAGTATTTTGCGAGCTCCCCGCCGAACCGCTCGCCCAGCATGATGCCATGCAGGAGCGCGGTCTCGACGAAACTCCGCATGGTCTCTTCGCGCTCGCGGTGCTCGATCTCCCGCCGTTCCGCTTCGCCGCGCCGCTCGATGGAGGCAGCGGCATTCTTCAGGGCACCGGCCAATTTATCCTTGGAGACGGGCTTGAGCAGGTAGTCGATGACGCCCAATTCGACAGCCTCCCGGGCGATGTCGAAGCGCTCGTAGGCGGTCACGAGGATGAAGGCCGCGGCGGATCCCCGCTTGCGGATCTCCCGGATGGCATCCAGACCGGAGATCCCGGGCATCCGCACGTCCATCAGGATGATGTCCGGGGTTAGCTGGGTCGCCTTCTCCACGGCCTCTCGGCCTGACATGGCGTGGCCGGCCACCTCGAACTCCCCGGCGAGCTCGCGCTTCACGATCAGCGAAATGCTCTCGATGACGGGCCTTTCATCGTCCGCGACCAGGATTCGTTTCATCCCATTCCCCCAGCGACAGGAAGGTGGATGCGCACATCCGTACCCTTGCCGACCACACTATGCAGCTCCACATGGCCAGATCCATTGGTCGCCAGGACCACCCGGCGGATGACGTTCCGGAGCCCGATGCCGCCCTCGTGAAGGTGCTCGTCTTCCAGGCCGTCCCGCAGCACCCGGCCCACCTCCTCGGCGCTCATGCCCGCCCCGGAGTCCTCCACGGACAGCACCGCTTCGCCGTCCACGAGCCGCGCGGTGATCTTCACCCAGCCGCCTTCCTCGCGGTCCTTCAGCCCATGCGCCACCGCGTTCTCCACGAGGGGCTGCAGGAGCAGCGCGGGAGTTTCCACGGACCGGACTTCCTCATCGGCGGAAACCTCGAATCTGTAGCGATCGCCGAACCGCAACTTGAGCAGCCAGATGTACCGCTCCACGCATTCGATCTCGTCGGAAACCCACACCGAGCGCGACGGGGGTTTGAGCACATAGCGGATGAAGGCTGCGAGGTTTTCCAGGAAATCGCTGGTGCGATCCGCGTTCTCGGAGAGCGAGAGCTGCATGCCAGCAGAAAGGGTGTTGAACAAGAAGTGCGGATTGATCTGCGTCTGCAGAGCCAGGAGCTCGGCGTCCTTCAGTTTGTGGCCCATGTCCAGGACGCGCATGCGCTCTTCCATGAGGTTCTTCTCCACCTCGGCCTTGGATTTCAACTCATCGAACGACTTGCGGATGCTCTCCTGCATGCTGGAGAAGGCCGCGGCCGTAGTTCCGATCTCATCCCCCGTCTCTGGCAGCGGCAGTTCGTGGTCGTATTCCCCGCGGCCCACGGCCCGCGCAGCTTCCGCCAGCTTCGACAAGGGTTCGGTCAATTTGTACGAGAACCGCACGATGAGCATGATGCCCATCAAGGTGGCGGCGATGACCAGCACCGTGTTGGAAGTGAGCACGGCCCCGATGCTGGATTCGAAACCCGAAAAAGCCTTGAGCGAATCCGAGATGAAGATGCCCTCGATCCGGACGATGAGGAAGCGCGCCAACTCCGCTGTCTTCTCGGAGTTCTCGTAGCGTTCGCTGTAGACCTGCACATTGCGTCCGCGCTTGGCGGCCACGCTGGCTTCGGTGTCCTGGAGGTAGCTATCGATGAGGCCCGCCAGGTTCCGCTGGAGCAGCAGGGACTCGTCCTGCCGGATCTCTCGGTTCAGCCGCCGGTTCTTCTCCGCCAGCTTCGTGGAGTTCTGGATGTAATCCTTCAGGGCATCGCTGCTCTTGTTCGTGAGGTAAGTGGAAAGGCTCGTCTCCGTCTTGTCGATGGAGTTTCGGATATCCTCCATCAGCAGGTTGTTCCGGAACAGCAGCTCCACGCTCCGCGCCAGCTCCGAGGATGCCAGGCCGGTGTAGAACGTGGCCGAGGCAATGATCAGCACGATGATCATGGAGTTGGCGATGATCTTCCGACGGACGGTTCCCAGGATCATCGGGAGATCCCCTTGGCCGTCCGGATGAAGAAGCCCGCTTCCACGGGCTTGGGAACGGGCTGGTGCTCCTTGTAGTGGGAGAAGTTCAACACCGCTTCCTGGCCGATGCGCCGGGAATCCCGCACGATGCTGGCGGCGATGATGCCCTTCTCGACGTAGTGAGCGATCTCGGGCGTCTCGTCGGAGCCGATGAGGAACACCTTTCCCACCATGTTCATGTCGAGAACCACCTGGGCCGCGCCGGTGGTGTCCCGGGAACTTGAACAGAAGAGGGCGTTCAATTCCGGGTGCTGGCGGATCATGGCCGCGGTGGTCTCTTCGCCCGACAGCAAGCCCGGCCGTGCCCGGTCCACCGCCACGATCTGCGCGCCCTCGAAGGATTTGATGGCTGACGCGACGCCCCGGTAGATGGGCTCCTCCATGGGCTCGCCCGTGCCCGTGGCGGGAAGGATGACGCCAATGCGCGCCGAAGAACCAAGCTCGGCGCAGATGCGCTTGCCCCCTTCGAGGCCCTGCAGCAGCGATCCAGAGCCGATGAAACCAATGGGGCTGCCAGAGGGAGCATCCGTACCCACGGGCACGAAGATGACGCCGCTCTGGGCAGCCATCTTCGCGCGGTCCGTGACGCGGTCGTTGCGGGGGGTGAACATGATCAGGCCATCGGCCTTGGCCCGCAGCGCGATCTCGAAATAGCGCTCCGCTTCCTGCGGGAAGGCATTGGGGTACCGGAAGACCTGCACGGCCGCATCCACCACCGACGCGCTGTCCCGGATGCCCTCGATGAGGCCCTGGAAAAAAGAATCATCCGTATCCGGCAGGATGACCACGATGTGATAGCGGGCGGGCTCCGTGGCTGGCTTCTCCATCAAGAGGCTACTCGCCAGCGCGTCCCGGCTCTTGAGGATCAGCCCGGCGTTCATGAGGGTCGCGCCGAGGAATGCGAGGCCGAACAGGGCCGCTAGGATCCAAGCCACCTTTTTCATCGGTTCCGGGAGTATAGCATTCGCTCTAGAGTTCGCTCCAGATGAGCGCCGCCGCGCCGAGAATGGCGCTGTCGCCTGCTTCCAGCTTGGAAGGAAGGAGCCTCACGCTCCCCTCGTACATTCCGAATAGGAAGGATTCCATGTAGCGCTGCGTGGGCTTGAACAGAAGCTCGCCTGCTGCGGCCAGCCCGCCGGCCAGGAAGATGACCTCCGGGCTGGTGTGCGCTACCGCATCCGCCAGTTTCATGCCGAGGATCCGGGCGGTCCGATCGAAGGCCTCCAGGGCGATGGCATCGCCCTCCTTGGCGGCTTCGTAGATGCGCTTCGAGGTCATCTCCGTGAACGGCAGGTTGCGCAAGGGGCAGACATCATTCCGTTCGGCCAGCAAGGTCAGCATGGTCCGGCGCAGCCCCGTGGCCGAGGCATAGGTTTCCAGACAGCCGCGCTTGCCGCAGCCGCACTGGCGCCCTCCAGGTTCCACGACGATGTGACCCAGTTCCCCGGCGAAGCCTGTCGTGCCGTACAGCAGCCTGCCATCGGAGACGATGCCGCTGCCGAGCCCTGTCCCCAGTGTGATGACGATGAAATCCTTCATCCCGCGGGCGTTCCCGAACATCATCTCGCCCACGGCCGCGGCGTTCGCGTCATTGGTGATGGCAAGCGGTACTTGATAGAAACGCCGTACCAGGCCCAGAAAATCGACGCGCGGCCCCCACTTGAGGTTCACGGCCTTCTCGATGGTCCCCTTGTGGTGATTGGCATTGGGCGCGCCGATGCCGATCCCGAGCAGCGGTGGCAGTCCTGTCCGCGCCGCTTCGATGTGCTCGTGCAGGCGCGCCACCAGGGCTTCGGCAGGGTCTTGAGCCTGGGTGGGAATGGACTCCCTGTTGAAAATGTTGCCCGCGCGATCCACGAAGCCGAAGGAGGTCGTGGTCCCACCGATATCGATGCCCAGCACCAATCCAGCGTCATCCATGAAGGGCCTCCAGGGTTCGTGCCATCACCATAGCTCCATTGCCTAATCCCCGAAACTGATGCCGAGGTCCCGGGCCGTGAGGATCGTGTCGCAATCCAGGGGCACGCACTTCATGTGTCCGGCCACCTCTTCGATGGGCACGTAGCGCACCGTGGGCGGGTCCAGGGCCACCATGATGCCCGAGGCGCCTTCGTCCAGCGCGCGGACCGCCGCGGCTCCGAAACGCAGGGAGATCTGGCGGTCCGTGGCGGTGGGAGAACCACCGCGCAGGAGATGGCCCAGCACTGTGCAGCGGGCGTCCTTCCCGGAGAGCTCCTGCAGGCGCTTGGCGATGGTCTCGCCCACGCCGCCCAGGCGCTCTGCATGTCCATCTTCCGCCTTCGCGAGCACCGTGTGGGCACCGTCCTTGGGCGTTGCTCCCTCGGCCACGACCACGAGGGAATAGTTGCGGCCCTGCTGTTCCCTAGTCCGGATCGCTTCTACGACCTTGTCCAGATCGTAGGGGATCTCAGGGATCAGAATCACGTGGGCAGCGCTGGAAATGCCCGAATTCAGGGCGATCCAACCCGCGTAGCGGCCCATGAGCTCCACCACCATGATCCGCTGGTGGGACTCCGCCGTGGAGTGCAGCCGGTCGATGCACTCCGTGGCGAAGGTCACCGCCGTGTCGAAACCGAAGGTGGCCACCGTCTTGTCGAGATCGTTGTCGATGGTCTTCGGCACGCAGACGACGCGAAGCCCCTTATGGGCCAAGGCCTGGGAGATGGTCAGGGAGCCATCGCCGCCGATGGAAACCAGGGCGTCGATCTCGTGCATGGCGAAGTAGTTCACGATCTCGTCGGTGCGGTCGATCTCCTTGATCGTCCCGTCGGGCATCTTCACGGGGAAGTGCATGGGGTTCCCCTTGTTGGTAGTGCCCAGGATCGTGCCGCCAAGGTGGGTGATGCCCCGCACCATGTCGCGGGTCAGCAGGAAGGTGCCCATGCCGGCGTAGCGCTCGGGGAAGAGAATGCCCTGGTAGCCGTCTCGAATACCGATGCACTCCCAGCCGCGGTTCATGGCCGAGACCACCACGGCCCGGATGACCGCGTTCAGGCCAGGGGCATCGCCCCCTCCGGTGCTGATGGCGATGCGTCGAATTTTCCCACTGGCCACGATTCCTCCTTGGCGCCGGCTCTTGCCACGAATTTGATATGACCCGCGCTCAAGGCAAGGCTACGCCCAGTTTCATCTTCCAGGCGCAACAATGCGATGGCATCAGGAAAGATGATGCATCCGTCCGCACATAGGCATGGCTTTTAGTGTCAAAGCCCGCGATAGCACTCCGCCTCCCGGGACCGGTGGAAAAGTCCAGGTCCCCGGGGGCTCCACGCTTTGCATTCCGCTCAGAAGATGAAATCCGTGGAGAGGAAGTTGGATTTCCGCTCGCGGAGGATCTCGTTGAAGATCCGCCTGTTGGTATCCGTCTCCTTGGCCGCCACCAGGGTGCGGATGGAGAATGCGCGCAGAGCGTCGGAAACCGAAAGGGTGCCTTCGGCGCTGTCCTTGCGGCCCGTGAACGGGAAGGCATCGGGGCCGCGCTGGCACTGGCTGTTGA
>DCFP01000151.1:0-5984 GCA_002319925.1 Holophagaceae bacterium UBA1801 | reverse complement strand
GCTGGCACTGGCTGTTGATGTTCACGCGACAGACCTGGTTGACGAGGGGGTCCACCAGGCGGGCCAGCTGGTCCGAGTCCTTGCCGAACAGGGCCACCTGCTGCCCGTAGGTGGATTCGGTGATGTAGCGAATGGGTTCCTCGATGTCGTCGAAGGGCACCACGGGAATGACGGGGCCGAACTGCTCCTCCCGCCAGAGTCGCATGACCGAATTCACGGGGTAGACCACAGCAGGCGAGAAGTAGGATCCAGTGATGGAGCCGCCTCCTTCGTTGACGACCTTGGCGCCCGAAGCAAGCGCGTCCTTCACCAGGCCGTCGAGGAATTCCGGCTTCCCGGGCTCGGGGAGCGGCGTCAGGAGCACATCCTTGGCCCATGGAATGCCCGGCGCCATGGCATTCACGGAGCTGCTGAACTCCTTGCAGAAGGCTTCGGCGATGGAACGGTGGACGAAGATGATCTTGATCGCCGTGCACCGCTGCCCGTTGTAGGAAAGGGAGCCGAGGATGCACTCTTCCACTGCCTTGCCGAGATCCGCGTCAGGCAGCACCACGGCGGGATTCTTGGCGTCCAGGCCCAGGACGCAGCGCAGGCGGTGGGAGGCGGGGTGCTGCTTCTTCAGCATGTCCGCCACGCGGCTCGTGCCGATGAAGGCAAGCACGTTCACCAGGCCGCTCTTCATCATGGGTCCCGCCACGTCCGCGCCATCGCCATAGACAGTGTTGACCACACCCTTGGGAAAGCACTCCTGGAATGGCTTCAGCAGTTCCCTGAAAAGCAGCACGCCGCGTTTCGGGGGCTTGAGGACGACGCTGTTGCCCATGATCAGCGCCGGAATCAAGGTCGTGAAGGTCTCGTTCAACGGGTAGTTGAAGGGTCCCATGCAGAGCACGGTGCCCAGCGGGGCACGGCGGATCTGCGCCATGATGCCCTGCTCCAGGGAGAACCGGGACGAATTCCGGTCCAGGTCCTTGAGGGCGGCGATGGTATCCCGGATGTAATCGAGGGTCCGGTCAAACTCCTTGGTGGAATCACTCTGGGTCTTGCCGATCTCCCACATCAGGAGCTTGATTACGCGGTCCCGCACCGCGGCCATCTGGAAGGTGAAGCGCTCCATGCGGGTGATGCGGTCCTGCACGCTCATGGTGGGCCATGCGCCACGGCCGCCATCGAAGGCGCGAGTCGCGGCTTCCAGGCACTCGAGTGCGGCCTGGCCGTCCATGCGGGGGAAGGCGCCCAGTTCCACGCGCACGAGCTTGCCGTCCTCCTGCACGCAGATCGGCGACTGGACTTCCCTCAAGGATCCCTGCCAGATCTTGATCTGGCCATCCACCAGGTATTCCCGCTGAACGATCGGCAGCTCTTCCGAAAGTTCCTTCGGGATTTCATTTCGCGTGGGGAATTGCATCGACTGCATCTTGGAACCTCCAGTGTTCTGTTTCGGTGTATCCATTTGACCACATCGAAACCAGGGGTCCACCTTTATGCGGACATCCCCCTTGGATGCGCGGATTCCCGTGGATGGACCGGATCGAAAAATCCGCCGATCCTAGACCTCGATTCCCAGTGCCTTCAGCTCCTGCCTGGCCTGGTCGGGATTCCTGAAACGGATTGCTTTCATGCCGATGGCGCGGGCACCGTCCACGTTCACCGGATTGTCGTCGATGAAGACGGCACATTCGGGAACGATCGAGTACCGCTGGCAGAGCAGGCGATAGATGGCGGCATCGGGCTTGACGATGCTTTCCTGCCCGGAGACCAAAATGCCTTCGAATTCGTCGAGCACGGGATAGAGGTGGCGGGCCTCTTCGAAGGTCTCGGCGGACCAGTTGGTGAGCGCGAACACATGGTAGCCCTTCTGCTTGAGATCCCGCAGCAAGCGCACGGAACCCTCGACGACGACATCGAGCATCTCCGTCCAGCGTTCGTAGAAGGCGCGGATCAGTCCTTCGCACTGGGGATGAGCCGCGATGAGCAGCGAGGTGCCCTCCTCGATGGTCCGGCCCCGATCCTGCTCGTTGTTCCACTCCATCGTGCAGACTTCGGCCAGGAATTTCTCCATGGAGGCCTCGTCGGGGAAGAGTTTCCGGTAGAGCCTCCGGGGATTCCACGGAATGAGCACATCCCCAAGATCGAAGACGACCGTATCGATACGAGCCACTCGAAACCCCCGCGCATGAACCGGACGGAACCGCATCCGCGCGAAACCGCCAGTAGTCATCCTACCAGCGGTGCATTGGCGCCCTGGATGGCTCGCTTCAGTGGCCCGCCATCATCGCGGCCACGTCCTCCCGGGCCGTTCCGATCCGCTTCAGGTCGAAGGCGTCTTCCAGCACGGCCTTCACCGCGGGGGACAGGAACGCGGGATGCGTGGGACCGAGACGAACGCCCTTCACGCCGAGGTGGCACAGGGCCAACAGGACGGCCACGGACTTCTGGTCGTACCAGGGAATGTCGTAGGAAATGGGCAGGTCGTTGAGGCTCTCGGCGCCGAACACTTCCTTGAGCTTCAACGCGATGGTGAGGAGCGCGTAGCAATCGTTGCACTGGCCTGCGTCGATGACGCGGGGCACACCCTCGATGTCGCCGAGCTTGCATTGCATGAAGCGGTACTTGGCGCAGCCGGCCGTGAGAATGACCGCGTCCTTGGGCAGCTGCTCCGCCACCTGCCGGTAGTAGTCCCGGGAGATGTCGCGGCCGTCGCAGCCACCGATGACGACGAAACGGCTAATCTTGCCCTCTTTCACGAGCTCCGCGATGCGGCCGGCGGCCAGATCGAGTTGCGCCCGGCCGAACCCGCCCACGAACTCGCCCACGTCCACGGCCTGGGGCGGCGGACAGGTCTTCGCCAGGGCGATGACCTTCGACCAGTCCTTGTGGCCATCGGCGTCTTCCTCGATGTGCTGCACGCCAGGATAGGCTACGGGGCCTGTGCTGAAGATGCGGTTGCGGTAGGCCTCCTGCACGGGCGTGATGCAGTTGGACGTCACCACGATGGGGCCGTTGAAGGTGGCGAAGTCGCGGTCCTGGTTCCACCAGGCGTTGCCGTAGTTGCCATGGAGGTGCTGGCGGGAGGCGAACGCCGGGTAGTAGTGGGCCGGCAGCATCTCCGAGTGGGTGTACACGTCGACCCCGGTTCCCTCGGTCTGCCCGAGAAGCTCCTCCATGTCCTTGAGGTCGTGACCGGTGATGAGGATCGCCGGGTTGGCTCGCACGTGGAGCGGGACCGAGGTCACCCGGGGCTGCCCGTAGCTACGCGTGTTGGCGGTCTCCAGGTGGGCCATGGCGCGGATCGTCATCTTCCCGGTCTCGAGCGCCAGTGCCAGCAGCTCGTCCAGGGTGTGCTGCTCGGCGGTGGCCGCCAGCGCCCGGAGAATGAATCGCGACAGCTCCTGGTCATCGTGCCCGAGGATCATCGCGTGATAGAGATAGGCGGCGACTCCCTTCAGGGCGTAGATCACCATCTCCCGGAGCGAGCGCTCGTCCTCGTCGGGGTTGGAGAAGAGCACACCGACCTGGTACGCCTTGGCCTTGAGCGCCGCCTCGTCGGCGGGCAGCCACCGAACCGCTTCGTGGGACAGTGAGGAGAGCAGCGTCTCGTGCTCGGCCAGCAGGCGAGCCTTGCGGTCCTGGGCTTCCCTGGCCAGGGCGAGCATTCTGACGGGGTCGAAGCACACGTTGGTCACGGTGGAGAACAAGGCGTAGCTGACGAACAGCTCGGCGTCTCGGTCCGGAAAGACGCCGGCCGCCTCCAGACGCCGGTAGCACACCGCCAGGCCTTTGAGGCCATGGATCAACAGGTCCAGGTAGTTGGCGGTGTCCTCTTCCTTGCCGCACGCCCCCACCCAGCGGCAGCCCCTGCCTTCTCCGGTCTCCTGACACTGAAAGCAGAACATGTGCATGGCTCCACCCTCCCGGGTTGCGGCGTCGAGCGCCATGATCGGGCCGCTCGCCGCCGGGCGCCTTGACCTGGGTCAAGCCAGCCGCTGCTCGGAAACACTCGTGCGCCGGCACGTCGGCGGGGCCTCCACCTGGTGGGTTTCGACAGGTTTCGACCTTGACAGGTGGGGCTCCTGCCCGTACATTCTCACCTGCCTGTTGTGTGGCATGGGCGGGCGTAACTCAGCTGGCAGAGTGGCAGCTTCCCAAGCTGCAAGTCGCGGGTTCGATCCCCGTCGCCCGCTCCACCCCACCCTGGAGCGTGGCCCGTGAGCCTTGGCAAGACCCCATCCCCTGAAGCCATCGACCTGAAGCCTCGCGCAGCGCTCACGGTCCTGGCCCGTGACACGGCGCTGACCGGGGAGATTGAGGGCAGCCGCCCGGTTCGCCTGGAGGGTGTTCTGAAGGGGTCACTCCAGATCAAGGCTGCGGTCGATGTGGCCGAGGGCGCTGTCGTCCACGGCGACATCCACGCCACCGTCATCCGGGTTGCCGGCCAGGTCAGCGGTGACCTTCACGCCAGCGAGCTGGTCGAGCTTCTCGCCACCTCGGCCGTGAAGGGCAACGTGCACACGCCGGCCCTCCACGTGATCGAGGGCGCCACTCTGGATGGCCAGGTCCAGATGCACGATGGGGCCGCCATGAAGGACCAGGCGGCGCGGGCGCCCCGGGTCAAGTAGCCAACCTCACGAGCGCGGCGCGGGTACCACCGCGGCGCGGAGTCCCGGCAGCCTCCCGGCAGGACCGATTTGACCCTCGTTGTATACTCGAGTTGGAGGAACGGGTGTCTGGGGACAACCGCGTGACGGTGGAGATCTTCGGGCGACGCTTCGAGCTGCGTGCCAGTGAAGCGAGTGAGCGAGTTGAGGAGCTCGCGCGCTTCGTGGACCAGCGGATGCACCAGCTCGCGGATGTCTCGCCCCACGTGGACACGGCGAAGCTGGCCGTCCTGGTGGCACTCAACATCGCAGACGAGCTCTTCCGGGAGCTCGAAAAGGAACCTGGAACGCGATCCGAGCAATTTCGGCAACGAGTGGATGGGTTGGTAGCGAGGTTGGATGAGGTTCTGGCGCCTTCCTGAGGGCGCGCACGAGATGAAAAGGAGGCCCCTGCGCGGTTGGTGATGAGCGTCAACATTCTTGAACCAACACCTATTTGATGGGTTCCGAGTCCTGAGTCCGTGAGCGTTCCGCAAGGCATGTGATCGTTCCAGGCAGGGTCCCTACCTGTAGTATGCAGGTTCAAATGGGGTTGCTCACACGGCTGATTGCGGGGGCCTTTACCTCTCTCCCCTCCCCTCTTGCCTAGGCACGCGCCCCTCGTTCCTGGAAGGGGGTGTTCATGAATCTAGGCACTTTGATCTTGATTCTGACTGCCGCCGCGATGGTCGTGGCGGGGGTCGCCGGGGTGTTGGTTCTGCGCTCCAAGGCTCGGCGCGCTCGGGAAGAGACCAGCTCTCTCATCCAGAACGCTGAGCAGGAAGGCCGGCGCCTGCTGGCCGTGGCGCAGCAGGAGGCCGAGCAGTGTATTCGTGACGCGAGCATTCTCGCTCGCGAGAAGCTGCTCGAGGCCCGGACCGAGTTCGACCGGGAAACGCGGGAGTACCGGCAGGAGCTCCTGGTGGAGGAGCGCCGCGCCGAGGAGCGGGAGCGAGAGCTCAAGGAGGTCTCCAGGCAGGCCGAGGCACTGCAACAGCAGATTGCGGACAGACAGCGTGCGCTCGACGACCGGGAGACCGCACTGGCCCTCGAGGAGGACGCCATTGCAGCCCGGGTGGCCGAGCAGCGTGCCCTGCTCGAACGCATCGCCGGCCTCACCTCCGAGCAGGCCAAGACCGAGCTGCTTCGGGCCATGGAGACAGAGGCCAGAGTGGATGCCGCCAAGATCATCCGGCGCATCGAGGAGGAGGCCAACCAGGAGGGCAACCACCGCGCCAAGCGCATCATCTCCATGGCCATTCAGCGGGTGGCCGCCGAGCACGTGGTGGAGAGCACCGTCTCCGTGGTCGACCTGCCGAACGACGAGATGAAGGGGCGCATCATCGG
>DCFP01000172.1 GCA_002319925.1 Holophagaceae bacterium UBA1801 | reverse complement strand
TCGAAGGCCAGGCTGGACTTGCCGCTGCCCGAAAGACCCGTGATCACCACCAGCCGGTTTCGCGGAATGGTGATGTCCAGGTTTTTCAGGTTGTGCTCGCGGGCACCTTTGATATGGATGGCATCCATGGAGACCTCGGATGACCAGTTTACGCTAAATGTTCGCTTTTCCATGGGTTGTTTCGGAAGTCCCTTCTGGGGCTTTCGATGCCTGCACGGTCCTACGGCATTTAGAATGAGCGGAGCTTTGTGTCTTCGTATAGGTTACATGCCGCATCCCGCCGAACTTTCCCTGCTGCTCCATCGCGCCCTTGAGCCGCGACTGGCGCGGCTTCTGGAGCTGTGCCAGGTGGAGAACTGGCAAGGGGATCCCGAAGGTTTGCACCAGGTCCGCATTGCCTCCCGGCGGGTCCGGGCGGTCCTGGATCTCGTGGATTCGAACCAATATGCCAGCTTCAAACGGCACACCAAACATTTACGAGGACTGACCAGAGCCCTGGGGATCCCCCGGGAACTTGATGTCCACGTGCTCCACCTGGAGTCCCTGAGGAACGAGAACCATGACGTTCTGAAGGAAGCGGCGATCGAGTTCCTCCTGGAGAACCTGGACCGCAAGCGGGACAAGGCGCGGCGGGTCATGTTCCGGAGGCTTTCGAAGATCACCCTGAAAGACCTGAACCGACTGCTGGAGCCCCCTGCCTTCCCCGATCCCCTCGTCATGGCGGAACTGCCGCAGGCCGTGTGGAACTGTCTGGAGCCCTGGCTGCGCAGCGTGGACGAACCGCTTGTTCCGGCGCTGGAGAGGGAGGATGTCGCCGGACTTCACGCCCTGAGGATTCGCGTGAAGCGTCTGCGGTACACCCTGGAAATCCTCGAACCCGCTTTCCCGAACCCTCTCGAAGACTGGCTTCAGCGCCTGAAATCCGTGCAGACGGCCCTCGGCAATCACCACGACCTATCCATGCTGGAGGCGCTGCTGGCAACCGCGCTCGAGGGTCTCCTGTCACGGCAGCACACTGCGTTGGCCAGCGGCGTCCAGGCGCTGGCCACGCAAATCGAGGAGCATCGCCGGAACCACTTCGAACGCTTCACGGAATTCGGGAAAGCCTATCGTGAAGCCGAGATCTTCTTCCATCTGAAGCATGCCCTGGAGAACGGGTCCGGGAGCATGGCATGAAGCGCTTCAAGTGGCTGCATTTCAGGCTCCAGGCCCTCAAGTGGTTCTCGAGCGTTCATGCCAAGCTCTTCATCGTCATGGGGCTGCTCACGAGCATCATCACCCTTGGCGTTGCCTACACCATCATCGACAACTCCCGCAAGGAAATGCTGGACTACACGAAGCAGCTGGCGATCCAGACCGCGATGGTGGTCGAACGGGAGATCCAGGAGCGGGACGAACACTTCCAGAATCCGACGAAGATCAAGGAATTCCTTGAAACGCTCGCCGGAACCGACAAGAGCATCGACCAGATCGACGTGTTCAGGGCGGAGCCCACCTACCGAAGCATCAGCAAAAACCGCATCCTGCTCGTGACCTCCTCCGCAGAGGACACTTCCGTGGACTGGAAGCCGGAGCTCGGCAAGTTCATGACCACGGCAAATGAAAGCCCCTCCTCCCGGCTCATCAACCTCGTGCCTCCCGACACGTCTCCCGGTGCCGGCCAGGCCTCCGGACAGGCATCCATGGGCTGGGAAGTCTACCTGCCTATCTCGGACCCGCACCCTGGCAAGCAACCCATCGGCCTGGTGCGGACCTACTGCGACATGGAGCGCTGGGAGGTGGTCTGGCACAACAATCTCAGGCGCACATACCGCCTGCTGCCCTTCGTGCTGCTTGGCGAATTCATCTTGCTCTGGCTCGTGCTGACCTGGCTGCTGAACCGCCCGTTGAAGGCCATCATGACGGCCATGGCCCGCCTGGAATTCGGGGATCCAAAGGCACGGGCCATCGTGGAAAGGAAGGATGAGCTGGGCAAGATCGCGGACCGGTTCAACCTCATGGCGGCGCAACTGGAGCGGGCTTCCACGGAACGCGAGGCTTTCATCGAAGAGATCCGCGGACTCAACACGGGCCTGCAGGAGCGCATCGACGCGGCTCTCGTGGAATTGCAGGGGAAGAACCAGGAGCTGGAACAGCTCCTGGAACGCATCGCACTTCTCCGTGAGGAGCTTGGACAGCAGGAACGGCTGGCGATCGCGGGGCATCTCACGGCGGCCTTCGCCCACGAAATCGGAACGCCCCTCAATCTGGTGAACAGCCACTTGCAGCTGCTGATGTCCCAGGGCGAGCTGGGCGAGAAGACCCACAAGCGGCTCGGAACCATCCACGCGCAGATCACGCGGGTGGGAGACATCGTGCGCAAGCTGCTGCTGAACACGCGGCGCCTGGAGACCAATCCGGAACCCATTCTGGTCAGCGATCTGGTGGCGGATCTTCATCGGCTGTGGAGCCCCACCCTCGCCAGCCATCAGATCTTCTTCAAGAGCTATGCACCGGATGGGTGCACGCTCCTCGTGGACCGCAAGCAGATGGAGCAGCTCTTCATCAATCTCGTGAATAACGCCATGGACGCGATGCCGCAGGGCGGACGCATCCAGCTCCGCATCACCCATGGTGATGCCTCCGAAGGACAGAGCCCGCGCTGGGATGTGGCTATGGAAGACAATGGCACCGGCATTCCCGAGGACGTTCTCCCCATGGTCTTCAAGCCGCTGTTCACCACCAAGCCCGAAGGCAAGGGTACGGGCCTGGGCCTCGCCATCTGCCGCGAAATCGTCCACGCCCATGGTGGTGAGATCAAGATCCAGAGCATCGAGGGCCAGGGCACCACGATCCTTTTTTCACTTCCAGGCGTGCCGGAAAACTAGTTTTCTCTCTCCGCCAGGATGGCGATCCAGGCCCCTTCCTGTTCGACCTTGACGGGCCTGAAGCCGTGGATCGTCAAGCTCACCAGGGCCTCGTCCTGGCGTTCGGCCAGGATGCCCGAAGTCACGAGCCAAGCGCCGGGCGCGGCGATCTCGGCCATGCGCGGCAATAGCTCCTGGATGGTTTCCAGCAGGATGTTTGCGAGGAGGCCTTGGTACGGTCCCTGGATCCTCGCATCATCCAATGTTCCCACGAAATGTTCGAAGGGACGCGCATCACCGAGGCTCGCCCGGTTCAGTTCAATGAAGTCCTCCATGGCCGGTCCGCAATCGGCGTCGATATCGAAGGCCGTGATGCCGCGCGCACCCAGCATCCATGCGGAGAGCGCCAGGATGCCCGTACCCGCGCCGATATCGAGAATGGGCGCGCGGAGTCTTCCGGATTCCGCCAACTGCTCCAGCAAGCCCATGCAGAGCCGCGTCGTCTCATGCCCGCCGGTGCCGAAGGCGATGCCGGGATTCACGACCACGGCCCTGCGGCTCTCTGGCACCGGTGCTTCGTCCCAGAGCGGGCGGATGTAGAAGGAGCGCCCGACCTTGATGGGTCCGAATCCCTCCCGGCTCTTGGCGAGCCAATCCTCGTCACTGAAGGCCTCGGCACGGACCAGCTGAACGCCCTGGAATCGCGAAAGCCCCGAGGGATCCGGCTGGACAGAACCCGGCTGGAAGTAGGCCAGACATGCGTATGGCGGATCCGCTTCCCGGTAGATAGCAGTGGCTCCCTGCTCCATGAGCCAATCCGTGAGTTCTTCCTCGATGGCGTGGGGAGCTTCCAGGATCCAGCGTACGTGTTCGTCTTGATTCGGCATGTTTCCAGCGTAGCAGCAGCCGCCTAGGTGTTTCCCGTCAGCCTTCCTCTTCCTCCACCGTGTCTTCCAGATCCAGACGCTTCATCTTCTCCAGGAAGGTTGTGCGCTTTAGTCCCAGCAGTTCGGCCGCGCGCTTCTTGTTGCCGCGGGTGATCTGCAGGCTCTGGAGCATCAGTTTCTTCTCCACTTCGGAGACCACCTGGTTGAGGTCCAAACCATCGGGCGGGAGATCCATGGGAACCGATGCGGCCTGCATGGGCGATGCGGCTTCCGTGACGGGTGGGAGCGAAGCCACGATGGCCGCTCCATCAGGCACTCGGTCCATGAGGAAGGTGAAGTCATCCCGGGTGAGCACAGGCCGCGGACCGCTGAGCACGATGGCGCGCTCGATGGCGTTCTCGAGCTGGCGCACATTCCCGGGCCAGGGCATGGCCATCAGCAGGGAATCCACGGAAGGATGCAGGGCTTTGGGATAGAGCCCGTGCTCCCGGGCTTTCCGGTTGAGGAAGTGCTGGGCCAGGAAAGGAACCTCTTCCTTCCGCGTGCGCAGCGGGGGCAGCTGGATCGGAACCACATCCAGGCGATAGTAGAGATCTTCCCGGAAGGTGCCCTCCTGCACCCGCTTCCAGAGATCCGTGTTGGTGGCGGTGACAACGCGGACCTCCACCTTCACGGGCGCACCGCCGCCCAGGGGCTGCACCTCGCGCTCCTGTAGGACTCGGAGCAATCGCACCTGCACGGCGAGAGGCATGGTGCTCACTTCATCGAGGAAAATCGTTCCTCCATGGGCTTCCCGGAACTTGCCGGGCGTGTCCTTGCGCGCATCCGTGAAGGCGCCCTTGTTGTAGCCGAAGAG
>DCFP01000045.1:13369-17908 GCA_002319925.1 Holophagaceae bacterium UBA1801 | reverse complement strand
GTGCGGCTCTACGACCGGCTCTTCTCCGCCGAAGATCCCATGGATGTGCCCGAAGGCAAGGATTGGCGGGACACCCTCAATCCCCATTCCGTGGAAACCCTCAAGGAAGCCCGCGTGGAGCCGGGTCTCATCCATGCGGCACCAGGCGACCGCTATCAGTTCGAGCGGCTCGGCTATTTCTGTGTGGATCCCGGCTCGAAGCCCCAGGCCCTCGTATTCAATCGCACCGTGGGCCTGAAGGACTCCTGGGCGAAGATCGAAGCGAAGGGGTAGGCCGCGCTGATTTACATACCAAGGCAATGAATATTTCTACACCGAGTTGCAGCCCGGAAATCGGCTGCCTGTAGATTTCCGTCCTCATTGATCCCCTTATCGACCCCCTTCGGAACGAGTTCTGCGGACAGCGCTTGATCTGTCGAAACAGGTAAAAAGTGCATCCACGGAACCCGAGGTGGGTTATATTGCGTATGTTTTTTGCTTATGATGCATTCAGCTATGTAATTCTTATTTGTTACAAGCCGCATAGGCATATGCAAATGTGATTCAAATGGAAAGCCAACTGCGTAAAAGATCACCACGCAGCCCTATCGCGCTCCCCCAAGGAAAGTGAACGAGTCTTATGAGATCAACCTCCAACATCGTGATTCTGCTGATGGTCGCTGTCATTGCGGTTGGAGGCCTTTCCATCGTCGTGCCGCTCGATCAGTTCATCACGCCCCTGGTGGTCAAATGGGCCACCATCGCAGCGATTGGGATATTGCTCATCGTCCTGGGGTTCACCCTACTCCCTCGTTTGATGGATGCGATCCGATTAGCCTTCGCGCAACGAACGACCACAAACCAGCATCAATTTTCATTCGAAACGCATAGCCCGGAAAAGATCAAGGCGGCGATCGAAACCTTCAATCGAAGCGGCAGTCCGAATATTCCACAACTCATCGATTACCTCATTTTCCAGGCCGTGTCCCTGAATTCGTCGGATATCCATCTCGTCCCTTACCGCGACTTCATCACGATTCGTTTCCGGATCGACGGCATCATGATGGATCTGGCGAACCTGTCCGAACAGTTCAAGCAGCCAGTGATCAACCGTTTGAAGGTGCTGTCCGAGCTGGTCACCTACGTTCACGACAAGCCGCAGGATGGCCGCTTTGATGTGGCCATCGGAAACCAGAGGCTGGACCTGCGGGTGTCGTTCATGCCGACCATGCATGGCGAGCGGGTCGTGATGCGCATTCTCAATAGGGCTGACCTGGGCCTTGGCCTGGAGAACCTTGGCCTGGTCGAGGCACAAGTGCAGTCCCTGTTATCCATTCTCTCGAGATCCCAGGGAATGATGATCCTGACGGGACCCACGGGTTCCGGGAAGACCAAGACCATTTACTGTTCCCTGCAGGAAATTCTGAAGCAAAGCCACAACACGGTCTCGATCTACACGCTCGAGGATCCCATCGAGTACGACCTCCCGCACATCAACCAGACCCAGATCGAGGAAGGCCAGGACTTCACGTTCAGCAAGGGTCTGCGGACCATGCTCCGCCAGGATCCGGATGTCATCATGGTCGGCGAGGTCCGGGACCTCGACACGGCTCGCATCGCCATACAGGCCGGCATGACCGGTCACTTCATCATCACGACCGTGCATGCGAAAAGCGCCGCCGCGGTCCCTGCGCGCTTGATCGAGATGGGCGTGGATCCGCATTCCGTGGCTTCGGCCATAACGGCCATCGTCGCTCAGCGACTCGTGCGCGTACTATGTCCTGAGTGCAGGCGGGCCGAAAAACCCACGCCGGGCCAGGAGGCCAAGCTCGGCCGGAAGCTGCCCAATGCCACGTTCTGGGGCCCCGTGGGTTGCCCGAAATGCTCCATGAAGGGCTACATCGGCCGGAAGGGAATCTTCGAAATCCTTGAAGTGGACGAGACCGTGCGAAAACTGATCATCGAACGATCCACGCCTGGGGAGATCCACAAGGGATTCTTGACCACTGGCGTGAAGACACTGGTCGATAATGGGCTTGATTGTGCACTCAGGGGCGAGACCTCCCTGGACGAGCTGCTTCGCGTCCTCCCAGTGCACAAGGAGTTCGCATGAGCCTAGAACTTGGATCGCGCAAGGCGCCGCCCCCGTCAAGTTTCAAGGACCAGCTCCAGCTGTTCGCATTGTTCATCGCCACATTGCTGCTGTGCGTGGCGGGCCCCTTGATCCGAATGGCACTTGTGCAGAACATCCTGGCATTGGCCACGGTTGCGGCCATCTTTGTTGGCGGTTACCAGATCCCCGCTAGGTTTAAGGACCTATTCCTGATATGTGCGTGCATCGAGTATTACCTGGCTTTTGGAGGCCTTTCCGACCCGTCCTTTTTCGTGTTTGTCTCCATCGGGACGCTCCTTGCGCTGCCGCCCCTCGTGATCGATTTCCTGGCCAGGGTCATCAAGCGCAAGCATCGGATCATCGCCGGATTGAAGCGGGGCTTCCTGTTCATTCCTCCGGCTCTCATGCTGATCGGAATCGTTCTGGCACACGTCTCACAGGATTCCCCGGCCGAGGAGACATCTTCCTTGACCGCCAACATCCTTGGAACGATCTACTGTCTCTATTACGCTGTGTTTCTGTTCTTCATCGGGCTTGGGTGCATCGAACAGGCCAATGCATCCGCATCGGCCGAGCCGAACACGAACCCCGGAGAGGTGGCGGGCCAGGGCCAGTTCGAAGCGGCAGCCCAGCTTTACGAGAAGCAGGGTCGCCTCGAGGAGGGGGCCGAAATGGCCCAGAGGGCCGGTGAGTGGATGCATGCGGCGGAGTTGTACCGGCAGATGGGAAACTTCTTCATGGCGGGCGAGATGTACTATCGCGCCGAGTCATTCGAAGAAGCACTTCTGATGTACGAACAATCGGGCACGGTTTCCGCTGCCGCCGAACTCTGTGTCCGGCTGGGGAAATGCGAGAAGGCTGCCGAATTGCTGGTGAAAAGCGGGAACCACAAACAGGCCGTTGAGGTGCTCGAAGCGGCTGGAATGAAGCCCCCCGCTCAGCTGTACGAGAAAGCGCGCTTCTTCGAAAAGGCAGTGATCCGCTATCAGGAACAGGGCAATCCTCTCCGTGCAGCCGAAATCATGGAAGACGAACTGGGAAAGGCCTATGAAGCGGCATGCCTTTACAAGGAAGCCGGCATGTTCCAACGGGCCGGCGAGTTGTTCGAGCATGCCAAGAAAATCGACGAAGCCATCGACGCCTATCTTGGATCCGCGAATTCAGTCCTGCAGGCAGCCCGATTGTGCTTCGAATCCGGAGACAACTCCCGCGCCAGACAGATCCTGGCAGAGCACTCCGGAAACGATGCGCAGGCGCTGCTGATGCTGGCGAAAATCCTGTGGCAGGAAAACCAGATCGACGACTCCGTGCGCACCCTTCAACAGGTGAAGAAACTCGGCGGAGCAACCGGCACCGTCAGCTATCTCCTGGGCCGCTGCTATCTCACGAAGGGCCTGCCGGAACTGGCGGAACCGGAACTGAGGATGGCGAAGAACCTTCCCCTGGACCCGGAGGAAACCCTGGATGCCACCTATCATCTCGGGCGGGTGCTGGAGATGTCGAACCGGAGAGAGGAAGCGCTGGAGCTCTACCAGTCGGTTCTTGCGAAGGACCTCTACTTCAAGGACACGGAAGCCAGGTACCGGGCACTCAAAGCGGGCTCGCCGGTGCCCATGTAGGCGAAGTCGTCTCTCGCCCAAATTTCAAATCCGCACCACGACCTTGCCGAAATGCGCGCCACTCTCGAGGTAGGCGAGGGCCTCGCGGGCCTGCTCAAAGGAGAAAGTCCTGTCAACGACCGGCTTCAAGCGATGAAGACTCACGGCCCGGCAAAGGTCTTCCAGCATCCGGCGCGAACCCACCAGGATGCCTTGCACGTGCAGACGCTTCATCAGGATCTTCACGGGATCCACGCCGGTTCCCTGCGCCAGCACACCGATGACGGCCACGAGGCCGCCGATGCGGGCGGCATTGGCTGAACGGGCGAAGGTGCCTGCGCCACCCACTTCCACAACCATGTCGACGCCGGTACCCCCGGTGAGCCGAAGCACTTCCTGGTCCCACTCGGGATTCTCGCGGTAGTTGATGGTCTCGTCCGCGCCCAGTTCCCTGGCCCGCGCGAGTTTCTGGCCGCTGCTGGAGGTGGCGATCACGCGTGCGCCGTGGAGCTTGGCCAAGTGGATCGCAAAGATCGAAACACCGCCGGTGCCAAGGGTCAGCACCGAATCCCCGGCCTTGATCTTGCCTACCTCCACGAGGGCGTTCCAGGCCGTGAGGGCCGCGCAGGGAAGCGTCGCCGCCTCCTCGAAGGACAGGTGCTCGGGAATTCGCACGAGGCCCTCTTCACGGAAGACGCAGTACTCGGCCAGGACCCCTTGAGCCCCGCCTGCACCCAAGGCCGTTCTGGATTTGTCCTGGGTGAGTGGGCCTTCAATCCATCCTTGCATGAAGCTGGGACAGACACGGTCACCCACCTTCCATCGGGTGACCCCAGCCCCAACCTCGGC
>DCFP01000045.1:0-13128 GCA_002319925.1 Holophagaceae bacterium UBA1801 | reverse complement strand
TCGGGTGCCCCCAGCCCCAACCTCGGCAATCTCGCCCGCCCCGTCGGATAAGGGAACGGCAGGCAGCCGAGCCTTCGGATTGTAGGCGCCCTTGGCGAACATCAGGTCGCGGTAGTTCAGGGAGGCCGCATGAATCCGCACCAGCACTTCGCCCGCCGCGGGCTGGGGCGTGGGCCGCTCGGTCGTGAACAGATTCTCGAGTCCGAAGCGCGCAAGCTCATAGGCTTTCATGGGAACCTCCGGGGAGATTTGGCGGAACATGGAATTGGATGCCGTGAAGAGGGCTCCATACGTGCCCAAAACCAGTACCAACGGTCCTCCATCATTGATGTCGCAATTCCGGTGGAGTCCGAATAATCCACTGACTATCGTGTGAGCATGACGCCGGCCCTGACCCAGACCGAAATGGAACGTGCCTTCTTCGCGGGCGATGCCAGCTATGATGGCCTCTTCGTGATAGGCGTCCGCACCACGGGCATCTTCTGCAAGCCCTCCTGCCCGGCGCGAAAGCCACTTCCGCAGAACATCGAATACTGCCGGACGGTGCGCGATGCGCTCTTCGCGGGCTATCGTCCCTGCAAGCGCTGCCGCCCCATGGAGCCGGAAGGCATGGCTCCGGAGTGGGCCGGAGCACTGAGAGCGGCCGTGGAAGCGGAACCCACCCGGCGCTGGAGCGCCGCGGACCTGCGTGCTCGGGGGCTCGCCCCGGAGACGGTCCGGAGATGGTTCCAGAAAACCTACGGTCTCACCTTCGCGGGCTGGTGCAGGGCCCTGCGGCTGGGGCAGGCTTTCACGCGCTTGAGGGAAGGCGCGGAGATCGACGACGTGGTCTTCGGCCATGGGTTCGAATCGCACAGTGGCTTTCGCGAAGCCTTCGGCAAACTCTTCGGCATCACCCCCGGCAAGGTCTCGGGCAAAGAGGTGATCGTAGCGGACCTCGTGCAGAGTCCGCTGGGCCCCATGGTCGCGGCGGCCGTGGATCAGGGGCTTTGCTTGCTGGAATTCTCGGACCGCCGGATGCTGCAGGTTCAGCTCCAGACCCTCTCCCGGCGCTTGAAGCTGGGGGTCGTGCCCGGCGATCATCCCCACCTGCGCCAGCTGCGCGCAGAGCTGAAGGCCTATTTCGACGGGCGCCTGCGGGCATTCACCGTCCCGCTGCATATCCCAGGAACGGCCTTCCAGGAAGCGGTCTGGCAGGAGCTGCTGAAGATTCCCTGCGGCGAAACCATCTCCTACGAGACGCTCGCGGAACGCGCGGGGAAGCCCGCCGCCATTCGCGCCGCGGGGCATGCCAACGGCATGAATCGGATCTGTATCCTCGTGCCCTGCCACCGGGTCGTCAACAAGGACGGGAACCTGTGCGGCTACGGCGGCGGTTTGTGGCGCAAGTGTCTGCTACTGGAACTGGAACGAACGGGCAGCCTTCCGGAAATCACCGTGGCATCCGGAACGCCGTCCGAAGGGCATCCGTGATCAGATTGATCGCCTCCCGCGCCGCGCCGAACCTCCCGGGTAGCACCACGAAATCGTGGAGCATGCCTGGGTTCTCCCGGAAGAGGACAGGCACTCCCGCCTCTTCCAGCTTTCGGGCATAGTCCCGCCCCTGATCCGCCAGGACATCGAACTCCGCCGCGAGGACCAGCGCGGGAGGCAGCCCTTCGAAGCGTTCGGCCTTCAGGGGCGAGGCCAGCGGCTGCTCCGGCTTGTCTGTGTAATGGCCGCGGAACCAGCGGATGTTGGCCCTGGAAAGCCAGAGGCCTTCGCCGAAATGGTGGAAGGAGTCCGAGGTCTCGGCCTCGTCGGTGAGATCCACCCAGGGACAGAGAAGGACCTGGAAGATAATCCTCGGGAAACCCGCATCCCGCGCCAGCCGGGAAACTCCTGCTGCGAGGTTCGCTCCGGCGCTGTCGCCGATCACTGCGATCCGCGCGGGATCCCCGCCCAGCGCCTCCGCGTGGGTCGCAACCCATTGCAGGGCTGCCATGGCGTCCTCCGGCGCGGCGGGAAAGCGGTGTTCGGGGGCCAGACGGTAGTCCACGGAGACCACTAGGCATTCTGCGCCCTGGGCCAGGGCCATACAGAAGGGATCGAATTCGTCGAGGGTGCCGAGCACGAAGCCCCCGCCGTGGAAGAAGAGCAGGACCGGTCGCGGGACCGGACCCACCGGGGTATAGGCACGAAGTGGCACGGGTCCGTGGAGATTGTGGATCGCGATACCGGATGGGGTCTCTCCCAGCCAGGACGGGTCTAGGAAGGAGGCCCGCGCCTCCTCCGGGCTCAGCGCAGAGAGGGGCTTGGAGCCGGAGGCCGCTATTTCCGCCAGGACCGCCTCCGCTTCGGGGTGCAGCTTCCCTTTCCCATAGGTGGGGTAGAACGCGGCCGTCATGACTGACCTCCGGATGAAGTGCCGCCCCGATCATGCAATCTCTTTTCCCAGAGGGGAAGGATGCACAGAGGAGTGGCCAACCCACTTGCGGGTGCGTGCGTTCCTTCGCCATGGTCGGGCCTCTGGCCGTCCTCCGGTGTCCATATAGCGATTCGAGACCCCGTTGGACACGGTGGCCCAGTGATGGAAGCCGGTACTGGGACTGGGGGGCTGATTCTCCATAAATCAGGCATCCGGCATGCCTTTAAACGCTTCGGGCGCCGGTATAATCGCAGCCATGCCGACTGTATCGTTCTCCCGAGCTCGAAGGCTGGCCAAGGCCCTGCTGCCTTTCAGCCGCAGGCCCAAGGTCCACCTGGAGACGCTGCCCTGCATCCCGGTCCCGGCTTCCGCCTTCGAAACGCTGTTGGGGCCCGAAGCCTTCCGGCACAAACTATTGGAGCTCATCGCCCACGCGAAGACCCGCATTCTGATTTCAGCCCTCTATCTCCAGGACGATGACGCAGGGCGTGAAGTGCTGGCGGCGCTCTACGCAGCCAAGGAGGAACAGCCGGGCCTGCAGATCGCGGTTCTCGTGGACTGGCACCGGGCGCAGCGCGGTCTCATCGGCAAGGCGCGCAGCGCGGGCAATGCGGCCATGTACAAGGAAATGGCCGCGCGGCTTGGACATGGTGTTCCCATCTACGGCGTGCCGGTCCAGACGCGGGAACTGCTGGGTGTCCTGCACCTGAAGGGGTTCGTGCTGGACGAAATCGTGCTCTACAGCGGCGCGAGCCTCAACGATGTCTACCTCCAGAAGCATGCACGCTACCGGCTGGACCGCTACCACGTGATCCACAATCGCGTCTTGGCCGACAGCGTGGCGGACTTGATGACCCAGGTCCTCCTCCCCGAACCCGCCGTGCATGCCTTCGATGGACGGCTCGGCCTTTCCAAGCCGGCGCTGCGGGCCGCCATCGGCCATCTCAGGCGGAGCTTGAAAAAGGCCCGCTACACCTTCACTGCGGGAGAATTGAAGCATGGGGAGATCGGTGTGACGCCCCTGCTTGGCCTGGGCCGTCTCGGCAACGAACTCAATGCCATCATTCTCCAGCTGGTCCAGCACACCCAGGATCACCTGCTGCTGTTCACGCCCTACTTCAACCTTCCGCGCGCCCTGCAGAAGGCCATCCGGGAACGGCTTCGCGCCGGATGCAAGGTGACCATCGTCCTGGGCGACAAGGTGGCCAATGACTTCTACATCCCGCCCAGCGAGACTTTCAAATCCATCGGGATCCTGCCCTACCTCTACGAGACCAACCTGCGCCGCTTCTGCAAGGTACATCACAGGGCCATCGACCAGGGCCTGTTGAACATCTACCTGTGGCGGGATGGCGACAACACCTTCCATCTGAAAGGCATCCTGGCCGATGGCCGGTTCGCCCTTCTGACGGGCAACAACCTGAATCCCCGCGCCTGGGGGCTGGATCTCGAGAATGGTCTGCTGATCCGCGATCCCCATCGCTTGCTCCTGCACCAGCACGAGCGGGAGCGCGACCTGATCCTGCGCCACGCCAGGCGCTTGACCCACTACAAGGAGCTGGAGGCCATGGACGATTACCCGGCACCCGCCAAGCGCCTGCTCAAGCGCCTGACGCGCCCGCGCATCGACCGGCTCATCAATCGCGTGATGTAGTCGTTCGGCGGCGCAGGTCAAACGTCGAAGCCGGTTCTCGGTAGCATGGTGATCGCCTGGCTGGGACAAACCGGCACGCACAGACCGCAGCCCAGGCACGCATCGGCTTGGAATGCCAAGGCGCCCTCCAGGATTTTTCGCGCGCCGAAGGCGCAGGGGTCGATGCACGCCCCGCAGTGATCGCAGGTGTCCATGTCCGTGACGGCGGTATATTCCGAACGAGCCAGGCGGTCCAGCCGTCCCAGCTGCTGCACGATCTGCAGCTCGTGGCAGCAGCAGGAACAACAGCTGCAGACGGCGCACAGGCCGTAGTCGGGCATGAAGAGCCCCATGTGCACGAGGCCGTGCTCGTCGGTCAGGCGCATGAGACGCGCCGCCTCGTCCAGGTCGATCATCCGGGCCAGGCTTTTGGCGACGAGACTCTCTGCGGGTTTGTTCAGCACGAGGCAAACATCCACGGGCTTGTCGCAGCGCTTGTAGTGGGTCCGGCAGACACAAGGCCAGACCGCCACGGACTGAGCTTCGCGGAGAATGCCCATCACCTGCTCCGAGGGCATTACCCAAGGTTTTGCGTCCAAAGAAGCATCGATGGGAATGATGCGCGCCACGTGCGAAACCTTGCCATCGGCAATCCAGCGGTCGTATTTGGTGAGGTAATCCTCCAGAAAAGGATCATCCACGGTTGTCATGTCGATACCTCACTTCGGCCGGTACCGGTCCGGTTGATCGAAGTAGTCCATGGCGGCGAACCCAGCGCGGATGCGACCGGAATGCTTCACGCCCGCAGGGATGAAATAGCGGTCGCCCTTCCGGTAGGTCCTGGCCTGGCCACCGATCGTCAACTCGATCTCTCCCTCGAACACGAAACCCCACTGCGTCGCATGGGTGTGCTCCGGCAGGTCCACGTCCTCCTCGAAGGCCATGAAGATGATCTGGTGCGCCTCAGCCTGGGACAGATAGGCCGTAATGCCCCGGAGTGGAATATCCGCTTCGGGAAGCTGCCGGATGGGTTCAGGAAAGATCTCGCGCAGTTTCATCACCACACCACTGGTCTGTCGGGCACCACGCCATCGGAGCCCGTCGCTTGCTCCAAGCTACCAGCCTTGGCCTGCACCACCAGGTAGGACATCGGTTCGCCGCCCGTGGCGCGCCAGCACCGCACGCCCGCGGGAGAAATCCGCACCGCGCTTCCGGCGCGCAGGGGAATGACCTTGCCATCCACCTGCATTTCGCCTTTTCCCTGGAGCACGACGTACAATTCTTCGTTCTGTTTGTGGGTGTGCAGGAAGGAAATGGATTGGCCCGGCGCCAGCGCGCCAAAGGATACTTCCATCCCGGTCAAGCCCAGGAGCTGGCCCAGGAAGATCTTGCCGGGAACGGGCCCCATCTTGGGATGATCCATGACGAACTCGGTCCATTGGGCCGGAGCGCCGAAGTCGGCGCTGCCATAGATGGTTTCACGGTGAAGGTTCTCGGGTTGACGGCTCATGCCAGCTCCTTGGAGAAGGGTTCTTCCATGAGGAAGAACAAAATAGAACGATCGTTCGTATTATTAGAAGCATCCAAAGAGGAAGGCAAGGCCTTTTTTCGTGACAATGGGACAGGAGGGAGTGGGACGCATGGGCAAGGGAGCCATCACGCGGGGCCGGATTCTGGACGAAGCCATGAAGATCGCCAGCCGGGACGGGCTGGAGGGCCTCACCATCGGCGGCCTGGCCAAGGCCCTCTCCCTGTCCAAGAGCGGGCTCTTCACCCACTTCGGGTCCAAGGAGGCCCTGCAGGTGGCCGTGCTGGAGCACACCTTCGAACGCTTCCGCGAGTTCGTGAAACCGCGCGTCGAGGGTCACGGCAAGGAGAAGATCCGTGGCCTCTTCAAGGGCTGGCTGGACTGGATCGACAACCCGGAGCTGCCCGGAGGCTGTCCCGTGCTGGGCGCATCGTTCGAGCTGGATGACCGCGAAGGTGCCCCCAGGGACTTCCTGGTGGAGCGCCAGCGCAAATCCCAACAGGCCATCGCCCAGGCCTTCCAAGCCATCGCCAAGCCCGATGCTGACCTCGATCAATTGGTCTTCGAGATGCGTGCCATCACCCTGGCCTACCACTATGCCTCACGGGTGATGCGGGACCCCGAGGCACGGAACCGCGCGGAACGGGCCTTCGAGGGTCTTCTAGGGCGGGCTCGAGCCTAAGCTTAGTGCCTGAATTTTACGCCCGGAATGGTGCCTTCCATCCATTGCCGGATGCGGTTCGCATCCCCGAAGCGCGTCAGCTTGCCCACGGAATCCAGCAGGACGATGACCACCGAGCGCTGGGCCACCCAGGCCTGCATCACCAGGCAGCGGCCTGCTTCGTCGATGAAACCCGTCTTGGAAAGGCCAATCTGCCAACTGGGGCTGCGCACGAGGCGGTTGGAGTTGTGGAACGTGATGGGGCGCCGTTTTCCGCTGATGGTGGTCTCATCGCAGGTGGTGAATTCACGGATCTGCGGGTAGTGGTAGGCGGCCTCCACCATCTTCGCCAGATCCCTGGCGGAGGAAACGTTGTCGCTGGAAAGGCCCGTGGGATCCACGAAGTGGGTGTCCGTCAATCCAAGGGTCTTGACCTTGGCATTCATGGCGGCGACGAAGGCATCAAGGCCTTCCGGATAGGTGCGACCCAGGGCATGGGCCGCGCGATTCTCGGAGGACATGAGCGCCAGATGCAGAGCCAGTTCCCGGGGCATGGCCGTCCCCACGGGCAGGCGCGAGCGGCTGTGGCGGAGTGTGTCCACGTCGTCGGATTCAATGGTGATGGTCTCGTGGAGATCCAAATGGGAATCCAGCACCACCATGGCGGTGGCCAGCTTGGTGATGGAGGCGATGGGCAGAACGTCCTCGGGCCGCTTCTGGAAGATCAATTCACCGGTCTTCTGATCCAGCACGAGGGCGGAACTGGAACGCAGGTCCAGGGGTTTGCGGTAAGGGATCACGCCGAACAGCGGCGTCAAGCCCGTCAACAGCATCAGCATTCCCGCCGTGGCCCATCTTCCGAGTTTCGCAGTCATTCGCTCCCCCATTCAAGAGATGGGCAGGTCCATCCAAAGGTTGCAAGGTTCGAACCGAAAGTGACATTTTCATAGGTATCTATTGAACGAAATGCCTCATATTTCTCAGAAGTTTGGCGATTTTTTTTAAGGCCACGGCGGCATGGCTGCCCCTGCGCCAGGCCAGGACCACCGTGCGATAGGGCACGGGATCCGCGAGGCGGCGCAGCACCAGGGAGGCGCGTCCAGCCTCCATGGCGAGGGCCATTTCCGGCAACAGCGAGACGCCGATTCCGCTGGCCACCATCTGCACCAGCGTCGGCAGGCTCGTAGCCCGGAATTCCAGCTCCTCCATGCCGACCTCGCGGCACGCCGCCAGAGCTTGATGCCGCAGGCAATGGCCATCATCCATGAGCAGCATCCGTTCGCCCTCCAGCGCATGGATCCGGATGGGCTTCCGGCCCTTGGCGAAGGCATGGCCCTTGGGAACCGCCAGCAGAAAGTGGTCCCGGCCCAGGGTAGTCGTTTCTAGATCCTGAAGCTCCGCTTCCAGCGCGAGCAGCGCGCCATCCAATCGGCCCTGTTGGAGCTGTGCTACCAGCGTAGCCGTGCGGTCCTCGACCCACTGGGGAACCAATTTCGGAAAGGCCTCCCGCAGGGCGGGCACGGCCTTGGGCAGCAAGTAGGGAGCCATGGTCGGGATCACACCGAGCCGGAAGGGACCCGCAAGCGGGTCCCTGAAATGCTTGGCTTCCTCACGCAATTCACTTGCCTCCGTGAGTACGCGATTCACACGCTGCAGCAGCGCTTCTCCCGCCGGCGTAAGGATCACGCCCCGCCGGTCACGCTCGAAAAATCGGACGCCCAGCGCAGCTTCCAGGGCAGCAAGCTGCGCGCTCAAGGAAGGCTGAGCCACAGCGCAGCGCTCTGCGGCCTGTCTGAAGTTCCGCGTCTCAGCGATGGCGCGCACGTACTGGAGTTGCCGGAGTGAGAAGGGGAGAGGATTGCCGGTCATGATAGTTAATCTCTATCAAATGCTTCCATTATATATATCAGGAACAATCAGTTCGGGAGATGAATCACAGGTGCAGGAGCGACTGATCGCTCCCCTAAAGGAGAACTGAATGCTGACCGTCGGAGACCGCCTCCCTGAATACGCTCTGCAAGCCGTTGTGGGACTCGAGAAGGGCAAGGAATTCGAAACCTTGACCCACGAGAGCCACCCCGGCAAGTGGAAGGTCCTCTTCCTGTGGCCCATGGACTTCACCTTCGTGTGCCCCACCGAGATCGCGGCCTTCGGCAAGCGGCACGGCGATTTCGAGGATAGGGATGCCCAGGTGCTAGGCGCCAGCACGGACACACACTTCGTCCACTTGGCCTGGCGGAACAACCACACGGACCTGAAGCACCTGCCCTTCCCCATGCTGGCGGACAACAAGCGCGAGCTTTCCACGGCTCTCGGCATCCTGCACAAGGACGCGGGCGTACCCCTGCGCGCCACCTTCATCGTCGATCCCCAGGGTGTCATCCGCCATACCAGCGTCAACGACCTCAGCGTCGGCCGCAACGTGGACGAAGTCATCCGCGTCCTGGACGCCCTCCAGACCGACGAACTCTGCCCCTGCAACTGGAAGAAGGGCGAAGAGACGCTGAAGGTTTAAAAGCAGTGGTCTGCGGTCGGTGGTCTGTGGTCAGTAAGAAAGCCACCTATTCACTGGCCACTGACCCCTGGCCACCGACCACTTGCACAGTAGGAGCCGCGATGACTGCGATGACCATGGATGAGATTCGGGAGGGCTTCCCTGAAGCCGCGAAGGATCTGAAGCTGAATCTCCAGGCGGTATTGGGGGATTCATCGCTCTTGACCGCTGCGCAAAAATACGGGGTCGCGCTGGCCTGCGCGGCCGCTTCCCGGTGCGCGCCGCTGCGAGACGCACTCGCCCGGTTGACGCGCACTGAGGCGGGACGCGAGGTGGAGGAGGACGCCATCGCCGCCGCGGCTTTGATGGGCATGAACAACATCCTGTACCGCTTCCGCCACATGATCGGCAACGATGCCTACGGGCAGATGCCAGCGCGGCTCCGTATGAATCGCCTGGCGAAGCCCGCGTCCAACAAAGCGGACTTCGAGCTCTTCGCGCTGGCGGTGAGCGCCATCAACGGCTGCGAGGCCTGCGTGCGGGCCCACGAGAAATCGATCCTGGAAGCCGGGCTCACGGAGACCCACGTGCACGAGGCCATCCGCATCGCGGCCACCGTGCATGGGGCGGCCATCGCGCTGGAAACCGCTCTGGACTGATCCTCGGGCTGATTCACGTCAAGCCATCCTTACGAACTGCATGCTGGGCCATCGGTGGCGTCTTCCGCCGGTGGTCCGGCTAATTTTGTACGCGATTCACAAGATATCTCTGAAAGCTTCAGTCCGCTCAAAAGCCGTTGTTGATTTTGTTGTCTTCTTTTCCATTCAGCACGGTTTTCTCCCTAGGCGGAAACTGTGCCTTCTCGGGCCATGAGATGGACGGACATGGGAACGCTGGCCAGTCCCGTTTCATCCGGCCCTTTGCCGCCTGCGGACATTCCTTGATTTCAGGAGCCCAGGCCCGGCCCCGGGCGGTTTACACTCGGAACACGCCATTCCTCTTCGACATCCCATCCGTCAGGCGGTGGCATTGAGCCGTCCTTGGCCCGGCTCCTTCCGCCTGCTACCTTCATCCAGTCGGGTTTCGCCCCCGGAACCCCGCTTGAAAGCCGCCCGATGGATTCCCTCGCACAGCTGCTGCATCTCACTCCCGCGACCCTGTGGATGATCGTGAAGGTGCTCCTCGTCTTCGGGGGGCCGTTCACCATCGCGTCCCTGCTCACCTGGGTGGAGCGTCGGGGATCCGCCATGATCCAGGACCGCATCGGCCCCAACCGCGCGGCCCTCTTCGGGAAATGGCGCCTCCTGGGCCTGCCGCAGATCGTGGCGGACGGCATCAAAGCCTTCCTCAAGGAAGACTTGGTTCCGCCCCACGCCGTGGGCATCCTCTTCTGGCTGGCGCCCCTGTTTGCCTTCGTTCCCGCGGTCCTGGGCTTCGCGGTGATCCCCTTCGGGCAGAGCTTCACGATCGGAAACACGCAGTACCACATGAGCCTCCTGGATCCGGGCAACGGCATGGGCATGCTCTATCCCATGGCCATCGGCGCGGTGGCCATATACGGCGTGCTCACGGCAGCCTGGAGCAGCAACAACAAGTGGTCGATCCTCGGCGGCATGCGCGTCTCTGCGCAGATGATCAGCTACGAACTGGCCATGAGCCTCGCCGTGGTCGCCATCTTCATGCGCACGGGAAACGCCGGTCCGCCGACTTTCCTGGAGGCCTACGACCCGCACCGCATCGTCGCTGCCCAGGCCGGGCTCTGGAACGTGATCCCGCAGTTCCTGGGCTTCGTGGTCTTCTCCACCTGCATGTTTGCGGAGACCAACCGGCTGCCCTTCGACTTCGCCGAGGGCGAGAGCGAGATCGTGGCGGGCTATCTCACGGAATTCGGCTCCATGAAGTTCGCCCTCATGTACCTGTCCGAATACGTCCACATCGTCACGGCCGCGGCCCTCATCGTGACGCTCTACCTGGGTGGCTGGCAGATCCCCTTCGTGGCCGATCCCGGCGCCCTGCTTTCCGTGGCGGCATTCCTGGCCAAGCTCCTGATCGTCTGCTGGGTCTTCATCTGGGTGCGGTGGACGCTGCCGCGCTTCCGGTACGACCAGCTGATGGCGCTGGGCTGGAAGGTCATGCTGCCTCTCGCCCTCGGCAACCTGATGCTGCACGCCTGGTGGATGCACCGGGCGGCCATGTGAGGAGGTGCTGACATGGCCACGGTCATCAAGGAAGTCGAACTGAGCTGGCTGGATCGCACGTACCTGTGGCCGATCCTCAAGGGCATGGTCATCACCTTCAAGCACTTCATCCGCCAGCTCTTCACGCCCACGAGCAAGCGCTACACCGTGCAGTACCCCGACGCGAAGAAGGAGATGCCGGCGGGATACCGCGGGCTGCACGAACTGAAGCGCTTCGAGGATGGTTCCATCAAGTGCGTGGCCTGCTTCATGTGCGCGGAGGCCTGCCCGGCGCGCTGCATCACCATCGAGGCGGAAGAATTCTCCGATCTGAACCAGACCCAGGGCTTCGAGGAGAAGCGGCCCAAGGTCTTCAAGATCGACATGCTGCGGTGCATCTACTGCGGCTATTGCGAGGAAGCCTGTCCCAAGGACGCCATCTGGCTGCGCACGGACTACGAACTCTCGGCCTACGATCGCCTGGAGATGCAGTTCGGCAAGTGGGATCTGATGAACACCTATGCGAAGAAGGACGGCAAGCCGGAGATCAGCACCGATCCCAAACCCGCGGTACCACACAAACCCGTGGAAATGTAGGAGGGCCCATGTTCCTGATCTTTGCCCTCATCACCTTGATCGGCGCCCTGGCCATGTTCCGGCAGCGGAACCTCATCGCGGCCGGGCTCTGCCTGGTGCTTTCCTTCATCGGCGTATCCGGCCTCTTCCTGCTGCTCTCGAATCCCGTGGCGGCGGCCCTCCAAATCATCGTCTACTCCGGCGCCATCGTGGTCCTGGTGCTCTTCGTGATCATGCTCCTCAACGCCCACGAGGAAGAGCCCATGGAAAAGCGACGTCTGATCCAGCGCTGGAGCGGCGCGGGCGTGGTGGCGATCCTGGGCGCGGGCGCCTTCTGGGTCGTGGCCAGCTCCAAGGCCTTGCATCCCACCAATGTGAATCCCACCATCAATCCCACGACCCTGGGCCAGCTGGGCACGCACCTCTTCCGGCAGCACGTGGTGGCCTTCGAGGCCATCGGCCTGCTGCTGCTGGCATCCATGGTGGCCGCGGTGGCGCTGGTCAAACGCGATCTTTGAGGATGGGAGAACGATCATGACGAACTCCTTCTGGCTGGACATCGTGCAGGGCGGTTTGTCGGGCTACATCCTCCTGGCGTTCATGCTCTTCGTCATCGGCCTCGCCACGGTGCTGATCCGCCGTTCGCTCCTCATGCAGTTCATGGGGGTGGAACTGATGCTCAACGCGGCCAACGTGGCGCTCCTGGCCTTCGGCCGCTTCAAGAACGGCGATGTGGAAGCCACCACCTTCTACCTTTTCATCATCGCCGTGGCCGCCTGCGAAGCCGCGGTGGGACTGGCGCTCATCGTCGGCCTCTACCGGCACCGCCAGACCACGGATTCCGACCGCGCCAATGATCTACGGTTCTGAGGTCATGATGCGCTACGTTCTGGCTCTCATCCCCCTTCTGCCCTTCCTTGGCTTCGTCTTCCTCGGCCTCTTCGGTCGCAGAGTGGGGAAGGCGGTCGTTTCCATCGTCGCCGTGGGCACGGTGGCCTTGGCTTTCGCGCTTTCCGTCGTGGCCTTCGCCAATCTCGGGAACGCGCCGGAGCACGCCCTTGCGCTGGATTATGGAGAGTGGATGTCCGCGGGTGAGCTGAAGGTGCCCTTCGGTCTGGTCTTCGATCACCTCTCAGGCCTGATGGCCCTCGTGGTCTCGGGCATCGGCGCTCTGATCCACCTCTACTCCGTGGGCTACATGGACCACGAGGAAGGCTACGCGCGCTACTTCGCCTACCTGAACCTCTTCGTGTTCTTCATGCTCACGCTGGTGCTGGGTTCCTCGCTACCCCTGCTCTTCGTGGGCTGGGAGGGCGTTGGCCTCTGCTCCTACCTGCTCATTGGTTTCTATTTCGACACGGACTACGCCCCGGATGCGGGCCTGAAGGCCTTCCTCACGAATCGCGTGGGCGACCTGGGCATGGCCATCGGCATGATGGTGCTCTTCGCCCATTTCGGAACCTTGACCATCAACGACATCCTCTCGCAGGTGGCAGGGCGCCACGCAGAGATCGGCTTCGGCATCCTGACCTTCGCAACGTTGATGCTCTTCGTGGGAGCCACGGGCAAGAGCGCGCAGATCCCGCTCTACATCTGGCTACCCGATGCCATGGCAGGCCCCACGCCTGTGAGCGCCCTGATCCACGCGGCCA
>DCFP01000071.1 GCA_002319925.1 Holophagaceae bacterium UBA1801 | reverse complement strand
GCAGGAACGACGCGCCGGCGCTCTCTTCGCCGCCGAATCCGTACGATCCGTCCACGAGCCCCGGCACGAACCACTTGAAGCCCACGGGCACTTCCGCCACGCGGCGATTCAGTGATGCGCCCACCCGGTCGATCATGGAGCTGCTCACCAGTGTCTTGCCGATGGCGGCGTCCTTGCGCCACGCTGTGCGAGTGGCGAACAGATATTGGATGGCCACTGCAAGGTAGTGATTGGGATTCATCAGACCCACGCTGGGGCACACGATGCCATGCCGATCGAAATCGGGATCGTTGCCGAAGGCGATGTCGTAGCGGTCCTTCAGTGCGACCAGGCTCGCCATGGCCTGGGGGGACGAGCAGTCCATGCGGATCTTGCCGTCCTTGTCCACGCACATGAACCCGAAGGTCGGATCGTAGTGGCCATTGATGAGATCGATGGTGAGGCCATAGCGCTTGGCGATGGGCTCCCAATAACCCAGCCCGGAGCCGCCGAGCGCGTCCGCGCCCAGGCGCAGGCCGGCGTTGCGGATGGCATCCAGGTCGATGACGTGCTGCAGGTCTTCGACGTAAGGCGTGATGAAATCAAAATCGTGGATGCAGTCCGTCTGCAGGGCCTTGGCGTAGGGCAGACGCTTGACGTCGCGGTTGCCATTCTTCATCAGTTCGTTGGCCTTGGCGGCGACCCAATCGGTGACATCGGTATCCGCAGGGCCGCCGTTGGGCGGGTTGTACTTGATGCCGCCATTATCGGGGGGGTTGTGGGAAGGCGTGATGACGATGCCATCCGCGAGATCCGCCGTGCGTCCCTTGTTCCAGGCCAGGATCGACCTGGAGATCGAAGGTGTGGGTGTGAAGGCGCCATTCTTGGCCAGCATCGTTTCCACACCATTGGCGGCGAGCACTTCCACGGCGGTGATCTGAGCTGGTTCCGACAATCCGTGCGTATCCTTGCCAAGATAAAGAGGCCCCGTGATGCCGGCCTGCTTGCGATGGAGGCAGATGGCCTGGACGATGGCGAGGATGTGGTCCTCGTTGAAGGAGCCGTTGCGGGAGCTGCCCCGGTGGCCCGAAGTGCCGAAGCTCACTGCGCACCGGGTATCGCTGGGATCCGGCTTCACGGTGTAGTAGGCGCTTATCAGGGCCGGAATATCGCAGAGGATGGATTTGGGAGCGGGCTTGCCGGCGAGGGGATGCATGGCGCCTCCTACGATGTCATTCCTTCTCGATCAGAACCACGGCCTGGGCCGCGAGGCCTTCCTTGCGCCCAGTGAATCCGAGTTTTTCCGTGGTGGTGGCTTTTACATTCAGTTCACTCGGATTGATGCCCAGCAAAGGGGCGATGCGTTCCCGCATGCGGTCGCGATGGGGGCCGATCTTCGGCCGTTCGCCGATCAGGCAGACATCGGCGTTCACGACGCGCCAACCCCGCTCGCGCAGGCTCTTCATCACCTGCTCCAGCAAAAGGGTGCTGTCCACATTCTTGAAGGATGGATCCGTGTCGGGGAAGTGCTGGCCGATGTCGCCCAGGCCCGCAGCGCCAAGGAGGGCGTCCATGAGGGCATGGACCATCACGTCCGCATCGCTGTGGCCCGCCAACCCGCGATCGTGAGGAATCGTCAGGCCCATCAGGATCAGCGGTCTGCCCGCTTCCGGTGTCTCGAAGCGGTGGACGTCGAACCCCATGCCCACGCGCATCACGACACCTGCGCGTTGAGGGCCTTGATCCGGTCCGTCGTGTCCTCTCCAACACCTTTCTGGTTCCCCTGATCGGGTACCAGCACCGTGACCTTGGTGCCCGTGCCTTCCTCGCTGGTGACCTCCACGGTACCGCCGTGCTCCTCGACGATCTTCTTGACTGTAGCCATGCCGAGGCCCGTGCCCTTGGTCTTTCCGTGGCTGAAGAAGGGCTCGAAGATCCGCTTGAGGACTTTCTTCGGGATGCCCTTGCCGTTGTCGTCGATGGTGATCCGGGTGCCGTTGTATTCCCGTTCCCAGCTGATGGCAATGAGACCGGCGGTCTGATCGCCCATGGCATCGAGGGAGTTGACCAACAGGTTCTCGATGACACGCGCGAAGCGGTGCTTGTCGAGGCTGGTGGTGCAGGCAGGCCCTTCGCACTTCACTTCCACGCCCAGCTCCGAGGCCCGCGGCTGGAGCGGTTCGATCAATGCGTTCAGGTAGGTTCCCAGATCCAGAGTCTCCCGCTTGGGTTCGCGGATCTTGGAGTAGTCGAGCACGTCGGTGCTCAACTGGCTGAGCCGTTCCACGGCGCCGAGGATCTGCTCCACATGGTGATGCACCTTGGGATCCGCGGACTGGGCGCCGAGCATCTGGGTGTGTCCGGCCACGACGAACAGAGCGTTCTTGAAGTCGTGGACGATGGAACTGGCCACCTGGCCCACGGTGGCGAGCACCTGGTTGCGCAGGCTTTCCTCTGAGAGCCGGGTCCGCTCGATGGCGATGGCGCAGAGGGAGACGATGGCCTCGAAGGTGGCGCGGTCCACGGGTTCCGTGACGATCCGGCGGCTGTCGAGGTAGACCACGCCGATGCACTTGCCCTGGACGACCAGGGGGATGCACAGAATGGTCTTCAGCTGGAGATCAAGGATGGATTGCTGGGCCATCAAGCCTTCGTCCGCGGAGACGTTGTGGATCCAGATGGCCTCGGTCTGCTCATACACGCGCCTGACGCTGGACATGGAGAGGTGGATGTCCTTTTCCATGTTGGCGCCCAGGTTACGCTGGACCTTCACTTCCAGATTGCCCCCCTCAGGTAGCATGATGAACCCGCGATCGGTGCTGGAGATGGCGAGAAGCCGCTCCAGGGCCTGTTCCAGCAGATCGTCCAGCTCGATCTCGCCCGTGAGCAGGTGAGCTGTCTGGAGAATGGCCTGGAGATTCACTTCGGAAGAAAAAGCCGCTTCGGACTTCAGCGTCAGAAAATAGGCCCCGTCCGCCAGTCGCAGCGTGCTGCCCACTTCCCAGCGCATGCGCTGGACCCGGGTTTCTTCCTGGAAGGTTCCATGGGAGGAACCGAGATCCTCCACCCACCACTCACCGTTGATGGGTTCGATCCGCAGGTGGTTCCGGCTGACCATGCTGTCCGACAGAACGATGTCGCTGTGACTCTGACGGCCCAGGACCAACGGCCGGTTGACGGGAATCGCACGCTCGAAACCATGCCGGTCGCGGATCGAGATGGAAAATCTTTCTGACACAGGCCCCCCAGTCAAAGGTAAGGGGTGGAACAGGTGATGGCTCCGTTCCTGAATTTAACTACCAATCACGTTAACCGGTCCAGGGCTGGACACAAGCCCGGGGTCCATGAGGCAATGGAGCTAGGAGCATGTCCAAGAAATCGGAGGGAACTGCGTTGAGAGCAAAGGGTTTGGAGGCAAGGAGGAGGGCGCCACGCGGTGCGGGTACACCGTGCAAGCCCGACGACGCCGCATACAAGCCCTTTGCTCTCAACCCTCCGGGCTGGGGCGGCGGGCCTCGCAGCTCTGCGTCACGCTCGTCGGAGGTAGTACCCGCTACCCCCTCCTCGCCTTCCTTGATCTGCTCGCCCGGCGCTCCCAGCGCAGCCCCTCCCATTTCTTGGACATGCTCCTAGTATGAACGTTCACCGGAATCCCGATCTAGACCCTGCCGAGCGCGAGGAGGCCTTCGAGTATTCCCTGCGTCCCCAGCGGCTCGTGGAATATATTGGTCAGGACAAAATCAAGGCCCGCCTGGAAATCGCCTTGACCGCGGCACGGCAGCGGAGCGAAGTGTTGGATCATGTGCTCCTGTTCGGCCCGCCGGGCCTCGGCAAGACCACGCTGGCACATGTCCTGGCCAACGAAATGAGTGCGCCTTGCAAGGTAATCCAGGCTCCGGCCTTGGAAAAGAAGGGGGATCTGGCCGCCATCCTCACGAATCTGGACGAGGGCGAGTTCCTGTTCATCGACGAGATCCACCGGCTTCCGCCCGCCATCGAGGAAATGCTCTACGCAGCCATGGAGGACCGGAAGCTGGATATCCTCATCGGCCAAGGCCCTAGCGCCCAGACCCTCAAGGTGGATCTGCGACCTTTCACGCTGGTAGGTGCCACCACGCGCGCGGGACTGCTCTCCAAGCCGCTCCACGACCGCTTCGGCATGGTGCACCGCTTGGAATATTACACTCGCGCAGACTTGGCCATCATCGCCAATCGCAGCGCCCGCGTGCTGAGCGTGAAGATGGAGCAGGAAGGCGCCGATGCCATCGCACGCCGGTCCCGCGGTACCCCGCGCATCGTGAACCGTCTGCTTCGCCGGTGCCGGGATTACGCCGAAGTGAAAGGGCAGGGCATCATCACCTCCGATATCGCCGATGCCTGTCTTGCCTTGCATGAAGTGGACGACTTGGGCCTTGATGGCCTCGATCGCGCCTACCTGGAGTCCCTCTGCGGGAAGTTCAAGGGCGGCCCCGTGGGTGTGCGCACGCTGGCCGCGGCACTGGGCGAGGTGGAAGGCGATGCCCTGGAAGACCTCGTGGAACCCTACCTCATGCAGATCGGCTTCTTGGATCGAACACCACAGGGCCGCCGAGCCACCGACGCTGCCTACAACTACCTGGGCTTGAATCAGGATCAGGGGCCATTGTTCAGATAGGAGTCAGAGAGCAGCGCACAGGGGATAGGAAAACAGATGCGCGGCCCGAGGCCGCGCGTCTGCATTTCCTGCTCCCTAGAGACCTTTGCAGACCGCTTCCACTTCCTCGATCGTGAGCGGCCTCTTCTTCCCGAGGATTCTGCATCCGGTTTCCGTGATGAGCACATTCTCCTCGATGCGGATCCCGCCGAAGTCGCGATAGGTCTCCAGACGCTCGTAGTCGATGTAGTCGAGGAATTTTCCTTCGGCCTTCCAGCGATCGATCAGTTCGGGAATGAAGTAGATCCCCGGCTCGACTGTGAGCACGAAACCGGGCTTCAGCGGGCGGGCCAGGCGCAAGGACTTGAGTCCGAACAGGGTGCTCTTGGATTGGCCTTCGTAGCCGACCCAGACCTCGCCCAGGTTCTCCATGTCGTGGACATCCAGCCCCATCATGTGACCCAGGCCGCAGGGGAAGAACATGGCGTGGGCGCCTTCTTCGACGGCGGCGTCCAGATTGCCTTTCATCAGCCCGAGAGCCTTCAGACCTTCGGCGATGGTACGGCATGCCAGCAGGTGGATCTGCTTGAAGGGCACGCCGGGTTTCAGATGGGCGATGGCCGTGAGGTGCGCCTTCAGCACGATCTGGTAGATCTCGCGCTGGCGCGGCGTGAAGGTGCCGGACACCGGGCACGTGCTCGTGAGGTCGCCGGTGTAGTGCATGGCCGTCTCTGCGCCCGCGTCCACCAGGAACATCTGACCGTTCTGGAGCGTGTTCTCGTGTCCGTGATTGTGCAGGGTCTCGCCGTGCACGGTGGCGATGGCCGGATAGCCCAGGTTCCCGCCCGGAGCCATGGCGACCTCCGTGATCTTGGCCGCGATCACCGATTCCCTTGCGCCGGCCCGCGCCATGCGCATGGCCGCCAGGTGCATGTCCACGGTGACGTCCACGGCCTTCTCGATTTCCGCGACCTCTTGGGCTTCCTTGATGACGCGCATCTCGATGACGGCGCGGGTGAAATCGACAGAGGCCTTCGCATCCTGTTCATCAAGTGACAAGCCCAGAAAGCGGAGCAGCTTCAGGCGATGCTCGGGGCGATAGGGCGCGAGGTAGCGGATTTCCCGGTCCTTCGCTTTTTGAAGATAGACCGCCAACGATCCCGCCGGGGCTGTTTCTGTCACGCCGACCTGGGCCGCCAGCTCCGCCACGGTGGGCAGAACGCCAGTCCAGACGATGTCATCGATGGTGAGATCGTCGCCGAAGATGACCGTGCGTCCGTGATCGAGATCGATCACAGCGGAATAGCCGGGATGATCGACGCCGAAGAAGTAGAGGAAGGTGCTGTCCTGCCGGAAGGGGTAGGCGTTATCGGCGTAGTTCATGGGGCTTTCGTCGTTGCCCAGGAACAGCAGCAGTCCCGACTTGAACTGGGCTTTCAGTCGCTCGCGGCGATCGGCGTAAGTCTGTGTGGAAAACATGCGGGGCACTCCTCAAAAGGCCGTGAGACGACAAGGGCCCCCGGGAGGAGGGCCCTTGTCAGGCAAAGCAGAACGTCTACTTGGCGATGTGATAGAACTTTTCGGGAATCTTCACCGAAGCGGTTCCCATGTAGCCCTTGCCGAAGACGTAGGTGTCCATGTAGACCAGCAGTTCGTTCTTGGCCTTCACGCCGGTGCTCATGTCGGTGTAGAAGGCGCCGCCCCACTTGGCACCCTGGGTGTACTTCTCCAAGGCACTATAGATGTCCTTGGGATTCGTGACCTTGGCCTTGCCTTCCACCACGCGCTTGCCCAGTTCGCCAAGACCGGCGGTAAGTGTGAAGCCGACGCTGTAGGGCCAGGTTCCGAGGCGGCCTTCGGCGTGCTTAGCCTTGATGGCTTCGTCGATCTTCTTCACGATGGCGGGGAAGTCGCCCTTCTGGCCGGTCAGATCAAGACCCAGCGCGCCGGGGAATCCCATGAGCGGGGAAGCGGAATCGGGCTCTACGAAGATCGCGTTCTTGTAGGCGAGGATCTGCTTGATCAGAGGCTCAGTGTGTGCGTCGTTGGTGCAGAAGAAGGCCACCTTCTCGCCGTTGGGGCCGTACTTCTTCACCCATTGCGGAACCTTTTCGAGGATGAACTGCTGCGCACCGGAGGTGCCCACGTCAGAGGTCGGATCCGGGGCGGTCTCGAAGGCGAAGTTCATGCCCAGGTCCTTGCAGGCGGCTTCCATGATGGCGCGGCGGCGGCCGAGGCTCTCATAGGACATGTGGCGCGGGAAGGAGA
>DCFP01000106.1:38452-45089 GCA_002319925.1 Holophagaceae bacterium UBA1801 | reverse complement strand
CCGCGCGGCGGACCTCGTGGCGGAGCTGGGGCTCTGGATGCACGTGGACGGCGCCTACGGCGGCTTTTTCGCCATGACCGAAGAGGGCCGTCAGGTGCTGAACGGCATCGAGCGGGCGGATTCCATCACCCTGGATCCCCACAAGGGCTTGGCTCTGCCTTACGGCACGGGCTGTCTGCTGGTTAAGGAACCGGCCCGACTCCGGAAGGCGCACCACGCCAGCGCCGACTATCTGCAGGATATGCAGGTCGAGGAAACCAAGGTCGACTTCTCGGACATCTCGCCGGAGCTGTCAAGGCCCTTCCGTGGGCTACGGGCGTGGCTGCCCTTGAAGCTCCATGGCATCGGGCCCTTCTTGGACCACCTCAACGAGAAGCTGGCCTTGGCCAAGCTGGCGACGGAGGAGCTGCGCGCCATCCCCGGCATCGAGATCGTCGCCGAGCCCCAGCTCTCCATTCTGGCTTTCCGCCTGAAGCCCCAGGGGCTGGCCCAGATTTCCCTGAACGAGCTGAACCGGAAATTCCTGGAACGGATCAATGCCGCCCAGCGGGTCTGCCTGACCCCCACGTTCCTGGAGGGCGCCTTCGTGATCCGCATCGCCCTCCTCTCCTTCCGGACCCACGAGGACCGGCTCAGAGCAGGTCTCGAGGACATCCGGCGCGAGGCAGCGGCGATCATGAGATCTTTGCAGGACTAAGCGTTATCATGGCATCGGCCTGAACGCCATCAAACGCCCCCATCGCAATTCCTGCAGGAGGAATCCATCGTGCCCGAGCTCAACGCCATCGTGACGCAGCGCATCGACTTCGCCCCTGGCCTGATGATCCTGAGGGTGGCTCCCGAGGGCTGGCAGTTGCCGGCCTTCAAGCCCGGCCAGTTCTCGGTCCTGGGCCTTCCCGCATCGGCACCCCGGTCCGAAGGTTCCGACCCCGAGGAACCCGCCCTCGCCCCCGATGCCTTCGTCCGCCGGGCCTACTCCATCGCTTCCTCCTCCGAGGAGCGGGAGTACGTCGAGTTCTATATTTCCGAGGTGAAGAGCGGCGCCCTGACGCCGCGCCTCTTCGCCTTGAACGTCGGAGACAAGGTCTTCCTCTCGCCCAAGGCCACGGGAATGTTCACCCTGGATCAGGTCCCGGCCGAGCAGAACCTCATCTTCATCGGCACGGGCACGGGTCTCGCGCCCTACATGTCCATGATCCGGACCCACGTGGAAGCGGGCGAGTCGCGCCAGTTCTTCGTGCTGCACGGCGCCCGCAATTCCTGGGACCTCGGCTACCGCACCGAGTTGTTCTACCTCCAGCGCTTCGCCCCGAATTTCACGTACATCCCCATCATCGACGGCCCGGAAAAGGAGATCGTGCCCTGGAAGGGCCACGTGGGCTTCGCCCAGGATCTGTGGAAGAAAGGTGTCATCGAGGAAGCCTGGGGATTCAAGCCCACGCCCGAAAACACGCACGTCTTCCTCTGTGGCAATCCCCTCATGATCGAAGCCATGGTGGGCGTGCTGGCCGCGGAAAACTTCGTGGTCCACAGCAAGCAGACGCCTGGGCAGATCCACATCGAAGAATTCTGATCTTGTTCCACAGGTGTACTGTGCGTCCAGCCCTGCTCGTCGTCGATATCCAGAAGGCTTTTTTCAGTGAAAGCGAGGCCATGACAGCCTCGCTCATGCGGTCCATCGAATACGCCAACGCCGTGATGCCGCTGTTCCGCGCGAAGGGGCTCCCCGTGGTCTGCGTAATCCACCAGGAGGAAGAGGATGGGCTCATGCCGGGAACGCCCGGCTTCGAACCCCACGAAAAACTGAAGTTCGAGCCCGGCGATCTGCGGATCATCAAAACGACTGGCAGCGCCTTTGCCGGCGGCACGGACCTGGGCGACAAACTGCGCGGACTCGGTGTCGACGCGGTGGTGATCCTGGGGTTCTGCGCAGAATACTGCGTACTATCCACGTGTCGCGGCGCCCGGGACGAGGGCTTCAAGTCCCTGCTCCTCCGCGACGCCCTGGCTTCGGGTCATCCCGAGCGCATCCCCTTCGTGGAAGCCATCAACGATGGACTGACCTTCGGAGCGCTTCAGTACCTCCTGCAAGGGGTCTGAAACAGACTCGCGATCAAACAACAGATAAAAGCACTACCACCAAGAAAAGCCAGCTGTAGCTGCATTCCTTGGTGGTCTTGGTGTCTTTCCCTTGGTGAACTTGGTGGTAAATCGGTCCGGATTCAGTGCGAATCCGCGTGAGACCACCGCAACCAGGCCTACCGTTCGTTGAGCCCCTGAATGAACTCCGACACCAGGAAGGCCAGGAGCCAGCCGGTGTGCCCATCACGATCGTAGGTTGGCGAGAATTCCATCAGGTCGAAGATCGCCACGGAGGGGCAGCGCCCGAAGGACCGGGCCAGCTGGATGGCGGTGTCCGAGGTGAGGCCCCAGGGATTCAGGGCGCTGACGCCGGAAGCCCAGGCCGCGCCGATGCTGTCCACGTCGAAGCTGGCGAGAATGCGCCGACCTTTTTTATGGAAGCGCTCCAGGACGTGTTGCACTTCGTCCAGCACCTCTTTCTCTTTGCCAGGTTCCATGAAATGCAGGCGGGCCCCCCGGGCCTGGGCATAGGCCACGTGGGCAGTGGCGTTGCGCTCGTGCAGAAGCCCGATGGCCGCGAGATCCTCGCCGGCCAGCCCGTGCTCCAGCATGCGGAAAAAGGGGTTGCCGCTGCTGGGGCCCGTCACCGGGCGCATGTCCAGGTGGGCGTCGATGTTGATGACCGCCGGAGGCATTTCACGCTTGTCCGCGCAGAGCCCCAGATAGTCGCCGTAGGCGCAGTCGTGGCCGCCGCCGAGGACCACGGGCACCGCGCCCTGAGCCAGGCAGGCGGACACCACCGCCTCCGTGGCTTCGAAGAAGACAGGGTACTCCACGGAAGAGGGCACGTCTCCCGCATCCCAGAGGTTCCTGCTGCCCAGGCAGGCATCGGTGAGCCGGGTGAAGGCTTTGCGGAAGTAGATGGGGCCTTCCGCAGCACCAGGGCGCCCGCCGTTGGCCAGGACCCCAACCTCGTTGCAGACGCCCAGGAGGACGATATCTCCGGCCTTCAGGTCCTTCGCCCTCTCCAGCAGTTGGATCCGATCCCCCAGCCGCAGGTCCTGGGGATCCCGCTTCTTGAAATGGGTGTCCGGACGGTGGATCAGGGCGGGGTGAAGCATTCCCTAGCCTAGCGCAAGGGGATGCGAATACGTCAGGATGAAAACCATGGAAACGATCGAACGGCCGCAAAAGAATGCCTGGTACCTGGAGGGTACCTACACGGAAAAGGATCTGCGGGCCTTCGCAGCCTTTCTTGCGGGGCGCGTGGCGGGCACCAAGATTTGGGCCCTGGGCGTGTTCATCCTGATGCCCCTGCTCTGGGGCGGGAACATCCGGCACAATTGGCCTCTGATGGTACCCATGGCCGTCATACTGGTCGGCTTCATCTTCATGCTGCGGTATGTGATCCTGCCCAACAAGTTGTACAAGGCGACCATCAAACTCCCGGGCGTCTTCCTGCCGCGGCGCATCACGGTCGACGAGCGCGAAGTCTCCAGCACCTCCGAAGCCGGGGGTTACACCATCGGTGTCGAGCAGATCAAGGAAGTCATCACGGTGCAAGACTACCTCTACCTCATGGTCACACCCAAGCAGGGAATGCCCATTCCGAAGGAGTGGATCGGTGGCGAGGACCGCGTGCGCGATCTGACCCAGCTGCTGCTTTCCCGCTGCGCCAGCGGCTCCAGGCCGTGAACCGCTTCAACCAGCTGCAGGCCATCCTAGTGATCCTGCAGACCCGGCGGAAGGGCCCGCTGTGATCCCCAAGGCACCGAGGAATACCGTGAGGGCTGGAGAATCTACGACGCGCGCTTTCCCCATTACGTGGACTGGTTCGACCGCGAACGCAACGAGCGCTACCTCATTGAACCTCTCGCCATCTGGCGCTGCGTACCGGAGCGCGGCATGATGGCCCGCGAATGCCTGGAACTGGACGAGGGCTATGGCCAGCGCACCGGCAGGTACGAAGCCCCGGGAGGGATACTCCAAGAAAACGTATTGAACGGCCGGCCGCATGAGGATCTAGAGGAATCTGCATGCCTCAGCTTCTCCACGGGATAGGGCATACTGGCCAGCATCGGAGAACCGTGCATGCGGACCCCACTCTTCCGTTTTCCCGGTGAACCAGACCGGTTCGAAATCCAGCTGCCCCGCGTGCCCGTTTTCTACGAACATCCCTTCCAACGGAATCTCTCCTTCGCCGTTTGGGCCGGGCTGCTGGCGCTTTCCCTGGGGGTCCTGCTAGTGCTGGGGAATAGGGCGACAGCCGGCCAGCTTCTGGGCCAGCCGACCTGGTCCCTGCTGCGGAAGCAGTGGTGGGCGACGGCGCTGGCGGGCGTGTCCATGGCGACGCTGTTCAGGCAGGGGGGCTTCGACTGGTCCTTTGCCTCGGTGCTCACTCTGGCGGGCGTCATCACAGCCCTTCCGGTGCCATACCCGGTCCCCCTCGCCATCACGTCCGCACTGGTCGTCGGAACAGTGAATGGAGCCCTGGTCGGCACCCTGCGCTATCCGGGACTTCTGGTGACGCTGGCGACCTCGCTCCTCCTGCAAGGGGTCGCCTTGGCCCTTCTCAGGAACCCGGTCATGGTCAACCCACTGCAAGAGCTCACCTGGATGTACGTCGCGGGAATCACCCTCGTCCTGATGGTCATCGTTTCGACGATCTGGGTTCAGTTCCCGATCCGTTTCCGGAAAAAGGCCATTTCTGGCAGAGGCTCCTCGCGCGTCAGGATGGCCCTTGCGCTGGGGCTTCCCTACGTCTATTCCAGCTTCTCCGCCTGCATTGCTGGGTTCTATTTCGCGGCCAGGCTCCAGGCTGCGCCGCGGGTAGTAAGTCCCCAATGGCTCTTCGACGGACTGCTCATCGTTCTCCTGGGAGGAACCGTCTTCGCCGGTGGCTACGCCAATGTCATCGGCGCGCTCCTCGCCTCCTGCCTGGTCGTCTGTCTGCACTTCCTCGCGAACCTGCTGGGTCTTGAAACCGGGACACAGTTGGCTTTGCAGGGAGTCCTGCTCATCCTCGCCCTCTTCGTCAATCATCTGTATCACGTCCTTTTCGGGTTTTTCTGCCGGTCACGGCCCCACTCCCGGGCCTAACTGAAGCGATGATATTGCCCACTGGCTGGTGGAGAAATCATTCCGAGTGGTCCTTCCTGGAACCGGCATCGCCGTCTATGCTCGTCCCCGGAGGATGCCAACGTGCCGCCCAGCGATGCCCTATCCAACGCCCTGGCCGCCTTTCCCGAGGCGGGCCTGCTGCCGAATCCTTCACCAATCCATCGGCTTTCGCGCCTATCCACCCAGTTGGGCCGCGAGATCTACATCCTCCGTGACGACCTCACGGGTTTCGCCCTTGGCGGAAACAAGACCCGCAAGCTGGACTTCCTCATGGGCGATGCCCTGGCCAAGGCCGCGGACACGCTGGTGACCTCCAAGGCCACCAGCTTCAGCCGCAATGCGGCCGCGGCCGGCAAGGTTTTTGGCATGGAGGTCCACGTCCTCATCGACGGCGAAGCCGCCGCACAGAACCCAGCCAGTCAGGCCTTCTTCGAGCAGTACGATACCCGCCTGCACTACGTCCCCCACACCGATCCGGCTGCGCTCCTCGATGCGCAGGCGCAGCTGGTCGAAACCCTGAAGGCCCAAGGGAAGAGCGTCTGCGAACTGCACCCGGGCGGGAGCGATGCGATCGGCGCCCTCGGCTACGTGCGTGCCTTCCAGCAGATTATCGAGTTCGCCCGAACCAGGGGGATCGCGTTCTCCAAGATCCTCTTCCCCACCAGCTCCTGCGGCACCCAGGCGGGATTGGTGATGGGCCAGTGCCTCAGCGGGTATTCAGTCAGGATCATCGGCATGGCAGTCTCGGTCCCGGCGGAACGGCAGCGCAGCCGTGTGCTGGAGCTGGTTTCAGCCACCGCCGCCAAACTCGGCTACGCCTTCGATCCCGAAGCCGTCCTCGTCGACGACCGGTTCATCGGCACAGGCTACGCCATTCCTTCGCCCGAAGGCCAAGCGGCAGTGAAGCTTTTCGCGGGCCTGGAGGGGATCCTCATGGACCAAGTCTATACAGGCAAGGCCGCTGCCGGCCTGCTGCACCTTGCCTCCAATGGCGAGATCGCGCCGGGCGAAACCGTCCTGTTCATCCACACGGGCGGCAACGGGGGGTTGTTCTACTGAATTCTCGCCCGCTTGCTATTCCGGCACTTTCAGCACGGCGCCTTTGTTGGCGCTGGTGACCATGCTCGCATAGCGGCCCAGCCAACCCTTGGTGATCTTGGGAGCAGGTTTGGTCCAGGCGGCGCGGCGCCGGGCCAGTTCCGCATCATCCACAAGCACGTTGAGGCTTCGGGCCGGGATATCGATGCGGATGCGGTCCCCGTTTTTCAGAAGCGCGATGGGGCCGCTCTCCATGGCTTCGGGGCTCACGTGTCCGATGCAGAGGCCCGCGGTGCCGCCACTGAAGCGGCCATCGGTGATGAGCGCCACCTGCTTGCCGAGGCCCTGGCCCTTGATCATCGACGTGGGCGAGAGCATCTCGGGCATGCCGGGGCCG
>DCFP01000106.1:15812-38185 GCA_002319925.1 Holophagaceae bacterium UBA1801 | reverse complement strand
CCGCCTTTGGGGCCTTCGTAGCGGATGATCACCACGTGGCCGGACTGCACCTGGCGCTGCGCCAGCGCGGCGAGGCACTCGTCCTGGCTGTCGAAGACCAGGGCCTCGCCTTCGAAGACGAAGCAGCTGGCGTCCACCCCTGCGCTCTTCACGATGCTGCCGCTGGGCGCCAGATTGCCGAAAAGCACTGCCAGCCCACCGTCTGCGGTGTAGGGCTTTTCGACCGTGCGAATGATCCTGGGATCCTGGATGTGGGCCGTGGCAAGGACCTCGCCCAGCGTCTTGCCGGTGACTGTCATCGCGTCGAGATTCACGATGCCGGGCTTCTTCGATATCTCCTTCAGGATGGCGGAGATGCCGCCCGCGCGGTCCACGTCCTCGATGTGCACATCGGGCACGGAGGGTGAGACCTTGCAGATGCAGGGCGTCATGGCGGAGATCTCGTTGAGGCGTTCCAGGGGATACTCCACGCCCGCCTCGTGGGCAACGGCGAAGCCGTGGAGCACGGTGTTCGTGGAACCGCCCATGGCCATGTCCAGGGCGAAGGCGTTGTCCAGGGAGGCCTTGGTCACGAGATCCCGGGGCTTGATGTCCCGCTTCAGCAGCTCGAAAATCTGGCGCGCTGCGGTCTTAGCGAGCTCGTTCCGGCGCGGATCCACCGCCGGGATCGTGCCGTTGCCGGGCAGCGCGAGACCGATAGCCTCCAGGAGGCAGTTCATGGAATTGGCCGTGAACATGCCCGCGCAGGAACCGCAGGTGGGGCAGGCGCTGGCCTCGATGGCATCGAGCAGGGCTTCGGTCATCTCGCCGCTCTGCACCTTGCCCACGCCTTCGAAGACCGTAATGAGATCGCTGGAGGAGCCGTCGGGCTTGGTTCCTGCGAGCATCGGTCCGCCGGTCACGAAGATGGTCGGCACGTTCACGCGCAGGGCGCCCATGATCATGCCGGGGGTGATCTTGTCGCAGTTGGGAATGCAGATGAGCGCGTCGAAGCAGTGGGCCATGGCCATGGTCTCCACGGCGTCCGCGATGAGTTCGCGGCTGGGCAGCGAATAGCGCATGCCCAGGTGCCCCATGGCGATGCCATCGTCCACCGCGATGGTGTTGAACTCGAAAGGAACGCCACCTGCCTTGCGCACGGCGTCCTTGATCATGGCCGCGAAGGTGTTCAGGTGGATGTGGCCCGGCACGATGTCGGTGTAGGAATTGGCGATGCCGATGAACGGCTTGCCGAAGTCCTCGTCCTTGACGCCCGCGGCCCGCAGCAGGCTGCGATGCCCGGCGCGCTCGATGCCTTTCTTGATGGTGTCCGATCGCATGGCCACTCCTTCCCAGAATTCTACCTGGAGAGCAGCGTCTTCATGGATTGGGATATCAAATGGGGGGATTAGGAGCCGTGGATGTGACGGACTGTTCAAGGTGTTTTGACGTAACGGCTTACAATGACCGATCAGGTGCCCCCATGATCATTCCCGATATCGACGATCTAATTCTGGAATACGACGAAGAGTCGGGCATCGAGGAGCTGGGCCGCCGCATACTGTCCCGCGGCTCCTGGGCTTCTATCGCGTTTTTAGTGCGCACCCGCCGCGATTCCGATGCCGAGTGGGAAGGCCCCTTCCTCTGGCTGCATCGCTACCAGAAGGTCGCCCAAGGCTGGAAGCTGGCGAGCCGCTTCCACACGACCGACAAGAAGCAGTTGGACAACATGTTGGACGCGCTGAAGGAGTGGGAACTGATCTGAGCGAGATCCCTCGAGCTTTCAAGGGATGCCTCTCAACCGCCTAAGGCCGTCGCATAAAACACCCTGCATTTCACTCCCTCAACGGTGGCCGCGAAGGGCACTACCTGCCCGAGGAATAGGGATCAAAATATTGGTTTTCTCCCGAACCGCGGCTGGCGCGTGATCCCACCGCTGAAATCGGAATCGGATCTCCCTCCCCAAAGAATTCATCCCGAGTAACCAACCAACTGTCTGGCGGCTTGGGGTCGAAATTGCTCAGGATTCGCCAATGGTCATCAAGAGAGGCTTTCTGTCGTTGCGGATGTCTGACCTACTGACTCCATCCAGTTGAATACTGATGATGATCTCATTTATTTCAACGGAGCTTTCTTGTTGATGCCGCGCCTGTCCAACCAATGCTGTAGAAAAACCACCTTCTCAGGTCTGGCGAAGTTCTTCGGCAATTCCATGAGAAAATGATAAAATCCAAAGTCGATCCGGCCATTCAGCCGTTGGTTATCAGAAGCATGCATCACGAGAGGGCGCCCTTGAATCGGCCGGAAACGTTTGACTGCAAAAAGCCCGATGTCATTGGTTCTCTAAAAAGACCTTCAGCCAGGAAATCTGTCATACCGAAAACCAAGGTTGTGGAAGATCGAGTTGCCAAGGGATTTAATTCCATTCGTCCAAACGCAGTGCTGACTGCCATTTCGAGAGAATTGCCGTGAGAATGAATCTATGCCCTGTTGTTTTCCCGCTAGTATTGTTTGCCTGCGCTGGACGAACACTCCAGGCAGAATCTCAAGTAAGGATTCCCGAGGCTCCTCCTCAGAGCTTGGCTGACAACATCGACACCCCGAAGTCCTTTATCAGGCGGGATATGCCCCATCTCGACCAGAGTGACCGTCGGATCAAAGCCTATCGTGGTGACATCTCTGCACTATGCGCCCCCACAGCCAGCGCAAACGCACTGATCTGGCTCTCGAAGAACGGCCACTCCAGCATCAAGTACGATAATGCCTACTCCCTTGTTAGTGAGTTGGCTCAAAGGGCGCGGACGGTGGATGGGGGGGTTGGAACGAGTTTCCAGGTTCTATCGGACGCGATGGTCAAGTTCATCCATGAAGCGGGATATGACTGTTCATACCGGTACATGGGCACTACGTGGACCGGTGACAATGACGGCCATTTCGTTTTCAGTCCCATCGATTGGGACCTGCTCAAGAAAAGCCTTCTGAACAAGAACCAAGTGGCGCTCATTCAGATTGATCTCTGCCACTACAGTGTGAAGGAGAAGAGCTACATAACCACAAGCGGCCATCTGATCACATTGGCCGGCTATGACGACGAAAAAAGAGTCCTGGTCGTTGCTGACCCGAATGAAGGTCACTCCCTTACAAATTGCTCGTTCAAGCTAGTGGAACAACAAGAAGGGATCGTCATGGACAATCACTTGCCGCTCTGCAACGCGTCAGGACTCTATCAAATTATTCGCAAGGAAAGTTGCACGACTGACATCATCACTGGGGCCGCCATCTTCACCGTGAATTAGAAAACGCCTTGGGACATCCAATGCGAGTCTCAAAAAGACTGATCGTTTTTTCTCTGCCGCCCGGTCATAGTAGGCCGACTCGGATCTACGGTCGGGGCTTGGACCTGAGCCTATAAGATCGCACCTACAGTGTCAAATAAGCGATTGGCAGAGCTGATAAAGTCGTTCAGAAGCGTCTTCTGGGCATCCGTAAGGGAATCCTCAGTGGAACAGGACCCGTTCAAGTCGCGAATATCCTGGGCAAAGGTAAAACAGACTTTCACATTATCCGCGAACGTAACATTGCCTTCCATTTCCCGAATGGTGAAGTAGCGCGGCACTTTGATGTCATGGTCGATCAGGAAGGCGAGCTGCTTCTGTGTGAAGAGATTTCCCACGAACGTGGCGGTCCTGTAGTTAGTGCCTCCCAGTTTGAAGCGTCCCTTCTCGAAGTAACGATTCTCAGGCAAGCGCTCATGAAGATCGTCGAAGATGATCCAGTGGGGCGCCACCGTTCGCAGGAAGGTGATCGAGAAGACCTTCGGTGAATCGGGATTGGTGTTGTCCGCAAAAATGTAGGCGTCCTTTTGTTGGTGAGTCACGTCGTTGTCGTCCAGAAAATCGGAGGCCTGACTGAAATCCTGGACATGACCAAGGTAAGTGAAATCCGATGGAATTTTGATGGTGAGCTTCGGGGTTTTTGCACAGATGAATGTATTGTTCACGATCGTGACTTTGGGTTCCGGGATTTGAGCTATGAGAGCAATGCCCGCAAAAGCAGCAATAAATGAGACTGCAAGGAGGCGACGAAAGGCAAAATTCACTGGAGACTCCGTGGAGATGGAAGGCGAATGATATACCGCCCAAATTATATCCCTCTTATGCGTTAACCGTGAATTAGAAAATTCCGTTTTCCCTGTTGTCGCCACCCAGCACCGAGGTTCATAAGTTGAAGGTATAGGCATAGGGGGAGGGAATCCTTAAGTCGATGCTTCCTTACCCAAGATCCAGGCTGGCTTTCTGGATGTACTCCGTCTTCTGCCATTTCTGGAATACTCTTCGCCAACCCTAAACAATGCTTAGGCAGCCTTACCGGTCCAGCTACACCTGTCTATTCAAACTACTCGGTACGACCCCTGCGGGCGCAATTTCTTGCGATTTGTATTGAATCTATCGACAATGCTGTCCTGTCTTAATTTACGATTGCTGGTCAGCAATCAGGTTCGCGACCCTGTAGTTTGGCCGGAAGAGTCTATACGAATTTACGGCTAGGGCTTTGTTTGCGATACGGACCTGCCCGCACAAAAAATTAGTGAGCACCGAAGAATTGATCCGCAGATCTCATGAAATTGCTCAACAGTATCATCTGAGCATCATTGAGAGATTCCAAAGTAGAGCAATCCTCATTCAATGCGCGGATATCCTGGGTATAAGTAATGCAGACTTTCACGTCGGCACTGAATGTGACAGTGCCCTCTATCTCCCGGATGGTGAAGTAGCGGGGCACATTGATGCCGTGGTCGATCAGCAGAGAAATCTGTCTCTGGGTGAAGGCTTCCCCCACAAATGTTGCGGTCCTGCAGTTGGTGCTTCCCAACTTGTAGCGTCCCTTCTCGAAATAGCGATTCTCGGGCAGGCGTTCATGGAGATCGTCGAAGAAATACCATCTGGGCACCACCATACGAAGGATGGAGATGGCGAAGACTCTCGGAGAATCGGGGGTCGTATTTTCCGCAAAAAGATATGAATCGATCTGCCGGTGGGTCGATTGGTCTGCGCCTGTCGTAGGGCCCCCAGTATTGATCTGATCGAAATCCTGGACATGGCCAAGGTAGGCGGAGTCCGGCTAAACCTTGAAGGTAAGCTTCGGAGCCTTTTCGCATACGAATCTATTGTCGACGGTTTTGACCTTGGCCTCCGGGAATTGAGCCCTGAGTTCAATACCCGCGCACCCTGCGGCAAGAACGAACGACCGAAGGCGACGAACGGTGAAATTCACTGGAGACGCCATGGGAATGGAAGGTGTGGATGATTTTACCTTTTTTCCCCGGCTCATTACTGGCTACTGCGTTTTAATGTCGAGAGGCCTACTACAGGACAAGAAAGGAACCGGTTGGCCAAGGATGTCACACCTTGCCTAGCTGGTCGTCTGATGGATACCTGAACGACCATCAAGGTTTGTCCCGAGGGCATTCCGCGCTCGCCGTCAGCCGATCGCTGCATGGCTCCGCTTCACGCGCTCCATCGCTTCCTCCAGCATCTGCGGCGTCGTTCCGAAGTTCAGCCGCACGAAGCCTTCGCCCCCTGCCCCGAAATCCTCGCCACGATTGAAAGCCACCTTGGCGTGTTCCAGGAAGAATTCGTAGGGGTTCCGCCCGTTCAGGGGCAGCCGGTTGCAGTCCAGCCAGGCGAGATAGGTAGCCTGGGGAACCGTGATCCTTACTTCAGGCAGGTTCCTGCGCACAAAGTCCACCACCCAGTCCCGATTGGCCGCCAATTGCCTGCGCAGGGCGGCCAACCACGCATCGCACTCGCCGGAATAGGCCACTTCCGCCGCGATGAGGGACAGGCTGCTGACATGGTGGATGAGCCGGTCCGAGGCCTTCTTGAAGCGTTCGCGCAGCGCCGCATCGGGAATGATCGCGAAGCCGCAGAAGAGGCCTGGAACGTTGTAGGTCTTGCTCGGCGCCACCAGCGTGATGGTCCTGCGCTCGATCTCCGGCGAGAGCGAGGCGATGGGGATGTGCCTGGCCTCGCCCAGAAGCAGCTCGCTGTGGATCTCGTCCGAAACGATGGCGACTTCGTGCTCCAGGCAGAGTTCCGCCACGCGCTGGAGCTCGGCCCGCGTGTAAATCTGGCCCGTGGGATTATGCGGATTGCAGAGCAGGAACATGGCGGTGCGCGCTCCGTTGCTGTGCAGGGCTCCACGGAAGTCATCGAAATCGATCCGGTAGTTCAGAACGTGTTCGTGTGTTTCGGCCCGCAATTGGGCGAACTGGTTCACCAGACCCACGTTCCCGGCCAGAGCCAGGAAGGGCGGATACACTGGCGGCTGCGTCAGGAGCCCCTGCCCCGGTTGGCCGACAGTCCAGGCTGCTGCGTTGAAGGCAGCGATGATACCTGGCGTGGCCACCACGGCCTCCGGTTCCACCTGCCAGCCATAGAGCTTTATCATGCGGTCGGCGACAGCCTTCAGCAGCGAAGCCTGGGGAAATTCGTAACCGAGCACACCATGATCCAGACGGTTCTTGAGGGCATCCAGAATCTGATCCGGGGCCGCGAAATCAGTGTCGGCCACCCAGACCGGCAGGACGTCCTTGGGGTACTGGGTCCACTTCAAGCTGGCTGTACCGGTGCGATCCAGATGGTTCGAGAAATCGTAGGGCATGTCACCACCACCTTCCCTGCTTCCAGCATACGTTGGAGCGCGCAGAAATTCCCGCATCGCGGTCCCCGGCGGATCGTGCGATTCTGGAGAATTCGGTAGGTCCCGCATGCCCGATATCGCCCTCAGTTTGGTCCGCGTCTCCAAAGCCTTCGGTGCGGATCCCATCCTCGACAACCTCTCCTTCGGCCTGATGGTGGGAGAAAAGGTGGGCCTCATCGGCCGCAATGGCGCTGGGAAATCCACGCTTTTCCGCTTGCTTTCCGGGGAAGACACGCCCGACTCGGGCGAGGTGGTCGTGACCCAGGGGCTGCGCGTGGCGCGGCTTTCCCAGGATCCGCACTTCCCTGCCGACGCCACCGTCCGCACGGCGTTGGAGTGGGCGCTGGCCGACCACCGTCAGCTCATTCAGCGCCACGGTGAGATCCACGAGGAGTTGCATACGTGCCAAGACAAGTCCCGGGAGGAGCGTCTGCACGCAGAGCTGGAGCGGGTGGAGCATCATCTTCACCACATGGGCTGGGATATCGAACCGCGCCTGAAAGAAGCCCAGACGACCTGGGGCCTCGCGGATCTGGAAACCCGTGTGGAAAGCCTTTCGGGCGGCTGGCGCAAGCGTGTGGCCCTGGCCCAGGCCTGGCTGAAGGATCCCGATGTGCTGGTGCTCGACGAGCCCACCAACCACCTGGACCCGGAGCAGGTGGAGAAGCTCGAGGTCTGGCTGCAGGGTTTCGACGGTGCGCTGCTCCTGATTACTCACGACCGGCATCTGCTGGATTCGGTGGTGGACCGCATGCTGGAGTTGGAGGGTGGCCGGATCACCAGCTACGACGGCAGCTACAGCGACTACCTGCTGGAGAAGTCCGATCGCGAGTTCCGGGAGGCGCGCCTCACGGAACACATGCAGAACCGCCTGCGCCGGGAGATGGCCTGGTTGCGCCGGGGCGCCAGGGCCCGCACGCGGAAATCCAAGCTGCGCATCCAGGATGTGCTGGATCTGAAGGACGACGTGCAGGATCGGACACGTCTGGAAACCAGGCAGGACCTGGTTTTCCGAGGGGGGGATACGCGAAGCGACGTATTGCTCACCGCCGAAAAAGTGTGTTTCGACTACGGCAACGGCATCGAGTTGATGGGTGGCCTCGATCTCCTGCTCCAGCGAAGATTGCGCTTGGCCATCCTGGGACCCAACGGCTGCGGCAAGAGCACGCTGCTCAAGCTGCTGCTCGGGGATCTCGAACCCACTTCAGGAAAGCTTGTGCGCCATCCCAAACTCTCCGTCTCGGCCATCTCCCAAGGCCGCGCGGAACTGGATGGTTCCTTGAGCATCCTGGACAACCTCGCCGACCGCGCGGCGGTGGTGAACGTGGGCAGCTCAACCATGCATGCCCACGTCTACCTCACACGCTTCGGATTCGCGGTGGAACATCAAGGGCGGCTGGCTTCGACCCTCTCCGGCGGCGAGCGGAACCGCCTGCTGCTGGCCAAGGCCATGCTGCATCCCGCGGATCTCCTGGTGCTGGATGAACCCACCAACGACCTTGACATCCCCACGCTCCAAAACTTGGAAGAAGCGCTGCTGGACTATCCGGGCACCCTGCTGCTGGTGAGCCATGACCGCTTCTTCCTGGACCAGGTGGCCACTCACACCCTGGCATGGAATCCGGAAGGAACCCTTCGCTGGGAACTCTATGAAGGCAACCCGGGAACCGTGAAGCGCCTGCGCGCGGAGCGAGCCGCGGTGGCCTCTTCCAACACGAAGAAGGAAGCCCCGAAATCGCCGGTGAGAACCGAGAGCACCAAGAGCCGCAAGCCAGGGCTATCCCAGAAAGAAATGCGCCGACTGGCTGAGGTGGAAACGGAATTGCAAACACGGAACGACCAACTGGCTGCGCTCGATGCCATCCTTGCGGATCCCAGTGCGTTCGTATCCTCCCAGGCGCCGGGCCACCAGGCCTTGAAGGACCGGGACACCCTGAAGGCCCAGCTCGATGAACTGGAACTGGAATGGCTGGAGTTGGAGGAGAAGCGCGGTCAGGAGACAGGCAGGAACGAGTAAGTCTCCACCGATGATCGAGCTTACTGCAGGGTCATGCCCTCGATGGTTTCGAGGATGCAGTAACCCGTCCCGCCGCCAGGCCGTTGCGCGTTCAATTCGGGGATACCGAAATAGCCCTTGGCGTCCGTCTTCAGTAAACCATCGCTGATCCTGCCCTGATTTAGGGCCGCGAGGGTCACGAACCTCATTCCGTTGGGGGCCTCGGGATCCGCAATCACCAGACTGTTCGAATCGGTTTCACCGCACTGGTTCGTGCCATATCCCACCAGGGTCAGCCAATGGCCATGATCCCGGTGGTACTTCTTGCTCTCGCCATCCAGACTGTACCAGCCGACGCTCAACCACATCACGGTCTTGCCGTCCGTCAGATTGCCCATCACGTGGACGTCCGGCGGTTCTAGCACCCGACTCGCGCAGCGGTTGCCGCTATGCAGCCAGGCCCTGGACGCGTAGCCCGCAGCGCCGATGTACGATCGGATACCGCTGGCGAAACTATCCACGGATGTGCCCTCATGGAAGGTGCCCATGTAGTTGGCCAGCCGCTGGATCATCTCGGTCTGGGCTTTGGCGGCATCCCCGACCTGCGGCTTCAGTTTCGGATAACCGTGATCGGCCAGCCACATCAGCGCATTCGACGCGGCTGTGGGGCCGCAGTACCGGATTCCTCCCCCGGAGAACGCCGGGTTCCTCTGCCCGAAGGAGGGCATGCCATCCCGCACGATCGGAACCATGTCCGGAATGATGGGCAGTGGCGTCACTTCCGGCTGCGCGGCGGCGCAAATCAATCCCATCACAAGCAGGGCACTCACTCTGGCGACTCGCAATGACATGCGCTTACCTTCTGGAGCGTTCTAGTGCGTTCACTGGCCGTGCAGTCGCGGAGATCCCGTGGAGCAATCCCGCCACTTGATGCAAGACATCCTGAATCAGAATGTCTTTAACGTGCGTCACATCCGATTTAAACCCGCCCGGTATGAAAGGGCCGGCCTGATATTTCTATCGGCCGCTGCTGGTGATCGATGAGGGGTCGCGAGGGCCAAACGCGCTCTGGCCCTGCGCTTCCGGAATCCACCTCGCAAGAATTCCCCCGCTGATCATGCGTTTCGCGCGGGTAACCGCCGGGCTAGCGCGATGCATAAGGTGATGGATATCACGGTCATGAGACGTTCAGCAATTCATCCGCTCTAGGCTGCTGTCTCCATCGATAAGTTCGACTTTTATCGAGCTAAATGGGATGACCGGCCAAAAGGAAGTGGAAAAAAAAGATGGGCGCGTCCATGCGTGTTATCACGCGTTTTTGCATCGACCATGCTCCCGCGATACCCGTCATCAAGCGTGAACGTCCTGGCCTTCGGATGAGCCCTTGGTCAGCGGGCAGTTCTCGGAATGAACCATATGTTCGATCTGGATGGTGGTGTGATCGATTTCGAATCGCTCGTGGAGTTCCCGCGCCAGGTCATGCACGAGCATGGGCGTATCGGCGACGGGGTCAACGACCAGGTGGACACTCAGCGCTGTGGAGGTCGTCCCGATGGCCCAGACATGCAGGTGGTGCATGTCGCAGACGCCGGGCGTGCCCTGGAGGAACTCGCGCACGGAGCCCAGTTCGATGTGGCTGGGAACTGCATCCAGGCTCAAATCCAGCGCGCTGCGGAAGAGGGGCCAGGTGCCGATCAGGACGATCAGACCCACCACCAGGCTCATCGCTGGATCCAGCCAATTCCAGCCGGTCGCCAGGATGGCGAGGCCCGCCACGACGACACCCAGCGATACGCCAGCGTCTGCGAGCAGATGCAGGAAGGCTCCGCGCACGTTCAAGTCGCGATGGTCGCCGCGCAGGAAGAACACGGCGGAACCCAAGTTGACCGCCGTACCGATGCTCGCCACCACGATCATGGTCATGCCCTGCGCAGGTTGCGGCAGGTTGAAACGATGGATTGCCTCCCAGAGGATGCCGCCCACGGCCACAAGCAGCAGACTACCGTTGACCAAGGCGGCCAGGATGCCTGCGCGCCGGAAACCGTACGTCCGCCGGTCCGTGGCCAGTCGTCCCCCCAGCCAAGCCGCAACCCACGCCAGCACCAGGCTCAACACGTCCCCGAAATTGTGGGCGGCGTCAGCGACGAGGGCCAGGGAGTGGCTCCGGATGCCGAAGACCACCTCCGTGATCATGAAGGCGGTATTGAGCAGAATGCCCACCAGGAAGGCACGATTGAGATTCGCGGCCGGATCGCCGTGGGAATGGGAATGCGAATGGGAGTGATGGTGGGACATGGAACCCGCGGCAGGAAAGAACGTTCACGCCATAAGCATACCTCGCGGCGGTGGATTCTCCGGCCCTTCGGCGATGGCCATGCGCCACCTGGCCGGCGACTGCCTGCGGCTGCGGCGGCCAGCAGGATGGCGGACCATGCGATGACTCGTTTCTTGGGACATTCCAGGATCCCTGTATCCTTACTCCGAAGAGCATTCCAAATGGAATCCGAGGGACTGGCATGATGGAGACCCGCTGTTTTCAGATCGACGCCGAAAAGGGCATCAAGCGGCTCGATGGCAGGGAAGAGGCCTTCAAGGTACTGGGTGAGGATGGCAGCATCTGGATCGATGTCATCGATCCCGTGCGGGATGAATTGGAAGCCATCGCCGGTTCTCTCAGGATTCATCCCCTCGTCGTCGAGGATTGCCTCGACGAGGACCAGATCCCCAAGATCGAGGACTACCCAGGGCACACCTTCATCCTTTTCAACCGGTACTCTTATGCGGACCAGGAGTTGAAGATCGAGGAAATCGACCTGGTGTTGGGAAGGAAATTCCTGGTCACCGTCAGGAGAAGCGGAAAGGTACCGGATCATTTGTTCGCGAGGATCGAGGGCGTGGTCGAGCTTGACGCTGACTCCGTGGCGAATGGCCCGGACTTCCTGCTCCACGCGGTCCTCGATCACATCGTGGACGAGAAACTGGGCGCCATCGTGGACCTGGAAACCGACATCGAGAATGCCGAGGAAGCGATGCTGACGGACCTGGATTCATTCAGGCTCGAGAATCTCGTGGATCTCCGGCACGCGCTCCTCTCCCTGCGGAAGAGCCTGTTCCATGAGCGAGAGATCCTGGTGAAGATCTGTCGGAAGGATTCACCCTATGTCAGCGAGAAAGCCATCTACCATTTCAGGGATATCTACGATCACCTGATCAAGTTCTTCGAATCCTGCGAGATGAACCGGGACATCCTCGCCAGCCTCATGGAAACCTACCTCTCCCTCGTGAACAACCGGATGTCGGAGATGGCCAACCGCACGAACGCCAGCGTGAGGAGGCTCACCCTCATCACCACGGTCTTCATGCCGTTATCCCTCCTGGCCGGGATCGGGGGAATGTCGGAGTGGAGCATGATGACCGGACCGGAGAACTGGAAGCGATCCTACCCCATCTTCCTTTTCCTCATGGCCGCCATCGGCCTCGCCAGCTACCTCATCCTCCGTTGGCTCGAGAAGAAGGATCGCGATCAGGCCTAGGCGAGCCGACGGAACCGATAGACTGGACCAATGCGGATCCTTCTCATCAATGTGCCCCATCCGGCCATCGGCAGCCGGATTCCGGATGATCATCTCCCGCCCTTGGGTCTGCTTTCCATCGGAGGACCTCTCCTCGACGCGGGACACCAGGTGCGCCTGGTGGATGGCGAGCTTGGTCCCTTGTCCAAGGAGGACATCTGCGCCGAGGCCGTGGCCTTTGATCCGCAAGCGGTTCTTTTCGGACATTCGGGATCGACCTCTGCCCATCCGGTGATCGCCGGGATGAGCCGGGCGATCCGGGAACGGTTGCCGGAGGCGCGGATCGTCTATGGTGGCGTGTTTCCCACGTACCACTGGCGCGAGATCCTGTCGGAGGAACCTCAGATCGATTGCATTGTCCGAGGTGAGGGAGAGGCGGCAATCCTCGAACTGGCGAAAGCGCTTGAACGGGGGACGTCCCCGACTGGGATCCGAGGTTTGGTCTATCGGAGCGGAATGGAGATTCGCGCCAACCCGGATTCAACACCCACCCGTGATCTCGACCGCTTTCGGGTCGGCTGGGAGCTCATCGACTTCAAGCATTACAGCTATTGGGGCGGAAAACGAGCCGTGGTGGTCCAGTTCTCGCGTGGGTGTCCTCACCGATGCGTCTACTGCGGGCAGCGACGCTTCTGGGCCCGGTGGCGTCATCGCGATCCGGTTCGTTTCGCCAGGGAGCTGGCTTGGCTCCACCGGGAGCACGGGGTCGAAGTCGTCAATTTCGCCGATGAGAATCCCACCGTGTCCCGGGATGTCTGGCGAAGCTTCCTGGACGCGCTTGTGGCGGAGAACGTGAACCTGACACTGGTGGGCTCGACCCGTGCCGACGACATCGTCCGGGACGCGGACCTGCTCCATCTCTACAAAAAGGCTGGATGGACGCGGTTCCTGCTGGGCCTGGAGAACACCGACGAGTCGACCCTGAAGTTCATTCAGAAAGGGAGCACCATCGCCAAGGACCGGGAGGCCATCCGACTCCTGCGGCAGGCAGGGATTCTTTCCATGGCGACCTGGGCCGTGGGCTTCGCGGAGGAACGGGATCGCAACTACTGGAGGACTCTCCGCCAGATCCTTTCGTACGATCCGGATCAGATCCAGTCCCTCCATGCGACGCCCCATCGGTGGACGCCGTATTTCCGCATTGCTGCCGGGCGCAACGTCATACAGCCTGACTTGCGGCTATGGGACTACAAGCACCAGGTGCTCGGATCGCGTTATGTGGCTCCTTGGCGAGTCTTCGCCTGGGTGAAGCTCATCGAGGCGGCTGTCCAAGCGAGACCCAAAGCCCTGTGGCGCACCTTTCTTCAGCCGGACCGACACCTGCGCCATGGGATGCGCTGGTATTCGAAGATCGGGCTACGAGTATGGTTCCACGAGGTCCGCAGCTTTTTTTTCCATGAGCGGCGGAGGAAACCCGGGATCACCCTGGATCGCTACTGGCCGGTCCAGGGCAGGATTGCGAAAGGTTGATCGTCGAGAATCGACTCAGCGTTCTTCGCAGCCCGTCAATGAATCCGGGAGGATCGCGCCGGACGCCGCATGGCGCAGGGCAGCGCGATGCACTTGCCGCAGGACCGGTACACTCTGTCCCCACCGAACTCCCTCTCGGTGAATTCGTTGATCCATGCACTGCACGCGGGCTTGTCGATGGAACGATGCCCCAGGGCTCCGGACGGGCATTGCCCCACACACACGCCGCAGCTGCCGTCGACCTTGTAGGGGCAGACTTCCTCTGTGCAGACCGGACTCGGAGCGGTGGGGGCGGCGATGCAGAAGCTTCCCAGACGGCCCGCGCAACCACGTTCCGTGATGATCAGCTGGTTCAGCCCGAAATTGCCGAGCCCGCAAATGTAGGCCACATGCCGCTGGGACCAACTATGGATGAACCGGCTGGGATCGTAGGGTTCCAGGGCCGGGTTGTCCGAACAAGCGATGCCGAGATGGGAGAGGCGGTCCTTCACACCTTGGATGACCGCCTGGATGGTCTCATCGGTTTCCTTCTTTGCAACGGCCCATTCCCGGGTCGTCGCGGTGCCCTCCTGGTTCCTCCGGACCAGCGGTTCCGTGAAGGGTAGAAAGAAGGAGACGACCGATTGCGCGGTCGGCAGTAGGTCCGACGGCAGGAGATGATCGGGCGCGATGAGGGTCTTCAGCCCCATGAAGAGCGGGTCTGCGGCTCTCGCGAATCCCACCAAGGGTTGGCGGTATTCCATGCGCTTCGTCCCTGTCTGCGCAATGCCGGTTACCGCATCGATGATCAGGGTGTTCAAGTCCTGCATGCTCATCCCGTCTCTGGAAGGCTGCCCCGTGGACAGATGTTCGTTGGGGCTGCCGTCCTCCAGCATAGTGAGGCTGGTTCAAAGGGTCGCCAAGGCTTCCGGCTCCCGTTGTGCGCCCAGGCTTTCCGATGACCAGCCACTGGATGCAATGACCAGCACCAGCACCTGGACGGCGATGACCAGTCCCACGCAACCTGGCCAACCGCCGAAGCGCCAGAGCAGACCTGGAAGCTCGGCACCCACGCTGCCGCCCAGATAGTAGCAAGTGACGTAGAGGCCCACGGCAAGGGCCCTGTCTCGTTCGGCGGCAAGCCCGATGAAGCCCGTGCTCGCGGCCTGCGCGACGAAGACACTGGAGCAGCAGAGCGCCAGTCCGGCCACCACCGCCCAGAGCTGCGGCACGAGCGTCAGCAGCATGCCCGCGATGCCCCCGCCCATGGCCATGCCCATGGCCTTGCGATGCCCGAAGCGGTCGATGATGCGGCCGCAGGGAGGCGTGATGGCTGCCCCGAACAGGTAGGTGCAGAACAGGAATCCCAGCGCCACGGGCCCCAGCCGGAAGGGCTCGCCGGCCAGATGGAACGTCACGTAGCTGAACGTGGCAACAAGAGAGAACAGCACGCCGAAGCCCACCGCAAAGGTGGCGAGCAGACGCGAATTGCGCAGATGCGAGAGGATGCCAGCACCCAGCGAAGTCCCGCCGGAACGCGGCTGGAAGCGCGTTTCCCGCGGCATCCAGGCCTGCAGCATCACAGCGGAAATCGCGCCGAGCAGGCCGATCACCAGGAAGGAGCCATGCCAGTTCCATCGGGAGATGACCAGCGCGGACACCATGCGTCCGGTGAATCCGCCGATGACCGTGCCCGTGACGTAGAGCGCCATGGCCCTGCCCGCTCCGCCCTCCGCCCACTCCTCCTGCACATAGGCCACGGTCACCGCGAACACGCCCGGCGTCAGGAGCCCCTGGAGGAAGCGCCAGACTACCAGCGTAGGCAACGTGGAGGCGGTGGCGTTGAGCAGTGTGGCCAGCGCCAGCAGGCTCGCGGACCAGACGATGACCCGCTTCCGTCCCAGCCGGTCGGCGATGGAACCCACCAAGGGAGCAGCGATGGCCACACCCAGCGTGGAGGCCGTCAAGGTCAAGCCCACGGCCGCCTTGCTGGCATGGAAGAGGGTCTCCATCATGGGCAGCAGCGGCTGAGTGAGGTAGAGCCCCAGGAAAGCGGCGAAACCAGCGAAGGCCACAGCCCAGGAACGGCGGCGCTCGGCGGCTCGGTTCAAGGAAGAAGTCAAGGTGGGTTCACCATCGCGCATGGGTCCATTTTTCGAGGAAAGGATTCCAATGGAAAATATCTGTTTCGTTATCATTTGATATCCAGGAGATATCAATGGAACTCCGGCTGCTCCGCTATTTCGTCACCGTGGCCGAGGAGCTGCATTTCAGCCGGGCCGCGGCCCGCCTGCACATGGCCCAGCCGCCTCTGAGCCAGCAGATCCGGCAGCTGGAAGAGGAACTGGGCGTGGCCTTGTTCCTCCGCACGCAGCGCCACGTGGAGCTGACCGAGCCGGGCCGGCAGTTCCTGGATTCCGCGCGGGAGATTCTCGCCAGTGTGGACCTCGCCGTATCCCAGGTCCGGCGCGCGGCCAAGGGCGAGGTGGGCCAGCTCACCCTCGGGATCGTCAGTTCGGCCGCCCTGGAGGACACCCTCCCGCGGGTCCTTCGCGCTTACCGGGAACGGCACCCCGGAGTCGCCATCACCCTGCGGGAACTGAGCACCGGCGAGCAGTTGGAAGCCTTACGCGATAACCGCATCCAGCTCGGCTTCCTGCGCCCCCCCGTACACACACCCGAGATGACCCTCACGACCCTGGTCCGCGAGCCCTTGGTGGTCGTGCTGCCCGAATCCCACCCGCTCTCCCGGCGGAAACAAATCCCTTTGAAGGCACTGGCCGCCGATCCCTTCATCATGATTCCCCGGCCCCACGGCCTTGGCATAATGGACCTGGTGACGGCGGCCTGTCTGGAAGCGGGCTTCACGCCCCGCATCGCCCAGGAGGCAAGGGAGCTCCAGACCGTCGTCGGCCTCGTGGCCGCGGGCTTCGGCATTTCCCTGATGCCCAGAACCGTACAGAAAATCAGGCATAGCGGGGTCGTCTACGTGCCCCTGGTCTCTCCCCGCATCTTCATCGAGATCGCCGCCGCCCACCGATCATCGGAAGCATCTCCCGTGCTGGCCACGTTCCTGGGTGTGCTGCGGGAGACGTTGCGCAAGCCGGTGAACCGGCCATGACGGCCCCGGAAGTGGCGCAGAGCCCGCCATGCATGCCACCCTGGTTCGGTCAGGAGTGCTCCATCTTGAAGCCGACCTTTCAGCGCAGCCGGGCCACGTGGTTGGCCTATCTGTTGATCGCGTTCTACGGCTTCATGCTGAACAGCCTTGGGCCGATCACGCCTCTCCTCAAGCGCGAAATGGGTCTGACCTACGCCGTCAGCAGTCTGCATTTCACGGCCTTCGCCGCTGGCATCCTGCTGGTGGGTCTGTTCGGGCACCGGGTAATCCGGAGGCTGGGGATCCGCCGCTCGCTCTGGACCGGAGCCTGGGGCCTGAGTGTCGGGGTGCTGGTGCTGATCGCCGGAAGAACCCCGGCCCTGACTCTTCCTGCATCGTTGGTCATGGGTTCGGTGGGTTCCCTTCTGCTGATCCTGGTGCCTTCCTCCCTTTCGGAAGAACATGGCAAGCACTGTGCGGTTGCTCTTTCGGAGGCGAACGTGGTGGCATCGTCGGTTTCCGCCACAGCCCCACTCCTGGTCGGCTGGCTCGCCGGTACGGCGGCAGGGTGGCGCCTCGGGCTGGGCCTTGCCGCCTTGGCGCCCGCCGGCTTGTTCCTCAGCCTGGGAAGAACGCCGGTCTTCGCGGATACCTCCGAGCGGGCGACAGACTCGACACTCAAGCCTCAGCCGCTGCCCAGGCTGTTTTGGTACTACTGGGCGGGACTCGTCCTCTCGGTGTCGGTGGAGTTCTGCATGCTGTCCTGGAGCGGCGACTTCCTGGCGCGCGAACTCGGAATGAGTCCCGCCCGGGGTTCGCAGATGACGAGCCTTTTTCTCGTTGGCATGGTGATGGGGCGCTTGGCCGGAAGCCGGATCGTCCAGCGCCTGGCGGCGCCAAGACTCCTGCTAGGTTCCATACTCCTGGCCGCGGGTGGATTCCTTCTGTTTTGGCGGACAGGAACGCGCCTCCCGGCATTGACCGGGCTGTTCCTCACCGGCCTCGGAGTCGCCAGCCTCTATCCGATCCTGCTCTCCCTCGCCCTCGGAACCAGTCGAGGACAGGCCGTGCAAGCCAGTGCGCGGGCGACCTTGGCTTCGGGTTTGGCGATCCTGGCCTCGCCGCTGATCCTGGGAAGCATCGCCGATGCCCTGGGGATCGCGCGGGCCTACGGCATCGTGGCGGTCTTCCTGGCCATCGTTTTCATCGTCGTGCTGGTGGCCGAGAATGGACAGGGGCTCAGATCACCCCAGCGCGGATGAGCCCGAGGCTACTCGCGGCCACCACGATCCACAGCACCAGGCCCATCACCAGGGGGCGCGGACCCACACGGCGCAAGCCCTGGGGGCTAATGCCCGCGCCGATGCCGAAGAGGGCCAGGGCCATGCCTTTGCGGGAGAGCCCGGCCAATGCGTCGCCGAAGCCTTGCATTCCCGGCAACCACGTGAAGGCAGCCGCCGCCAGCAGGAACCCCAGAATGAACCAAGGATGGCGGCGCGGGGCGCCCTGCTTGCGCAGGAGGGCGGCGGCACCGAAGGTGAGGGGCACGATCCAGAGAGCCCGTGCCAGTTTCACCGTGGTGCCGATCTGCAGTGCCTGGGGACCGTACGCCATCCCTGCGCCCACCACCGAGCTGGTGTCATGGATGGCCAGGGCGCTCCAGAAGCCGAAATCCCGCTGGCCGAGTGCCAGGGCGTGACCGATGGCCGGAAAGAGCACGAGGCCCACGGCGTTCAGGAGGAAGACCGTGGCCAAGGCGACGCTGGTGTCCTCCTCGGGTGCGTCGATGGCAGGGGCCAGGGCCGCGATGGCGCTACCGCCGCAGATGGCCGTGCCCGCCGAAACCAGGAGACCCGCCTTCCCTTTCACCCGCAAGGTGCGGGCAAGAAGAGTTCCGAGGCCGAGGGTCGCCAGGATGGTGCAGAAGGTCAGTAACAGGCCGTGGCTGCCCGCCTTCAGGACCGCGCCCAGGTTCATGCCCGCGCCCAGACCCACGATGCTCCACGCCAGGACACGCTTGGTCCAGGCCGCCGTGGGTTTGGGCCAGGGATTGCCCGCCACCAGAGCAAGCGAACTACCCAAGATCAGGGCGCTGGCCGGTCCCATCCAGGGGGTCAGGCAGGCGAGGGCTGCCAAAGGGAAGAGCCAGGTTCGAAAGGAGGCGCGGGTCGAAGGATCCATGTCCCAGCATGGCGTTCGTTGATCAATTTCTCCAATCGTTAAATGGGATCTATCATCAGTTTTTCGGATGGATGCGATGTCCCACCTGGATTCCCGCCGCCTCGAAACCTTCCGCATGGTGGCCCTCTGCGGGCGCGTATCGGAGGCGGCAAGGCACCTGCACCTCTCCCAGCCTGCGGTCACTGCCCAGGTCCAGCAGCTGGAAAGTGCCCTGGGCCGCAGTCTCTTCAACCGCTCCCGGAGCGGCATCCAGCTCACGGAGGATGGCCGCCGCCTGCTGGAGACTGCGGAGGCCCTGCACCGGCTCCTGGGCGAAGCGGAGCAGGCCATGGCCGAACCCAGGTCCCAACTGGGTCCCCTGCGCCTGGGCGCCAGCACGACGGCAGCGGCCTATGTTCTGCCGCGCATCCTGGCAACCTTCCAACGGCGGCATCCCGCCGTACAGATCCATCTGGAGGTGGGCAACACGGAGCAGGTGCAGGCCTGGCTGCGGGAAGGCCGGGTGGATCTGGGCATGGTGGAAGGTCTGCGGCGCGCCTCGGGCTTGCGGCTGGAGCCCTTCCGGGATGACGAACTGGTCTGCGTGGGACCGGGTCGGAAGCTTAGAGGATTCACCCTGCCCGCCTCCGTGGAGGATCTGGCTCGCGTGCCCATCCTCTGGCGGGAATCCGGCTCCGGTACCCGCGCCGTGGTCGCACAGGCCCTGGGCCGCCTCGCCCCGCGCCGCAAGCCTCGTCCGGAAGACCCGGTGCTCGGCCATACCGAAGCCATCAAGGCCGCGGTTAGCGAGGGCCTGGGCCTGGGCTTCCTGCCCTTCTGCGCCATCCAGGCGGAACTGGCCCGGGGCGATCTGCGGGTACTGCTCCCCGGATTGCGCATTCGTCGCGCGTTCTCCTGGGTAGTGCCGCCCGGCGGCGCTGTGGGCGCGGCAGCCCAGTTCCAGCGATTGGCGCGGGAATGGGAGGCCGAATAAGTTCCGTTCAGTAAAGCGGCAGACTCGGGATCTGCGTTCCCTGCAGGTAAGTGCCGCGGGGTACCAAGCTGGAAACGCCATCCAGTCGCCGGCCGCGACGCTCCGCGACGTCGTCGCTCACATGCTCCGTCCAGCCGCCCCAGGAGCCTTCCGGCAGATCCGCCTTCGGGTAGTAGGGTTTGATATCCAGGAGGGGCGTGCCATCCAGCATGTCCACGTCCTCGATCACGAGGCGTGTGCCTTCCACGGCGACGAGCTTCACAACGCTCAGCCCCAGCGCGTTGGGCCTGGCAGGATAACGGCACGCGAAGACGCCCTTGGGCTCATCCGACATGAAGGGAGTCACAACCAGGGAGCCTGGTGCGGCCCTGTGCAGGTGGTAGATGAGATGGAGGTGCGAGAACTCCTCGACGCCCATCAGGCCCTCCGCCCAATGTGGGTCGAGCTGGATCTCTCCGCGGATACCCCGCGCGAAGCAGGGCTGGATCGGTGTCTGGGCGGGATCCTGGTGCGGCGTGCGGATCAGGCCCAGGGGCTGGATGCGAATGAGTTCACTCATGGAACAGGTACCTCCACCACCTTCATAAGACGCTGCAGCACAGGCTGGAACGCCTTCCGGGCGCCGAAGCCCAGCTCGCGATAGAGCCGAGGCTGGCCCGCATCGCCCGCCTCACCGACATCCGGATCGATGGGCAGGGCGCCCAGGAAGGGAATCTTGAGTTCCTTGGCCAGGTGTCTCCCCCCGTCGGCCCTGAAGATGGGCGTCATCGTCCCGCAGGAGGGGCAATGGAAACCGCTCATGTTCTCTACGAGACCCAGAATGGGAATGCCCGCCGTCCGACAGAAGGTGATGGCTTTGCGCGCATCGAGCACCGCCAGATCCTGGGGCGTGGTGACGATCACGGCGCCGTCCACCCGGCCCAGGGCCTGGAGGATGGAAAGGTGCTCGTCGCCCGTGCCCGGCGGGCAGTCCACCACCAGCACATCAAGCTCGCCCCACTGGGCCTGCTTCACGAATTGTTCGACGACCCCCGCCTTCATGGGGCCTCGCCAGATGGCAGCCTCGTCGGGTTTCAGCGCGAAGCCGAGGGATAGGACCTTGAGCCCGCCCATCGGCACCGGCAGCAGGTCTTGTCCTTCCATTCGCAGTCTCTCCCGTTCCAGTCCGAGCAGTTTTGGCACGCTGGGACCGTGGATGTCCACATCCAGGATCCCCGTGCGAAGTCCCTCGAAGGCGAAGCCCATGGCCAGGTTCACTGCCACGGTGCTCTTGCCGACGCCGCCCTTGCCGGACAAGACCAGGATCCGCTTCTGAATGCCGCCCGCTCCGGTGCCCAAGTCCATCGCGTCCTTTTTCGCGGGCGCTCGCTCAGCGCAATCCTCTTCACATTCCTCGCAACAGCCTCCCTTGCAGTTGTCGCAGGAATCCTCTGCCTGGTGCAGACTCCGTTCGTAATCGTCCAGGGCCTGCCCCATGGTCCTCAACGCCAAGTCCGCGCAGTGGTGGGCCTCCTCGTTGTCGGGCTGTTCCAAAGTCTCCAGCACATCGATGGGCCTCACGCGCCGCATGGCGGCGAGGTCCTTCCCGTGGCTCAGGTGGGCGGCCGCGCCGCCGCAGGCCATCGAGGTCTCGCAACCATCCGTGGTGAAGGAGGCTCGCTGGATGGTCTCACCGTCCAGCTCCAGCCAGAACTCCATGGTGTCGCCGCAGGTGCCATCGATGCGGGCATGGGCGTTGAAATCCCGCATGGGACCATAATTTGCCGGGACAATTCGTGCGCCGATGGGCTCGAGCCATTTCATGAAGCACTCCCTAGATAAGGTCCAGACGAGGTCAGGCTGCGAGTGCTTCGGCCGTCAGATGCGCCGCAGGGCCTGATCCAGGTCCGCGATGATGTCCTCGACATCCTCGATACCAACGGAGAGGCGCACAAGGCCATCGGTGATGCCCGCCGCCAGCCGGTCCGCCCGCCCCATGCCCGCGTGGGTCATGGAGGCAGGGTGGCTGATGAGGGTCTCCACGCCGCCCAGGGAGACGGCCAATCCGGCCAGATGGACGTTGTCCATCACGGTTCGGCCCGCTTCCGTGCCGCTCTTAAGCTCGAAGGCGATCATGGAGCCGAAGCCGGACATCTGCCGCTTGCTGAGTTCGTGCTGGGGATGCGACGGTAATCCGATGTAGCGGACCCACTCCACCTGGGGCTGCTCCTCCAGCCACTCGGCAACTTTCTGGGCGTTCTCCTGAGCGCGCTCCACGCGCAGGGCCAGGGTCTTCAGGCCACGACTCACCATGTAGGCCTGATGGGGATCCATGTTGCAGCCCATCATGATCATCATGCCGCGGATCTTCTTGTGCAGCTCCTCGGTCTTCGAGACGACGATGCCGCCCACCACGTCCGCGTGGCCGTTGATGAACTTGGT
>DCFP01000106.1:1035-15567 GCA_002319925.1 Holophagaceae bacterium UBA1801 | reverse complement strand
CGTGGCCGTTGATGAACTTGGTCACGGAGTGAAGCACCACGTCCGCGCCCAGCTCCAGGGGCTTCTGGAGGCAGGGGCTGGCGAAGGTGTTGTCTACCACCAGTGCGGCCCCAGCCTCGTGGGCGAGCTTCGCGGCGGCAGCGAGGTCGGTCACCTGCATGGCGGGGTTCGAGGGCGATTCCACATAGACCATCCGTGTGTTGGGCTTGATGGCCCTGCGCAGGTTCTCCAGGTCCGTGGTGTCGACGTACGTGGACTGGACCCCGAAGCGGCTGAAGTGCTTCTCCATGATCACGCGGCTGGGACCGTAGACGGAATCGGTGCTCACGATGTGATCGCCGCCGTTGAGCAGCGCCATGTACACGGTGCTCACCGCGCCCATGCCGCTGGACATGGCCGTGGCTCCGAAGCCGTTCTCCAGCTGGGCGACGTTCACCTCCAGGGCCATTGTCGTGGGGTTGCCGATGCGGGTGTAGATGTAGCCGTCGGCCTTGCCCGCGAAGCGGTCGGCGCCCTGCTGGGCGTTCCGGAAGGCGAAGGTGGAGGTCTGGTAGATGGGCGTCACCACGCTGCCGTGATGGTCCTCCTCGATGCCCGCGTGGACGAGCTTGGTGTTGAAGCCGAGATTGCGTGTATCCATGGGCTGGTTCCTTTTCAGCGAAGACGTTTTCGGGATTGTTTGACGAGGTCCCTGGCCGCGGCTCCTGTGGGAAGCGCGTGCGTGGGCGAAGCCGGATGCCCTTCCAGGAACTTGGCCCGGGCGGAGGCGCATGATCGGCCCTGCTGGATGATCGTCGCCTGCAGCAGATGGAGTGGTCCCTCCTGGCGGAGCCACTCGCCGCGCACCATGGCAGGCACACCGATCTCCACAGCCTCCCGAAAGCGGATGCGCAGATCCACGGTATAGGCCTCGAGGCCTTTGGCGAGCATGCAGTTCGCCATTGCGCCGTCCAGCAGTGCGGACACGATCCCTCCATGGAGCACACCCGCGTAGCCTTCGTAAGCCTGTTCGCAGGGGAATTCGGCCTCCACCGTATGTTCGCCCACGACGCAGTACTTTACGCGGAGTCCGTTGGGATGCACCTCACCGCAGATGACGCAGTCGCGATGAAGCGTGGATCGAGTGTCGTGCAGCGTCCGCTGGGAGGGTTCCGGATCACTGGCCATGACAGGCACAGAAGGCACCTTCCTGTGCCATCAACTTGCCCGATGCGAAAGCAGTCACCGCCTCTTCGGGCGAGCAATCATCCTGAATGAGGCAGACGCGGATCCCGGCGGCACGCATGGCCTGCGCTGCGCCGGAGCCCATGCCGCGGACGATCACGGCCTGGCAATCGCCCAGGAGCTCGGCGAAACCGCGGTGATCGTGATGATGGCCATGGGTCTGCATGGGATCGTGGATGGCTTCGCGATTGGCGTCATGCCCCTGGCACCCATGGTCGTGATCGTGGTCCCGATGCTGTCCGTTCGCGCGCAGTTCGCAATGCCGGATGGCACCACCCTCGAATTCAAAAACAAGGAAGCCCTTGCTCTTGCCGAAATGCGCGGAGATGGATGCCCCATCCATGGTGGGAATGGCGATCTTCATGGTTACGACCTCCTGAAGGGATACTCGCTCCAGGAAGAATAATGAGCATATGCTCAAAACATGTCAAGACTTCGAGGCAGCTATTTTTAGTCCCGCGTTTATTCCTTGGGACAGTGCTCGCAGCGTTCCTGCCCCTCGATATGGAAAGCCCCACCTTCGATCCGCAGGGCGCAACCTTCCACCAGCGCCTTCGCCACCTTCTGGTGGGCCGCATCCAGCAGGCGTCCGAAGGTGGCGCGGGAAATCCCCATCTTCTCGGCGGCGTCCTGCTGGTAGAGCCTCTCCAGGTGAGCGAGCCGCAGCGCTTCCAGCTCCTCCATGGTGAGGATCACTTCCTCCAGCAACGACATCGGCACAGCCCGGGGCTTGAAATAAGTCACTCCGGGAACTTCAGCGATGCGCTTGCAGCAAGGTCGTCGGGGCATGCCACCTCCAGAGGCGAGTTTTGAGCATATGCCCCATATGTGTCAAGCCGCGAAGGCCTGTCTAGTCGTAGGCCAACCGCGTCTTCTCGTCCGTGAGAGCGGCCTTGATCCGCTGCTGCCACTTGTTGGATTGCCAGGTCTTGAGGGCCTGATGGGTCAAGTAGTAGTTCTGAGGAATGGGATGGGAACCGATGGCGACCTCGAGTCCGTACTTCGCGGGAATGAAGCGTGTGAAAGCTTCGAGGTGTTCGCAGGGCGGATAGCCCACGATGGTGCAGGTGGCGAAGTGGACGATCTCCGCACCGTTCTTCTTCATCTCGGCGGGAACGTATTCCACGTTGCCGCCCGGGCAGCCGCCGCAGGTGGTGTAGCCCACCAGCTGGACCTCTTCGCCCTTGTAGCGCGCAAAGGCGCCTTCACGGTTGTGGAGGGCGCGAAGACACTTGCCACCCCCGCAGGTGTGATAGCGGTTGCAGATGATGATGCCGATCTTCTTCATGTGGGCTCCTTCAGGCCTGCTTCAGCTTGCTCTGCATGATGTCCAGGATCTCGGTGTCCACGGAGGCCATGCCGCGCTGCCATCCACCCGATGTTGTCATGAGATTGGGCTACCTGGACGGCATGTTTCCGTGCGTTCGCGACGCGGCAGTGATCAGGAAAGCACACCCCAGCGACCACTAAAGATAATCGATGGATTTCCTTCCGTCTGACAGACAGCAAGCCGCTATGGGATTGCCTGTAGTCTGACGATATATAGTTATCGTCAATCATGGCCAGTAGAGATATTCCATGAATAATTAAATTAAACACCTAAACGGGGATGTATTTTTCCCCATGGAGTTTCGCATGATTTCCAAAGTGCTTGCCAGTGTGCTCTGGATGATGTCGCTGACTTGTATTACGCCTCTAACCGCAACAGAGGTGGTGGTCTACGGTCTGGAAGCCATGCCTTACTGCGGCCTAGCCAACGGAAATCCTGTTGGAATAGCAATCGATATGCTAACGGAGGCTTCGAATTACGGAGCACCCAAATTCGTTTATAGATTCGACCTGCCATGGTTGAGGGCACAGGAGCATGTGCAGTATCCCGGCAATGAATTGGCTGCGATCATCCCATTTTCGCGCACCCCTCAAAGGCAGGACCAATACAAATGGGTGGCCGAACTTTTCCCGACACAATCACGCTTATATTCTTTCGGCCGGCCTGCACCTCTCAAATCCATTGACGAAGCCAAAAATCTTTCCATCGGAGTGGTTCGTGGACACGCAATTATTCCAATCTTAATAAAGCTGGGTTTGAATAACCTCGATGATGGCGCAGCCAATGCCGAAATCAACGCAACCAAGTTGTCGATGAACCGCATTAATGTAATGGCAGATTCAGATCTTATCTGCATATACAGCTGGGGTAAAGTCGGAAAAAAGACCCAAGAGTTACAGGTAGGGCCGGCCATCGGTGATGTGACCCATGTCTTTATAGCGACAGGATTGGGTTTCCCCGACGACGTGGCCAGGAGCATTTCAAATGCCATTGATAAGATGCGAAGAAACGGGAAAGTGGAGGAAATTATCAATAAATGGAAAAATTGATTATCTTTGTTGACTCTTGTTGCTTTTCGCTTATTCAGCGACGAGAACCACTCCATTCACGGAGGCGAAATTCCATTTTTTAAAAAACCTTCTAGCTTCAGATTCGAGGTCAGTTGGAACGGGAAGACGGGCACTCCGCCTGGTATCGACAAGGCGTTCCTTCGGATGAAGGCGCCCGCCCATCCTAAGTGCCACATCCACCAGTTCCCAAGAGCTCGGCCCATTCACCTCGGTCGGTAGGATTGATGCGGTGGCCGGTTGCAGCCGCCACGGACCGGTTCACGGATTGTCCTCCAAACCAATGGTAGAGGCGAAATCCAAAGATCCAGCGACAGACTCATGGTTCGACCGGATTCCGACCGATCACCCATCGGCGAAGCAGTTCCTCGACAAAACCGACCGCCCGCGGAAGCACCTGCTCATCCAGTTCGAAGGCCGGGTGATGGAGCGGCATCGTGATGCCCCTGCCAACGTTTCCGCAGCCTAGAAGCACCATGACGCCCGGAACGTTCTCCAGGTACTCCCCGAAGTCCTCACCGGTCAGGCACGGCTGGTCCAGGTGCAGGAACGCGCCCTCGCCGTATGCCGCAAGGGCCGCTGCCTGGGCCAATTCCACCATGTGCGGGTCGTTGACCGTCGTGCGGATCATCCGGTTCCAATTGATCGTCACGTCGGTACCCGTGGCCAGTCCGATCCCCTCGGCCAGCCTTCGTGCCTTCTGCTCGATCCGCTCGCGGTCCCCGAGGTTCGTTGCGCGCGCAGAGCCTCGGATGACCGCCTCCTGTGGAAGGATGTTCGGCGCGGTTCCCGCGTGGATCATGCCCACGGAGAGGACGGCGGCATGGACCGGGTCCGCGGCCGAATAGCGGGCCGTCTGCAGTGCGGAAACCCATTGGCACGCCGCCAGGAGGGCATCGGTTCCGGCATGCGGGGAGGCCCCGTGGGTCTGGAGGCCGGAGAAACGGATCTCAAAAAAGTCGCAGCTGGCCATCAGCGTGCCGACCCTGCTACCGAAGACCGCGCTGGGAACGGCCGTGGAGCCTTGCGTCCAGACGTGGAGGCCCCCGATGGCCTGCACTCCTTCCAGGACCCCGGCCGCGATCATCCTCTGCGCCCCCTGGGCCAGTTCCTCCGCGGGCTGGAAGATCAGCCGAAGACGGCATGGAAGTGTCGCGCCGCCCATCGTGAAGTGCCGGGCGAGACCCAGGGCGATAGCCATGTGGGCATCGTGGCCGCAGGCATGCATCTGGCCGGGAATGGTGGAGGCGTAGTCCACTCCGGTCGCTTCCTGGATGGGAAGAGCATCCATATCCGATCGCCATGCAAACAAAGGGCCACGCGCGCCGAGATCCGCCACGAGACCGCCACCGATGGCTCTGGGTTCGAGCCCCATTTCGGCCAAAGCCACCCTCAAGTGGGCGATGGTGCGGGTCAGCTCGAATCCGAGTTCCGGAATCGAGTGAAGGACCCGCCGCTGCTGGATGATGTACTCGTCCAGTTCCCGCCGGGGGATCAACCGAAGTCCCCTCTGACTAAGCCTATCCATGGTTCGCATGGCCACATCCTGGATTCGCAATGACAGAAGAACCGGCTCAATTCCCGTTTCCATTTACACCCAGATAGGCGCAGCGGATGGCATCATCCTCCCGGAGTCGTGCGCAGTTGCCTTCGTGGGTGATCTTTCCGGTCTCCAGCACGTAGCCGTACTGAGCCACCTGGAGAGCCAGATTGGCATTCTGCTCCACGAGCAGGATGGTCTTGCCCATGGCGTTGATCTGCATGATGAACTCGAAGATCTTGTCCACCAGCAGCGGCGCAATGCCGAGGCTCGGTTCGTCCAGGTACAGGATTTCCGGATCGGACATCAGTCCCCGCGCGATGGCCAGCATCTGCTGCTCGCCGCCGGAAAGGGTTCCCCCCTCCTGCTTGCGCCGCTCCGCCAGACGGGGGAACAACTGGTAATTGCGCTCCAGGAGGCTCTTCACCTGGGCCTTGTCCTTGATGATGTAAGCGCCGGCGTAGAGATTCTCCTCCACGGAAAGCTCTCCGAAGATCTTGCGGCCTTCCGGCACATGGGCGATGCCCCCTTTGACGTAGGCTTCCGGAGCCTCGTTGAGAAGGTCTCCCCCCTTGAACGTAACGGTGCCGGAAGTGGCCTGCACCAGGCCCGAGAGGGCGCCGAGCAACGAGGTCTTTCCGGCGCCGTTCGCTCCGATGAGGGTGACGAAGTCGCCCTTGTCCAGATGCAGGGATACACCCTTCAGGGCATTGATCTTGCCGTAGTGGACCACGAGGTCCTTCACGTCCAGGAGTGCCACGGTCACACTCTCCTCTTGCCTAAGTAGGCCTCGATGACTTTCTCGTTGTTCTGGATCTCCGCAGCCGTGCCCTCGGCGATCTTCACGCCGTGATCCAGCACCGTGATCCGGTCCGCGAGCCCCATTATCAGCTTCACGTCATGCTCGATGATCAGCACCGTCAGGCCTTCCGCACGGAGCGCCCGGATGAACTGCTCCAGCTCTTCCGTCTCCGTGTTGTTCATGCCTGCGGCAGGTTCGTCCAGCAGCAGCAGATCGGGACGGCTGGCCAGGGCGCGGGCGATCTCCAGCTTGCGCTGTTCGCCATAGGGGAGATTCCGTGCATACTCCGCGTGCTTTTCCGCAAGGCCGACCTTCTCGAGCAGGGCCATGGCCATTTCGCGGCTCTCCTTCTCCTCGCGGCGATAGCGTGCATTGCGGGTGAGCGCACCCCAGACGAAGGATCTGAAGTGGTTGTGGGTGCCCGCGATGACGTTCTCCAGCACCGACATGAAAGCGAACAGGCGGATGTTCTGGAAGGTTCGTGCAATGCCCTTGGCGGAGATGGACTGGGGCGAGAGCTTCTCGATGCGCTCGCCCTTCCAGGTGATCTGCCCGGAGTCACAGGGAATGATGGACGTGATGGCATTGAAGAATGTGGTCTTGCCCGCCCCGTTCGGGCCAATGACGGCATGGATGGAGCCCGCTGCCAGGGCGAGATCCACCTCTTGCACCGCCACCAGTCCGCCGAAGTGTTTTTCGAGCTTGGCGATCTCCATGATCACTGGGAACCTCCCGCCTTCACGGCCGCAACCTTGGGTTCCCTGCGGAAGAGGGTGGTCCGGCGTCTGCCGCCCGTGGTCGGCATGAACAGCCCTTTGATCCCGGCTAGTCCTTCAGGCTTGAGCACGATGACCACGATCAGCATGGCGCCGTAGAGCACCATGCGGTATTCGGCGAGGAAGCGGAATGCCTCGGGGATCACGATGAGGATACAGGCGCCGATGATGGGGCCCGCAATGGAGCCGGTGCCGCCCAGGGCCACCATGGTGAGGATGAGGAAGGACTCGCCCATGCCGAACTGGTCGGCGCTGATGAAGGTGACGAAGTGGGCGTAGAAAGCCCCTGCAAGACCCGCGATCAGGCAGGAGATGGTGAAGGCCAGGATCTTGTAGCCGAACACTGAAATGCCCATGCTGGAAGCCGCCACCTCGTCTTCCCGGATAGCCACCCAGGCGCGCCCGATGCGGGAGTAGTAGAGGCGGAAGATGGCGAACACCATCAGGATCGCGTATACGAGGATGAGATAGTAGTAGTGCGTCGAGCTGGTCAGCTCGGTGCCGAACACCTTGGGCGGAGGAATTCCAGGTATGCCCATGGGGCCGCGGGTGAGCGAAGACCAGTTCATGATCAGGATGCGGACGATCTCACCGAAGGCCAGCGTTCCGAAGACGAGAAAAGTCTGCCGGAGCCGGAGGGTGGCAAGCCCCAGGAAGGCACCCACCAGAGCCGTGAGAAGGCCGCCCAGCGGCATGGTAATCCAGAACGGCCAGCCCAGGTTCACGCTCAGGATGGCGGAGGTGTAAGCGCCCATTCCGTAAAAGGCACCGTGACCGAGGGAATACATGCCCGTGAAGCCGATGATCAGATTGAGGCTGGAAGCCAGTACCACGTAGAGGGCCATCATGGTGGCCACCTGCAGGAGGTAGTCGTTCCCGCCCAGCAGCCGGGGCAGGACCAGGAGGATGACCGCAAGGCCGCCCATGCCGATGGCCTTGCCTTCCTTGGAAGCGTACACGTTGCGGAGTGTCATCGATGGCGCCTTATAGTTTGGCCTTCTTGCCGAGGATTCCGTTGGGGCGGAACAGCAGGAAGGTGATCAGGATGAAGTAGCTGACGAGATCGCGGTACCCGGAGGACATATACTTCACGCTGAGGTTCTCGATGGCCCCCAGCAGGTAGCCGCCCAGGATGGCTCCGGGAATGGAGGTGATGCCTCCGAACACGGCTGCGGTGAAGCCCTTAAGCCCCGCCACGAAGCCCATACTCGCATTCACGGCGTTGTAGTAAGTCGCGGCCAGGACGCCCACGAAACCGGCGAGGGCCCCGGAAAGTGAGAAGGCGAGGGAGGTCACGCGGTCGACCTTCATCCCCATGAGGCTGGCCGTCCGGTAGTCCAGAGCCACGGCCCGCACGGCCAGGCCGATCTTGGTGCGGTAGAAGAGGATCTGCAGCAGGACCATCATGACGACGGCAATGACCACCATGATGATCTGCAGGTAGGAGATGTTCGCCTCCGCGAAGGTGAAAGCGGTATCGGAGTAGTAGCTGGGCATGGACTTGGTCTCGGCCCGGAAGAGGGCCGAGGCCAATTCCTTGAGGAAGAACGAAAAGCCGATGGTGCAGACCAGCGAGGCGATGTGAGGCACGCCCCGCATCGCCTTGAAGGCCACCTTCTCGATGAACCAGCCCACGATCCATCCAATGACAAAGCCGGCCACGAGCGCCACGCCCAAGTTCGGCGTGGCATACATGACCACCAGCCAGCCTGCATAGGCACCCAGCATGTAGACCTCGCCCATGGCGAAGTTCACCATCCGGAGCAGCCCCCATACGAGCGAGAAGGAGATGGCGATGAGGGCGAACAGGCTGCCTTGGGCCAGACCATTGATGAGCTGTTGCAGGAACATGTGGATCCTCTCTTTCGCGGTTCACAGGAGGCAAATCAGAGGCCCTACGGGCCTCGACTTACTTCACGAGCTGGAAGTCCCCATTGACCACCTGCACCGGTTTGTAGCTCTTGATGGCATCCCGGTCCTGCGTGAAGGTGATGGAACCCGCAAGGCCCTTGAAATCCTTGGTGGCGGCGAGCGCATCGCGCACGGCGCTGCGGTCCATGGCATTCGCGCGCTTGACGGCCTCGGCGAGCAGATACACGCAGTCATAGGCGAGCGCTGCCGCGAAGTTGGGCGAGTTCCCGTAGCGGGTCTCGAAGGTCTTCACGAAGGACTGGATGCGCGGATCCGGATCCTTGGCGAAGAAGCTGACATTGGAATAGACACCGTTGACCGCGGTTCCGCCCAACTGGATGAGTTGGGGCGAGTAGAGCGCGCTGGAGCCGATGACCGGGAGGTTCCAGCCCATCTTCTCCCGCTGCTTGCTGATCAAGGCGCCATCGTTGTACATGGTGGCGATGAACAGGGCGTCCGGCTTGGCGCCCTTGAGCTTGGTGAGCACTGCATTGAAATCCGTTTCGCCGGAGAAGTAGGACTCCTCGGCCAGGATCTTTCCGCCGCGCTTCTCGAAGTTCTCCTTGAAGAACTTCTGGGTGTCCACGCCCCAGTCGTTGTTGATGTAGAGGATCGCAGCCGTCTTGAGCTTGAGCTTGTCCACCGCCAGGGAGGCCATGACCGGCTGCTCCCAGTACTGGGTCCCGTACGCGCTGAAGCTCCACTTGGAGCCGGAAGCGAACTTGGTATGGCTGGCCGTGGGGGAGAGCTGGATCACGCCGGCCCGGTTGTAGATGGGCTGGGAGGCCATGCAGCAGGTGGAGGTGAAATCACCGATCTCGGCGAGGATGGTGGAATCGGAGGTCCATTTCTGGGCCAGGATCGCAGATTCCTTCGGGTCACCCTTGGAATCGCCAACGCTGAGCTCGAACTTCTTTCCGAGCGCGCCGCCTTTGCCGTTGATCTCCTCGATGGCAAGCTCTACCGAGTGCTTGAAGTTGTTGCCATACTCCGCGTAGTCACCGGTGATGGGAGCCGTGAGCGCGATATGGATGGTGGACGGGGCCGCCCAGGCCCCGGTCGCGCCGCCGACCAGCAGCGTGACGCCGACGAGTGAGTGCCATTTGTTCTGCATGCAGTCCTCCTGAGGTGGGTGCGTGATGGCGGGCGAGTGGCCCGACAGGTGTGGGGGCGGATAGTGGTTTGCACGAGGGGCACGGGCGAGAGTCCACCCGGGCAGACGATCTCCAGGGCCTTCGATCCGGAGCAGTAGCCGTTGTTGGTTCCGCATCCGCAAGGGAGCAATGGAGCTGGAGTCATGCCTCTGTCGCAGGATCCGTGCCGGGAACGGGCTTGATCACAAGACGGATGGCAGCTCGTGCTGAGCCCTTGCGTTTCCGGCGCCTAGACCGGACAAATCCGCGTTCGTCTGCGGGAATTGCCTGTACCCCATAGATGTGGTCCGGATCCTCGGGGTGGGGAATTCCCAAATCGAGAAACAGAAAATTCCAAACTCCTTTTTTTCACGCAGATGCATGATTCCGCTTATTCTCAACATGAGAAATGGAGATCGGGGCAAAAGTGAGTGATCGGGATTCTGTCATTCGGAAGAACGCTGCCGGCGCGTGAAGCTGACCTCGCACACCGGATGCCCCTGTGCGATGGTTCGACCCAGTGTGAACTTGAACTCCTCGAAGCACTTCTCGATGCCGCGATCGCCTGACATAGCAATGTCGCAAAGCTTGGCGAGCATGTCCGCATCGACGCCGATCTGATGCCAGGCCGTGATCAGGGGACAGTGCCCATATTCCAGCCTGAGTTCCTCCTCGTTGATCGCTTTCACCTCGATCTCGAAGATCTTCCTGATGTCCTCGCTGAAAAAGGTGTTGCCAAAGGAGACAAGGCTTCCCACCAACTCCATGCGGTTCTTGATGCCTTCCCCATGAATGCACCCGCATTTGAACACCGCCGAATGACCGATCTGCTCCCAGTCCAGTCCCCTCTCCTTCATCTCCTTCAGCAGGAGTCCCATCCACAATCCGCGATGGATCATGGCGTTGCGCAGCTTGTTGATGGCGGGGTCCTCCGTCATCTTCGGTTGGTTCAGGATGCACACGGTGATTTCTCCTTGTTCTAGGGCCCAACGGGCGCAATGGATCAGGGAACGGGCCGTGACCCGAGCCCTAGGCGGCCAAACAGCACGAAGCATGCCGGAAGGTGGCGCCATTCCCACGAGCGCTGGGAGAGCCCCACGCGCCGAACCATTCCAAACGAGGTCCCTCGAAGCTCCTAGCGTGTGGCTGGAGATTCCGATCCTGAAAACCGAGCAAGACGAACCTGGTCCCGGGACAAGCATCTGTGGGGTTCCGGGTGATTCCCAGAATCGGAAACCTAAGTCAGGCCCAGTTCTTTCAGCTTCCGGTACAGGGTGGAAAGGCTGATTCCGAGGTCTTCTGCAGCTTTACGTTTGCCTGGCAAAGAGTGGCCATACCTAATCAGGGCTTCCCGGATCATCTCATTCTCTGTTTTCCGCAATCCCTTGACTGCCGATACCGTGGCCTGATTGTCGTCGGGTATGCGCACCTTGTATGGCAGGCTGCCTTCTGTGATGTACGAGGTGGTTTCCATGTTGACCGAATATTCCACCACGTTGGCGAGTTCCCGCACATTGCCTCTCCAACCACGGGACAAGAGGGCCCTTTCCGCGTTGGCGGAGAATCTCTTGATCTGCTTGCCGAGCTTGCTGTTGTAGACCTTGAGCAGGTGGGAGAGGAGCAGGCGGATGTCGTCGGGTCGCTCTCGCAGCGGAGGAATGTGCAGCGGGATAACGTTGAGACGGTAGTAGAGGTCCTCCCGGAACTCGCCCCGATCCACCATGCGCTCCAAGTCCTTGTGCGTGGCCGCGATCACCCGCACGTCGACGGAAATGCTCTTGTGGCTGCCGATCTTCTCGACAGACTTCTCCTGCAAAACCCTCAAAAGTTTCGGCTGCAGGTGGAGCGGCATGTCCCCGATCTCGTCCAGGAAGATGGTGCCGCCGTGGGCGAGCTGGAATTTCCCGGGCCGCCCTCCCCGGGATGCACCGGTGAATGAACCTTCCTCATAGCCGAACAACTCGCTTTCGATCAAAGTCTCCGGCATAGCGGCGCAGTTGAGGGCGATGAAGGGCTTGGTATTCCTTGGGCTACTGTAGTGGATAGCCCGGGCGAAGAGTTCCTTGCCGGTCCCGCTCTCACCCGTGATGAGGATGTTCGATCCACCCTTGGCGACCTTGAGGGCCTTTTCCTTCAGTTGCAGGATCTGGGGGCTGCAGCTGACGATTTCGTCGAAAGATGTGGTCAGGTTGGAGGACGTCAGGTTGTTGATGATCTCGTAGACATCGTCCATCTTCTTGAAGGCCAGGATGAAACCAGCGCGCCTCTCCCCAAGGGCCACAGGCCTTCCCGAGATGAGCGTGTGCACTTCTCCCCGCGTGCCCCTGATCCTGAGTTCCAAGTTGTTGAACGGAGTTCCATCCCGCAGGAGCGTGGAGACATAGGGTCCTGAGAACACGTCGACCGTTCTCTGATGGATAAGGGTGTCGCGTCCCGCACCCAATATCTTCTCCAGAATCGAGTTCAGATAGATGATCCGTCCCTCCTCGTCGACTGCTGCGATGCCCTCCTCGATGGAATCCATGATCGAAGCCAGCTGGTTCCTTGCGACCGTGAGCTTCTCCCAGGCCTCCTTCTCCATGAGTTTACTGACGATCAGGTCGGACATCCGCTCGACGTAGTCGATGAGGTTGGCCCGGTTTTCCAGCATCTCCCGGCGCTTGTCCTCAGTGATGGCGATCAGCCCGATAGAGCCGATCACTTGTCCTTCGTGCTTGATGGGCACGCAAATCATCGCCTGGAGGTTGCAGCTACCCCGCTCCTCGCACGTGAGGCAGATCGGATTCTGGTCCTTCCCGGCGATGAGCATGGTTTCACCCGTCCGGAGGACCGTCCCCAGGACATAGGTGTCCTTGATGGCCTTCACCTCGAGATCGAAATGCTTCTTCGTGTCCCCAATTTTCCGGAACCCCGCATCGGAGACGATGACGTCCATGTTGAGGACGCTGGAAATGGCTTCGGAAATCTGCTGAACCGAGGTCCGTATTTCGTAGAGGCCAATCATGTCCTGCGCTCCTCGGTCGAGTGTACGCCTAAGTGCAGCCCCTGGCTTAATCCCCTGGAAAAGTCAGCTGGGCATCGGCACCCCGACTGTGCACTGATTTCCTGATTGTCCTACCCCGGGAGGCCATTCTTCAGCTTGCTCTGCATGATGTCCAGGATCTCGGTGTCCACGGAGGCCATGCCGCGCCGGGCCAGGCGGCCCAGGTTGGCCAGGGATGCTTCTCCCGTCGCACCCACGATGCCGTCCGAGGCGGGAATGCCGATGCCCGAAAGCGCCAGCGTAGCCGCGCGGAAGGCCGCGTCCACGGCCGTCATGACCTTGAGGGCGCAGCCCATCTTGGCGCCATCGCAGATCATGCCCGCCACATTGCCCACCATGTTGCTCACGGCCAAGCCCACCTGCTCGGCCGTACCGTCTTCCAACATCACCAGCGCCGAGGCGATGCCCAGGCCCGCGGCATTGGAGCAGCCGCAGATGGCGGACAGGGTGCCGAGCTGGAAGGTCGTCGCTGACGTCACGAGGCAAGCCAAACCAAGCGCCTCGTCCACGCGCTCCTCGGCATAGCCCCCTTCCCGGCCCCAGAGCGTGACCGGCACGGAGACCGTGATGCCCTTGTTGCCGCTGCCCGCCAGGGACATGACCGTGAAGGCCTCGCCGTTCATGCGCGCGAAGACGCCCGCGCAGACCAGGCGCGAGAGCCGCGTCAGGGAATCCTGGGTGGCGGGCTCCACGAAGCGCGGAGGCAGCAGCGACAGTCCATGGCGCGCAATGGCGATGTTCATGTTCGCGCCCTTGCGCAGGGCCTCACGATCCTCGACCGTCATCGTCCTGGCGAAATCCATCATCGCTTTGAAATTCAGTTTTGCCACATCGGCGCGAAGAGGCTGGCTGGCTGGGGCCTCGGGCGCTGCGGCTTCGCCGCCCACGATCCGGCCATTGGCTTCGAGCCGCACCAGACGCGTGTGCTCCCGCTCCAGCACCGCCCGTCCCACGCCGCTCTCCCGCACCACCGTGCAATCGATATAAAGCCCCGGCTGGTGCGTATCCACTTCCACGTTCACACCGTTGCCGTTCATCAGTTCCGTGGCCGCAGCCAGCATGCCCGCATCAACCTGCTCGAAGACACGCAAGCCCAGGGAGGAATCGGGCAGATTCGCACCGATGGCCAGGGTCCACAGAATGCCCGTCTTCTTGTCCGACTTGGGCAGGCCCACGGCGTAGCAGTTCTTGTAGGTCCGCCCATCGCAGACGAGTCGCACGAAACGCACGGGGCCGCTGCCCTGCTGGGCTGCCATGGAAGCCGCCCAGGCGATGGCTGCAGGCTCCGTGCAACCCAGTGCCGGTTTCCATTCGGAGGCGAGGAAGTCCGAGAAGCGCATGGGAACTCCGAAAAGCAGGGGGCAGGGATCAGGGAGCAGGGGTCAGTAAAAGATAAGGCGGGCGCCCTGAGGCGCCCATCTTCTTTTCAACGGGCCACCGACCACTGGCCACAGATCACCTTTTATTAACGTTCACCTGGTACCAGCAACCAATCGATTGAGGTCCTCGCTTGGAATCGAGGAGGTTGTTCACTTCCCCTTGCACTTCCTCGGGCAGGCACTGCTCGCACTGGTCGTAGTCGCAGCAGACGGTGCAGGCGCGCTTGTAGGCCTGGAAGCCCTTCAGCTCGATGTGTGGGCTCAGGAAGCCGTCCTTGGCGGGTTCGTTCTTCATCAGGTCCGTGCTGAGGTACTTCTTGTTGTCGT
>DCFP01000106.1:0-792 GCA_002319925.1 Holophagaceae bacterium UBA1801 | reverse complement strand
ACTTCTTGTTGTCGTCGGCGAAGACGGTGACCACCACCGCATCCTTGCCCATCTTCTCCTGGACCATGAGGGCGCCCAGCAGGTTCGCGCCGCTGGAGATGCCCACGCCCAGACCCAGTTGGGACGCCAGTTTCTGGGCCATGAGGATGGAATCGCCGTCATCGGTGCTGACGATACCATCGAGCTGATCGAGCTTCATGATCGCGGGTATGAATTCGTCGCTGATGCCCTGGATGCGGTGCTTGCCCACTTTGCAACCCGTGGAGAGGGTCGGCGAGTTGGCAGGTTCGAGGGGATGGATCTTCACGGCCGGGTGCATCTTCTTCAGGTAGCTGCCCACGCCCATGATGGTGCCGCCCGTGCCGACGCCGGCGATGAAGGCATCGGGCTTCAGGCCCTGGAAGCGCAGCTGCCACCAAATCTCCGGCCCCGTGGTCGTCGCGTGGGCCTCGGGGTTGTCCTCGTTGGCGAACTGCCGCGGCAGGAAACAATCCGCGTTGGCCGCCGCGAATTCCTCGGAGAGCTTGATGCTGCCCAGGAAGCCATTCTCCTCGCGGCTCACCAGACGGATGGTCGCTCCCAGGCTACGGATCAGATCCTTGCGCTCCTGGCTCATCCAGTCCGGCATGAAGATCGTGACGGGATGACCCAAAGCCCGGCCCAGGGCCGAGAAAGAGATGCCCGTGTTGCCGCTGGTGGCTTCCGCAATGGGCGCGCCGGATTTCAACACGCCCCGCTCGTAGCCCTTGCCCAGGATGTGCAGAGCCATGCGGTCCTTGATGCTGCCGGTCA
>DCFP01000150.1 GCA_002319925.1 Holophagaceae bacterium UBA1801 | reverse complement strand
CTATTGCCATCGTCGCTTTCCTTGTCTCGCTTGGCCAGCACCCCTTGCGCGGCCCACCCCAATTTGAAGACAGACCCAAGTCCCAGGTTAGCCGAGAGCTTCACGGGAGCGGTGATTCGATCCGCTTCCATCCGCATTTCCGGCTTGTAACGTGCAGAGGAGATTCAGAAGCCCAGCAGCAGTTTCCGGACGCTGTCGACCACGTTCCGAAAGTCCTTCACCAGTTCCTTCGCGCTGTCCCGTTGTTCCGGCGTCAGTTGGGGCACGATCTCCAGGTAGGTCGCGCGCACTTCGGAGCTCATGGCGAAACCCGCTTCCTTCACGGTGGCAAAACGCTGATCCAGAGTCGCCTGCGAGGTAGCTGGGTCGAGGCCCGCTTCCATCATCGCTTCGAAAGCCTGATGGAGAGTTGCGTGCTTGGCCTGAAGCGCTCCTTGATGCTTCTCGGCAATCCCCTTGATGGCTGTGGCCTGGGCATCCGTGAGTTCCAGCCGGTTCTTCACGAACTGGAAGGCGAACTCGTGATGTCCCTGGTGCATCTTCCCCATGTGCGAATGGAATTTCTTCAGCATTTCCTTTGCTTCGGATTTCTGGGAATCACTCAGGATGGGCAGCAGGTCCAGGTAGGCGCTACGCACTTCCTTGGCGACGCCATACATGGAATCGGCCACCTTTTCCTGCTCGACCCGCCAGGCCTCGGCCGAAACAGAGGGATCCATGCCCGTATCCATGGCCTCGTTGCGCGCCTGGACCAGGGTCTCCACCTTGGCGGCCAGGGCTGGCTTGTGCCGCTTCATTACATCGTGGATGGCTGCCTTCTGATCCGGCGTGATCTTCAGGCGGGCTTCGATCATGGCCCCCGGACCATGATCGCGGCCCATCATCCCGCCCCTGCAACCAATGGATGTGAAAAGCCCCGCCGCGAGAACTACGGGTGCGAAAAATTTGATGAGCATGGAAGTCTCCTTCTCAACCGACCACAACACAGGGCCGCACCCCATGTGTAAATCCATTGGATGCCCCGAGGGGGGCCATGCCGATGGATTGCGCCGCAGGTGGAATGAACCGTCAAGGCGCGGTGATGAATTTCGCTTCTCAATGCACCCAAGCACCGGAATACCAAACTCTAGTCCGGGGACTATCCGTGCTCCTCAGAGATTGGGGCGTTTCCTAAGGATTGGGTGCTTTGGCTTTGCTAGGACTCATCGTGATCTGGATGAGGGCTCCGTTCCTAATCACGCTGAAAACCAAATCAGCACCTGGCGGCTCGATCTCAAGGAAGTCCAGCAACTGAACCTGGTCATCCACCGGTCTCCCCTGGAAGCCGATGATGATATCCCCCAACTCGGGAACACTGGCTCCTTCTTTCAGAACCCATCCCCGTAGACCCGCTCGATCAGCCACGCTGCCAGGCTCCACATAGCCGACGATAGCCCCTTTGGTCACCCCAAGCACTACCGCGTAATTGTGTGACACGGCCGTGAATCCCAGGGATGGTCGATCGACCTGCCCTTTGGCAATGAGCATCGGCACGATCTGATTGAGCGTATCCACGGGAATCGCAAAACTCACGCTCGTGACTCCGACAGAGGTATTCATCCCGATGAGTCGGCCGGCTGAATCCAGCAACGGCCCGCCTGAATTGCCTGGATTGATGGCGGCATCCGTCTGGATGGCATCGATAATCCCTCTCTCTATTGTTGCCAAGGTAAGGACCGTCCGGCCGACTCCGGAAATAATGCCTTCAGTCATCGTGTGATCCAGGCCTAAGGGGTTGCCGATGGCCAACACCGATTGCCCCACCTGGAGATCCTTCGATCGGCCTAGAGGCAGTGGTTTCATATCCTTCAAGGGAGCGAAGATCCGCAGAACGGCAATATCATTCGCCATGTTCCTTCCGATCCTGCGGGCATGGTAGGTCTTCCCGTTCGAAAGTTTGACCTGCAGATTTTCCGCTTCGCCAATGGGGATGCCATTCTTGTCTTCGGTCTGGATGACGTGGTAATTGGTCACCACGTGTCCCATTTCATCCCAAATAAATCCTGTGCCTGTACCGCCGAGGGGGAGGTCCGAGGTATCGCCGGATTGCAGGTCTTTGATCACTATCGCCGTAGCCGAAGATATGTAAACGACTGAGGGCTTTGCCGCTTTAAATATCCTGACCCGGGCGGCCTCCACGGCATTCAGGGGTCCGCGCGCCATGACAGGCCGTGGCTTGGCTCCTTTTCGGCCAATTTCGATGGCCGCCAATTCCTCCGGAGAAATCGGTACATGGCTGCTTTGAAAAAGATCCCGAGGCTTTTCGGCGTTCCCGGGAGGTGTTGGATTCGGGTTCTGCGTGAGTGCTGGGGCTTCCTGAGCTTTCAATTCGGTTTTTGGTTGCGCCGGCAAAAGGGGCTGTAGGGAGTTTGGGGGGTCCTGGGCTTTTAAATACATTCCAGGGGGCAGCAGATCCATTGCAAGTGCAATTCCAATACAGGAAATACATCGAACCATCTTCATCATCCCGCTCCGTCTTCATTTGTCATGATGCGACGTTTCCACCCCAAGTCCCAGGGCGTGGATCATTCGCCCTTTTTCCGCCTGGTACGTCATGCTGGAGGCATGCCGCACCCCATGGATGTCTACTTCGCACCGCCCGAGGGCCGGCTGTTCGCCTGCTTCCCGGGGGCCGAAGAGCGGCCCGGGCAGCGACGCATGGCGGAGCTGGTGTTCGAATGCATTCAGGAGGGCTACCAGCGCGTGGAGGCCTGGAAGCGGGGCGGCGCCGATCCTGGCAATCATCCTGATGCGGTTCTTCAGGCTGTCGAGGCGGGCACGGGCACGGGAAAATCCCTGGGCTACCTGATTCCTGCCATCGCTTCCGGCCGCCATCCGGTGCTCGTTTCTACCCGCACCAAGCAGCTCCAACGGCAGTTGCTGGATGACGACCTGCCGCGGGCCAGGGGCATTCTCGGCCGCGATGTGCAGGCAGTCCTCGCCAAGGGCCGCGCCAACTACCTCTGCAAGGCGGCATGGGAGCAGATGGAAGCCCATCCCCCGGCGGAACTCACGATGTCCGATCATGGCCTCTGGCTCGCCTTGCCACGCTGGGCCAAGGAAACCCTGACGGGCGATCGCGAGGAACTGGGCCGCCACGGGGAAGGGGAGAGCGAGCTGTGGGACCGGCTCAATGCCCGGGCCGAACGCTGCACCGGCCGCCAGTGTCCGCACTTCCAGGACTGCTTCCTGACCCAGCTCCGGCAGGAGATCACCAAGGCCGACCTCGTCATCGTCAACCACGCGCTGCTCCTGGCGGACCGGGTCCTGCGCGAATCCGCTTTCGGTCAGGTGCTGCCCGATGCGCCCGTGCTGATCCTGGACGAGGCCCACGAAATCGAGGAGCAGCTCACGGAGAGCTGCTCCGAGGTCTGGTCCAACCGCGCCATGACGCTTCTCTTCCGGGATCTTTCCGACGAGGCCGGGAAGGAGTCCGAAGGTGCGGCCCTGGAGGCCATGCTGATCCCCTGGGAAGAGGCTTGGAATACCCTCCTGTCCCTGGTGCCATTGGACAGCTCCACCTTCGGTTTCGAGGACGACCGGCTGCACCTTCCGCAGCTGGCCGATGCCGTCGGGGTTTGGGTGGAAGCGGGGCAGGCGGCCTGGAAGGAGACGCGGCGATTGGCCGGCCGCCGCACGGATGGCAACCCGGAAGACCTGGCCTGGCGAAGGCTTTCCGAGCGCATCGGCCTCGCCTTCTCCCGCATGGAGCAGATCTTCGCGCAGCCCGAGGGCTGGGTTTCCACCATCGCGCGCGAAGGGCCCCACAGCATCCAGTTCAAGGCCAACCCCGTGGATGTGCGGCCCTTCTTCCACCAGCACCTGCGCCGGGGCTTCGAGACCGTGATCCTCACCTCAGCCACCCTGCGGGATGGCCGTGGCTTCAATGGGTTGCGGCTGAGGCTCGGGCTCTCGGAGGAGGAGGCGGAGCGCTCCCAGCATGTGGAAAGCCCCTTCGATTTCGGCAACCAGGGTTTGATTTTTGTGCCGCCTGGCCTGCCCGAGCGGAAGGCCGGCCGGGATGGCGTTGGGGAAATGAACTGGGTGGAAGCCAGCCAGGAGGCCATGGAGCGCCTGCTGCGGGCCTCCCGGGGGCGGGCCCTGCTGCTCTTCACCAGCCGAAAGATGCTGGCCGCCTTCCGGCCAAGGCTGGAGTCCGCGCTGCCCGGCATGACCTTCTTCGTCCAGGGCGAGAACCTCACGCGTCACGTGATGCTGGAGCGCTTCCGGAAAACCCCCAATGCAGCGCTGCTTGGCCTTGCCAGCTTCTGGCAGGGCGTGGACATGCCGGGTGACGCCCTCATCCTGGTGGTCGTCACTGCCTTGCCCTTCGCCCCACCCGATGATCCGGTCCTCCAGGCCCGCGTGCGCGAGGCGGATTCAAAGCAGCGGGGGCTCGGCTTCATCGGCATCCAGGTACCGCAGATGACGCTGAAACTGAAACAGGGCATCGGTCGCCTCATCCGCACCCGCACGGACAAAGGCGTGGTCTGCATCCTGGATCCCCGGCTCATGCTTCCCCACGAGGACCGCAACGGAAAGCGCTACGCCGCCCAAGTCCGCGCCGCCCTTCCTCCCTTTCCCATCAGCCGGGATTGGGACGAGGTTGAGGGCTTCTTGAAGACCCTTTAGCGGGGCCCCTTTGACTACCCCCAGATCGCACAGCGCACTGCGCTGTGCTCCCGCTCCTCGCTTCGCTTGATCGCGGATGGGGCCCCGTCCCCACGAGGACCGCAACGGAAAGCGCTACGCCGCCCAAGTCCGCGCTGCTCTTCCTCCCTTTCCCATCAGCCGGGATTGGGACGAGGTCGAGGGCTTCCTGAAAACCCTTTAGCGAGGCCCCTTGAAAGGACTGGAACGGTTCGTGCAGAGCCCTTGTTCGGGCGAGAACCCCCTGACGGGAGTATTCTTTATCACGATGCTAGTTCGAGCGATCTGCCTTTCCGCCACTACGCTGGCCCTATGGGCCGGGAACGCCGTTGCCACGCCGAACACGTATCTCTACACCTACTACGACCGCAACGGAAACATGGTCATCAACAACCTGCCGCCCAGCGCCACCCGGGGGCAGGGACTCATCCTCAAGCACGTGGGAGTGGGTCATATCCGGCTCGCCATCTCCAAGTCCGAGATGGCCCAGGTGCTCAAGAGCCCGGAACTGCTGGCCATGGTCGACGAGATTGCCACCTCCGTGGGTGTGGATCCGTTCCTGGCCCGGGCCGTCATCCAGGCGGAAAGCGCCTTCAACTACCGGGCCCGCAGCCGCACCGGTGCCCTGGGCCTCATGCAGCTCATGCCCCAGACCGCCGAGCGCTTCGGCGTCGTGGACCCCTTCGACCCGCGGCAGAACATCACCGGGGGAACGAAGTACCTCCGGTATCTGCTGGACTATTTCGACGGCGATCTCACGAAGACGGTCGCTGCCTACAACGCCGGCGAGGGAGCTGTGCAAAAGCATGGGGGAATTCCCCCCTTTGCGGAGACCCGGGCCTACGTGCCTCGCGTCCTGGAACTCTACAACAAAAAGCTGGTCCAGCCCGATCCCAAGGCGGCTGGGGCCATGGCCCTGCTTCAAAAGGGTCACGGCGGATTCCTGCTGGATGAAAAGCCCGTCAAGGGCGAGCCCAAGGGAACCTCACCGACCGAGGAAGCTTCACCCAGCGCAACCACGACCCTCGCCAAGGCTTCCCCGCCTCCGGCACCCCCACGACCGGCCGCTCCCATTTTCCAGTGGATGGATAGCTCAGGCCGGGTCCAGATCAGCGATCAACCCCCGCCAAAGGGCACCAAGAACGTGAAGATCTTCGACGGATCCTCGAACTAGGGTCTGTTTTCAAAGTCCCTCGGCGCCGCGGCGGCGTCCAGCCACGTGATCCAGCAAGGAAAAGGGCGCGTGACGCAGAGCGTCGCTACCAGTGGCGACAGTCTAGGGGACTGTCGCCATAACGCCCTTTTCCGCAGTGCGATGCGGATCTTTGCACGATTTAGGTCCACATCAAGTGGACCTAAATAATGCAAAGATCGTGCAAGGCCGCTTCGGCGGACCGCGCTAACGCAGCTGGGCGCGTGGCTGGCCGTCGCCCCGGAGGGCAGGGGCTGGCGGCTGTCGCCATACTGCGTCAAGCTCCCTCAACAGGGGCCTACCCTGCCTTCGGTCGCATTCCTTGTCTGGCTCCGCCGGCAGCGACGCATGCGTCGCTTCTGCGCGGCATCGCGCGACCTTGAAAACAGACCCTAGGCCTCCCGCGAGGCGATGAAGGCCAACAGCGCCTTTTCGGCCTGATCGTATTCGGCTCTCAGACGACCCAGGAGCACTTCCGCCGATTCATCCCCTTTGCCGGTCCGGCCCAAGGTCTCCATGGCCAACGCCACCGCCCGGACCTTGGGGACCCCCATGGTACTGGCCGCGCCCTTCACGGCATGGGCCACGTCTCCCAGCTCTACCGGGTTCCCCGCCTTGATGGCTGCTTCCAGAGCCGCCATCCGCGGGGGCATGTCGTCGATGAAAAGCTGGGCCATCTCCTTGATCAACCCCAACCCGCCATCATCCAGATCGAGCAACTGCTTCATGGTCCCTGGATCCAGGAGGCCTTCCATGGTGGGGTCGTTCTGCAGCATAGGGCCTCCTCGGCTCATTATTCCAGATTGATCGGCATCTCTCGCAATCGACCGTAAACTCGTTGCATGAACCCTGCTGAACAGGCCCTTCAGTTGCTTTTCAAGAAACTCCATCCCCGTTTGGAGGACGTGGCCCACGCCCTAGACCTTGGCGCCAGCGGCGAGGAGTTGCTCAAGCACCACCGGCGCTTGCAGCAGGCCCGCTTCGAGGTCATGGAGATCCTGGAGGAGAGTTCCTCCCACACCGAGGATGACGCTCTATCCAGCATCCTGGACACCCTCGCGGCCAACCTGACCCCTTTGGGGGAAAACCTCCAGCAGAGCCTGATTCTCACTCAAATGTGTCTGGAGGAAGCCCCGAAGGATCTCCTGCCCTTCGTGCCTGAAGGGCGTACCGTCGACAGTTCCTGGGGATCGCGGATGATCACCTTTCTGTCGCGGCTGGAAGATCCCGGTTTCCAGGCCCGGAAACGCTGGAATACCGTGGATCCCGAGATCGGCGACGAGCCCGAAGAATAAGCCTCAACCTCCAGCCTGAAGGAAGTTGCGGAAGATCCGTTTCCTTTGTTCGAGGGCTTCCGGACGTTGCGGGGGAGCGGGATTGTGCCGTGGCGACGAACCACAGATGGCCTCAAAGATGGGTTTGGCCTCTACAGGGCCATATTCCGGATGGAACTGGACGCCCCACACGGGCCGATCCTGGTACTGGAAAGCGTGCACAGCGCATCGATCCGAGGAAGCCATTACGCGAAAATCACCGGGCAAGCAGAAGACCTCGTCGAAGTGGCAGACCATGAATTCCGGCTCTTCCAGACCCTCGAACAAGGGTGTTTTCTCCAGCCGTGGGGTCAACCACCCGAATTCCGAATGCGCGGCCCGGCGGACATGGCCCGGTCCCGCCAGCGCCTTGGCAAGGAACTGGTGGCCATAGCAGATGCCCAGGATGGGTTTGCCCGCACTTAGAAACGAATGGACCAGCTGGCCCAGGGCCTGGTCCCAGGGCTGATCCTCTGTGGTGGAGGCTTCCGAACCGGAGATGATCAGGTGGGAGTAATCGTCCTGATTCCCGATTTGCCCGATTTCCGAAACGCGGAAGCACCGGCAGGGTTGCCCCAATTCTTCAAGGTCCCGGGACAGCACACGGTTGAAATCGGCGACAAAAGCCTTCTCGACGAGGCAGTTCACCACCAGGATCATGACCCCTCCTGGCTTCCACCCTACTATGCCCGGCTTCCCCAGGTCATCGCCCGTGCACTCAGGACGCCATGCGGGCCCAGAACAGGGATTCCGCCAGAAGGAAGGCGTCAACGACCTCCGGACAGAATTGAGTGCCACGGCAGCCCAGGATTTCCCCGCTGGCCTCGTCATGGCTGCGGCCGCCCCCGAACCGGATCGATGTCATGGCGTCGTACGCATCCGCCACGGATACGATCCGGGCGAGCAGAGGCATTATTGGCGCTGCGGGATCCTGACCATCCCAACGTTCGTGGTGATGCCTGGCCACCTGGGCCAAGTACATGGTCTCAGGGTGACCTTCCAGCAGGCGCGCTCCCAGGACCGAATGACGCCGCATGATCTGGTACTCGTTCTGATTGAAACTCCCCTGCTTGTGCACCAGAAACGAGGGGATGAAGAGCTTGCCGATGTCGTGCAGGCGCCCGGCCAACTCCAGCCGGATCAGGGAGACCTTGGAAAGCCCCATGGCCTCGCCCATGGACTTGGCGTAGTAGCCGACCCGGATCCCGTGCCGGAAGACGACGGGATCGAGCTCCTCCAGGCTCTGGAGCATGGCCTTGGGGATCGAAGCGAAGCTGGGTAGGGACAGGGAAAGCATAGGTCAATAGACCGGCAGGGTATTCCCAACCAAGCAAAACAGATACCAACGCTCTTCATCATTTCCCGGACCGCTCAATGGCGGCATCGAGGCGCTTTGAAAAAAGCGCTATCGACTTATTACCTCCCAGCATCCTCCCGCAAAGGGAATCTGCACCCGCAGGTTCGGCAACCCCGATAAATCCAGGTCCAGAGTCGGTCCACCGGCTGGCTGGGAACTCAGGAACCGGTGGAATTCATCGACGAGATCCTGTTCCAGGAGCATCCGGGCCACCGCCCCACCACCCTCGAACAGCACTCGTCCCACGCCCCGGGCCACCAATTCATGCAACAGATGCCGTAAGCTGCATCCCCCCGGACCCGGCGGGAGCCGCAGGTCCTGTACATCCCGCAAGGGTGGGGGTTCCGCCACCACGGCCCGCATGGCAGGCTGGCCCGGAATCGATTGCCAGACCCGGCGATCGGCGGGAAGCCGCCCTTGATCATCCAGGACCACCCGCAGGAAATTCCGGTGCGGCAAGGTGGGGAAAGGCCACCGGTCCGTGAGCTGGGGATCATCCACGGCCACGGTTCCTGCGCCCACCACGATGGCTTCGGAAGCCCGCCGCAGGGCATGGGCCCTGAGTTGGACCTCCGGCGGAGTAATCGTCGTGGTGCGGCCAATCGGCCCCAGCGAGCCATCCGAACCCAGAGCAAGCTTCAACATGACCCAGGGCAGCCCGGTCCGGATGAGCTTGAAAAAGGGGTCATGAAAGCGTCTGCAGGCCTCGCTCAGAACACCTTCCCTGACTTCGAGCCCATGGGACCGCAAGATGGCCATGCCGCCCCCGGCCACCCGTGGATTGGGATCACCCACTCCCACGACGACCCTCACAATCCCCGCGCGGATCAGGGAATCGGTGCAGGGCGGGGTGCGTCCCTGATGGCAGCAAGGTTCCAGAGTCACATAGGCCGTGGCTCCCTGAACCATCTCATTCCGGGACTCCGCATCCCGGAGCGCCATGATCTCGCCGTGGGGATCTCCGGCCCGGGTGTGAACCCCGCTGCCGATGATGCGTCCAGCCTTCACCAGCACGCATCCCACGGGAGGATTGGGGCTGGAGAGCCCAACGCCTTTTAGGCCTTCCCTCAGTGCGTGGGCCAGGTATTTCTCGTCACCTTCGAGCTCGGCCGGTTCGGGCCAGGGACCACCGGTGGCCAGCTCCCAGGCCAGGTCCTGGGTCAGCTCCTTAGACATCCAGGAGCCCATCCACGAAGGCCTCGGGGTCGAAGGGGATGAGGTCGTCCACCTTTTCTCCTACGCCCACGAAGGCAATGGGTAGCTTCAGGCGCTCCAGAATGGGCACCACGACACCGCCCTTGGCGCTGCCGTCCAGTTTGGTGAGCACGAGATCCGTGATGCCCGCCACCTGCTTGAAGGCTTCCGCCTGCTGCAGGCCATTCTGGCCCGTGGTAGCGTCCAGCACCAGGAGCACGCGATGCGGGGCTTCGGGGATGACCTTCTGAAGGCTGCGGCGGATCTTATCCAGCTCGCGCATGAGGTGGTCCTTAGTGTGCAAGCGCCCAGCAGTATCGATAAGCACCCAGGGAATGTTCTTGGCTTTCGCGCTCATGGCCCCATCGAAGGCTACGGCCGCCGGGTCGCCGCCCATCTGGTTGCGCAGCACCGGCACCCCCGCCCGCTGGCCCCAGAGTTCCAGCTGGTCGATGGCCGCGGCCCGGAAGGTGTCCCCCGCCACCACCAGGACCTCCTCGCCCCTAGCCTTGAACTGAGCCGCGATCTTGCCAAGTGTCGTCGTCTTCCCGACGCCGTTCACGCCCACGAGCAGCACGACCTGATTCCCCTCCGCAGTAAAGGGTCGTGGCGGGGCTTGGTGAAGGATCTTCAGCAGCTCGTCCTTCAATACGGCTTTGGGATCAATCTCGGAGGAGCGCTTCATCTCAAAGCGCAGCCGCTCCATGAGCCGATCCGTGGCATGGACCCCCAGGTCTGCTTGGAGCAGAAGTTCCTCCAGCTCCATGAGCTGGTCCTCATCCAGGCGCTTGAGGCCCAGGAGCCGTCCCATGGGCGCCAGCACCAGTTCTTGCGTCCGCTGAAGCCCCTGCTTGAACTTGTCGATCAGTCCGCTGAAAAGACCCACAAAAACCTCAAAAATTCACCACGGAGACACGGAGCACACAGAGAAAGCGATTGTCTCATTCTTTCTCCGTGTCCTCGGTGCCTCCGTGGTGCCATGCCGTTCCACGTGGAACAACTTCATTTGCGGGCCTTCTTCCGCGGCGCCGCTCCCCGCTTCTCGGGCTGCACCCACTTGGTGAGGGCCATCTCGAAAACTTCCTCCACATGTTTGACGGGGTGGAAGGTCATCTTGGCACGGACCTCGGGGGCGATCTCCTCCAAATCCTTCTGGTTGGCGAAGGGGATGATGACGTGCTTGATGCCCACCCGCAGGGCCGCGAGAGACTTCTCCTTGAGACCCCCAATGGGCAGGGCCTCGCCGCGCAGGTCGATCTCGCCGGTCATGGCCAGCGTGTTCTTGATGGGCACGTTCTTCAGCACCGAGAGGAGCACCGTGGCCATGGCCAAGCCTGCGGAGGGACCGTCCTTGGGGATGG
>DCFP01000073.1:5671-18093 GCA_002319925.1 Holophagaceae bacterium UBA1801 | reverse complement strand
CTCCACCATCTTGGGGTCCACCAGGATCAGCTTCACTTCGCTGGGCATGGCGCGCAGCAGCACCGAGCAGATCATGGCGTTCACGCCCACGCTCTTGCCGCTGCCCGTGGAGCCGCCGATGAGCAGGTGGGGCATCTTGGCGAGGTCGGCCACCACCGGATGCCCCGCCATGTCTTTGCCGAGGGCCAGCGTGAGAAGACTCTTCGCATCCTTCTGGGTGGGGTCGCGGAACTGCGGGGAATCCACCACTTCGCGGAAACTGATGGTCTCGCGATGGGGATTGGGCACTTCGATGCCCACGAGGTTGCGGCCGGGGATTCGGTCGATGCGGACCTTTTCCGCCTGCAGGCCTAGGGCCAGGTCCTCTTCCATGCCCATCACCTTCGCCAGCGGCACCCCCGCATCGGGCTGGAACTCGTAGACCGTCACCACGGGGCCCGGCTGCATGCCCACCATGGTGCCCTTCACCTTGAACTCGGCGAGCTTCTGGCCGATCAAGTCCTTGGTGGCTTCAAGCAGTTTTGGATCCAGCCGGTGCTCTGGTTGGGGCGGGTCGAAGATGCGGCGGGGCGGCAGCTCTAGGCGATCCACGGGGCCGCAGGCCTCGTTGGCTGGGACGGCGTGCTTTGGCGGCGCAGGTTCCTGACGTGCAGGTTCCTGACGTGCAGGGTCCTGGCGCATGCTCAGCGCGCGCTGGATGTCCGGCAAAGGCCTGGCGGGCGTGGGTTCCGTGAGGCCCAAGGGTTGCTGTTCGATGATGTGGCCGAAGCGATCCTGGACCACCACGGGGGCCACGAGCGGAGGCTTGGGTGGCGGGGGCGGAGGTATGTTTCGCAGCAGTGTGGGCGGAGGCAAAGGCACGCCGGGCGTCTGACGCTCACCATTGATGACCATGGAATCGATATAGGGAAGCTCCTCCGCAGGCGTATCCAGTCTCATGGAATGGATCACGGGCAGACCGATCTCCGGAGGCAACTGCTTGTTGGCCTTCTTGAACTCCAGGGCCTCGCGCTCGGCGCGGTTCAGGGCTTCCACCTGCTCATCGGCCGCTTTCTGCTGAACGCCCAGGCGGGCCAGTTCCTGCGCGTCCTGGGCATCCAGGTCCGGGAAGGAATCGCGGGACCGCCACATCAGGAAGGGCCGCTGAATCATGCCGATGAATCCCCGCGCGCCCTTGGACGGCAGGGGTTTGAGCCAGGGCCATGCCTTGTCGCCCATCCAGTTCGCGATGATGCGGCCCAGGGCTCGCGTGAGTGCTGGCGCCAGGATCAGGGCGCAGATGAGGATCAGAACCCCCAGGGCCAAAGGCAGGCCGATGGGACCCAGGACCCGGCGGCAGGGCGGCCAGAGGGACGAGCCCAGCCAGCCCCCCCAGCGCCAGATGTCCGCGCCGCCTTCGCTGGACGGCCAGGCGCGGGTGCCGAATGCACCGAGCAGGGTCCACAGACAAAGGCTCAGGACCAGCCACGCCAGGCGGCGGTGCCACCGGATGCCTTCCATGGGGAAGCACTCCCACAGAACATAGGCTGGGATGATCCAGGCGCCCACACCCACAAGAGTCTGGAAGGAACCCGCGAGGTAGGCGCCGAAGAGACCGCACAGATTCTGGACGGATGGCGTCGCCGAACTCTGTTGTGCAAAGAAATGGGGATCGGTTGGATTGAAGCTGAGCAGCGACAGTGCGAGCACCAGCGCGAAGGCTCCCGCCAGGACCTGGAGCAGGATCCGTCCCATGCCTTTTACGGAGCTTTCTTTTTTGGCGCGCATCAAAACCTATTCTACTGTCGTGGCGCGGTCTGGCCGAGCATGGCCAGCCGTTTGGAGGAATTCCACCGGGGCCTGCCCGATTCCTGCAGGTAGGTGCCGATGTTCACGAAGTTCCAGCCCTCGTCTAGGGCCTGATCCAGGAAGGGGCCGAGCACCTTCGCGGGGCGATCGGATTCGGGGCGGGCGCTGCCCAGGTGCATGAGGACGATGAGGCCGTCCCCATCCTGCTTGTCCATGCGCTGGTGGAGCCGGTCGAGAATCGCGTTCCCCGTGCGGTATAGCTTGCGCTCCTTCACCGTCGCCCAGTCCAGGGTGTCCGCGCCCTCGCTCCAGGCAACATGCCGATAGCCCAGCTCCTCCGCCCATTTGCGGATCTCCGCCGTCTGTTCGCCGTAGGGTGCACGCCAGTAGGGATCCATGGGGCGGCCCGCGACCTTGAGGAAAGCCTCGTCGGCGGTCAGCAGTTCCTGTTGGAAGCGTTCCTTGGTCCACTTCGGATCCCGCTTCATATTGGGCGCGAAGTGGGGATGGTGCATGGTGTGATTGCCGACCTCGTGTCCCTCCTGAACCATGCGGCGGATGATGTCTGGGTATTTCTGGATGAACTCCCCAGTCACGAAGAAGGTCGTGTGGATGTTGCGCTCGTGGAGCGCATCGAGCACATCCTGGGCCACTTCGTTGGATGAGCCCCCGTCGAAGGTCATGCAGATCCAGTGGCTGCCCTGGGGTCCCCGCAACAGATTCAAGGCTTCGCCCGCGCCGGGCCACTGGGCCGAAGGATTGACCGTTGGCGGGGGAGGGAGAACGGGTTGGGGATGAGGCGGAATGGACGAGGGCGCTGGCGGTACCGGTTTCGTTGGAGGAGGAATGGCTGCGGCCTTGGGTACGACGGGCTGCACCGGTTTGGCGGTCGGTGGCGTCTTGGCGACCGCGGGGGCCGGGGGCGCAGGAGTCCTCTTCGGAGCCGCTCCCTTGCGGAATATGCCCTTGGAGAGTGGCAAATGGGTTTCGGGCCAAGCCTTGTTCTCAGCGCTGGGCTTGGGGACCGGAATGGGCGCTGGAGCAGGGACTGGTTTGGGTGCCGGCGCAGGCTTAACGGGCAATGGTTTCACGCGGGGCGCGGGCTTGGCTGGAGCAGGTGCCGGCTTGGGTTTGGGTGGCGCCGGGGGCTTGGATTCCGGGGCATCGAAATTCCACGTCGCGAGCATCTTCCCATTTCCCGTGCGGAGTACCGCGACCTCGCCCTGGGGCGGTGCGTACATTTCCCAGCGCACAGGCCCTGCTTCCGCGAAGGTGTGTTCGTTCAAATAGTGACCCGTGAGCGTGAGCTCCGTGGGTTCCTTGACCTCTCCCACCACCACCAGGAGTCCGCCCAATTTGTGCCAGGACCAGGGCGCCAAGGGATGTTCGGGTTCCGTGACTTCCGGGGCCGGTGGCGGAGGCTGATCCTTGCGGCAGGCCGGAATCAGCGTCAGCGCGCCCAGGGCTAGCAGGAGGCTTAAACGCCGGTGATTGCCAAGGCTCAACGGCTCACCTCCGGCACGCGGCCCAGTAGTTCACCTTTTCCCGGACTTTCACCTGGACGGGCGTGAGCCCCCGGTCTTCGAGAAAACCGAAGGCCCATTGCGCGAGGGCCTCGGTGGTGGGGTTGCGGCCTGAAAGTGAGGGCTGGTCGTTGAGCAGGGAGTAGTCCACCTGCTGCTGCCAGGCATCCAGGGTCTCGGCGAGGGGCCTTTCCTGGTCCATGGATTCCGCTTCGATGGTGGCCTCGACGCTCCAGTTGTGCCCGTGGCGGTCCTCCTGGAACCCGGGCAGGTCATGGTAGTGGTCGGCGACGAAGGAACGATTCAGGGTCAGGTGGAAGGACATGAAGGCAACAGTGTAGCTCAAGGACGAGCTCCCACGCTGCTCCGGGCATCCTAGTGGAGAAGGAGTGGACGGAAGGTTGAACGGTTCCTGATGTACTAATGGGAGAATGATGCGATTCAAGGATCCTGAATGCGAATGAGAGCGTTGCTCGGCCTGCTCGGCTGCCTCGTGCTGATGGCGCAGAAAGCGCCGGTCATCGATCCCGTGAAGGACGTCTCGGTGGCCTTCATGAAGGGCGAGGTCATCGTGCAAGCCCCCGCTGGCGCCCACCTGAAAAGCGCCTTCATGAGCGTGAAGCTGAAGGAAGGCACGCCGGGGCGATTGGAAGTGGGCCCACTGCCGCCGACGAATGCCAAGGATGAATTAGGCGATGGCATCTGGCATGGACCTGTGGAGATCCCCGTCAAGGGCCAGGATCTGAAGGGCGACGTGGAGCTGGTGGTGACCTACCAGCCCTGCACGGAAGGGGAAGGAGCCATCTGCTTCCCGCCCAAGGACCGTGTTCTGAAGGTGAGTGCGGCAGAGTTGTCCGGCAGTCCGCCAGCACGGGGGCTTTTCTGGATTTTCCTCGGCGTTTTCGCAGCGGGCGTTCTGGCTTCGTTGACGCCCTGCGTCTACCCCATGATCCCGATCACCATGACCATCATCGGAGCCAAAGGGGGAGGCAAGCTTCGGGGCTTCCTGCTCTCCGTGATGCTGGTGCTGGGCATGGCAGTCACGTATAGCGTGCTGGGTCTGGTGGCGGCCCGGTCCCATGACGCTTTTGGGGCCTTCGCGCAGCACCCGGCTTTCCTCATCCCCGTCTCGATTCTCTTCGCGGTCTTTGCCTTGTCTCTGTTCGGTGCCTTCGAGATCCGGTTGCCATCCCGGTTCCAAGCTTGGTTGCAAGGGGATGGTTCACGGTCCGGATTTGCGGGTGCCTTCATCATGGGTCTCGTTCTGGGTCCCATCTCCGCCCCATGCGTGGGACCTGTCATCGGCACGGTGCTCCTGGCCATCTCATCTGGGGGCAGCGCACTGTTGGGCGCTCTGCAACTCTTCACCTTCGCCCTGGGCATGGGCGTTCTCTTCACGATCGTAGGCACCTTCTCCGCGAGCCTCCCCCGCAGCGGCGAGTGGCTGGTGAAGCTGAAGCAGGCCATGGGACTGGTGGCGCTGGGTTTTGCGATCTGGAATCTCCGCTTCATTGTGCCGGTGTGGCTCAGCTATGCGCTGTGGGCCTGCGAGCTGCTGGTGGCTGCCGGCGTGGCCGGGGTCTTCGAACCCGCAAAAGGGCTTGGCCAGGCCTTCCGCAAGGGTCTCGGTTTCCTGGCTCTCGCCGTGGGATTGATCCTGGGCTTGCGGGCCATCGAGACGGGGTTCGGGGTCGAATGGCTTCCCCGGATGGGGAACAGCAAGCCTGAACTGCCGGAATCCTGGAGACGGGCCTGGCTGGATGGCGACTACGAGAGCGCCTTGGCTCGCGCAAAGGCCGAGAAGAAACTGGTAGTGGTGGATGTCTGGGCGGAGTGGTGCGCGGCCTGCAAGGAACTGGACGAGAAGACCTGGCCCGATCCTGCGTTGAATGCCTGGATCGCGCAGAACGCCGTGGCCGTGCGCATCGATACCTTCGACAAGCGGAAGGATCTTCAGAAACCCTTAGGCATCCTCAGCTACCCCACCGTGCTAGTGCTAGATGGGGAGGGGAAGGAGCTACGCCGTCAGCTCGGATTTCAGAAACCCGAGGTGATGCTGGACTTCCTTAAAGGGCAGTGAGCGGCGTTCAAGCTCCGCTGCGGTGCGGGTCTTCGATTTTTCCGGAGCCCGTGGGACAAAGGTCCCGCAATGGGCAAACCTCGCATTTCGGTTTGCGCGCGTCGCAGACCTGGCGGCCATGCCAGATGAGCTGGTGGTGCAGGGGAATCCAATAGTCCTCGGGGAACCTTTGGCAGAGATCGATTCCGACCTTTTCCGGCGTGTTCGCGGTGGACAGGTTCAGACGCCTGGCCACCCGGTAGATGTGGGTATCTACGGCCAGGGCCGGGATGCCGAAGGCATTGGCCAGGACGACGTTGGCGGTCTTGGGTCCGACCCCAGGCAGGGCCGCCAGGGCTTCCCGGTCACTGGGCACTTTGCCACCATGCCTCTCCTCGAGTGCCTGCCCGAGTCCGATCAAGTTCTTCGCCTTGTTCCGGAAGAAACCCGTGGAATGGATGAGCGCTTCCAGCTCGTCGGTCTTGGCCCGCGCCAGCTTGGCGGGATTCGGGTATTTCTTGAAGAGCGCCGGCGTCACCAGGTTCACGCGGGCATCGGTGCACTGGGCCGAAAGGATCGTGGCCACCACGAGCTGGTAGGGATCCTCGTGCTCCAAGGCGCAACGGGCATCGGGGTAGGTCTCGTCCAGGCGGGCCAGCAGGTTACGGAGGGCAGGGGCGGTCCAGCGCATGGGACAGGATAGCTCCGTCCATTTTATGAGAACGGGAAACCCGATCATGTCCCGGGTAAATACCGGCTCCGATTGGAGTCCGGCTTGCACCAAACATGATTTAATTTTTGAAATAGTAGAATGTATGGTTTGAGTCGAGTTTTCCTATTTCTACCGCTTGCCTCTGCAAACTCGATTTGTACAATTCAGGCAAACGATTGCGCAAACGTTTGCTCGGACGGCGCAAGGTCCTTCGAACCCCGGGGCGGCGGCCCCGGTTCCATATTCCGAGCCCAACCCAAAGGAGATTCCATGAAACCGCTGGTCAAATCCCTTGCCCTGCTGGCAGCGCTGGCCGCCGGCGCCCAGGTTTTCGCTTCCGATACCAAGCCGAAGGTGGCGCTGGTGATGAAGTCCCTGGCCAACGAGTTCTTCCAGACCATGGAGGAAGGCGCCAAGGCCCACCAGAAGCAGCACGCGGCCGAGTACGACCTCATCGCCAACGGCATCAAGGACGAGACTGACACCGCCGCCCAGATCAAGATCATCCAGCAGATGATCGCCGAGAAGGTGGACGCCATCGTGCTGGCCCCCGCCGATTCCAAAGCCCTGGTGCCCGTGGTCAAGCAGGCCGTGGACAAGGGCGTGCTGGTCGTGAACATCGACAACAAGCTGGACGACGGCGCTCTGAAGGAGAAGGGACTGACCGTGCCCTTCGTGGGTCCCGACAACCGCAAGGGCGCCAAGCTGGTGGGCGACTACCTGGCCAAGCAGCTCAAGGCCGGTGACAAGGTGGGCATCCTCGAAGGCGTTTCCACGACATTCAACGCCCAGCAGCGCACCGCCGGCTTCCAGGACGCCATGAAGACCGTAGGCGCCGTGGTGGTGGGCGTGCAGTCCGGTCAGTGGGAGATGGAGAAGGGCAATACCGTCGCCAGCGCAATGTTGCGCGAGCACCCCGACCTCAAGGCCCTCCTCTGCGGCAATGACAACATGGCCCTGGGCGCCGTCGCCGCCGTGAAGACTGCGGGCAAGACCGGCCAGGTGAAGGTGGTGGGCTACGACAACATCGACGCCGTGAAGCCTCTGCTGGCTGAAGGCAAGCTCCTGGCCACTGCCGACCAGTACGCAGCCAAGCAGGCCGTGTTCGGCATCGAGATCGCCGTGAAGGCCGTCAAGGCCAAGACACCCCAGAACAAGATGCCCGGTGCCATCGAGACCACAGTGGACCTCGTAACCAAGTAAGGTAGGGGAGCCCGGCCGCCCCGTTTCATGACGCGGTGGCCGGGCTCCGGAGCTTCCCATGCCCCTGTTCCACGGCGAGAGCCTCGGCAAGACCTACATCACCCCCGTGCTGAGCCACGTCTCCCTCGAACTGAACGAGGGCGAGGTGCTGGCCCTCACGGGGGAGAATGGCGCCGGCAAGAGCACCCTCACCAAGCTCATCGCAGGTCTCGTGCATCCCACGGAAGGCCGCATGCACCTGCACGAAAGGCCCTACGCACCTGCGTCGCGGCACGAGGCCGAGAAGCTGGGCGTGCGGATGGTGCTGCAGGAACTGGGCCTGATCCCGACCCTCACCGTGGCCGAGAACCTGATGCTGGGCCGCATGCCCAGCCGTTTGGGCTTCATCCGCCGCTCGGAAATGAACCGTCGTGCCACGGAACAGATGGCGGTCATCGGCCTGGAGGGCATCGATCCCCGCACACCCGTTGGGAAGCTGGGCGTGGGCCACCAGCAGATGGTGGAGATAGCACGGAACCTCGTGGGGGACTGCCGTCTGCTGATTCTGGACGAGCCCACGGCCATGCTCACCAGCCGGGAGATCGACCACCTCTTCACGCAGATCCTCGCCCTCAAGCGGGCTGGCGTGGGCATCATCTACATCTCCCACCGCCTGGATGAGTTGCAGCAGATCGCCGACCGCGTCATGGTGCTGCGGGACGGGCGGCACATCGACACCAAGCCCATGGCGGACGTGGTCCAGAACGATATCGTGCGCCTCATGGTGGGCCACGACGTGAGCGAGGAACGGAAACGCCCCATCCACGAAACAGGTCCCGTTGCACTGGAAGTGCGCGGCCTGGGCCGGGGCAAGGTCGTGCGGGACGTCTCCTTCACCATGCATGCGGGCGAAATCCTCGGCCTGGCGGGCCTCGTGGGCGCCGGGCGCACCGAGCTCCTACGTCTCATCTACGGTGCGGATGCCAAGGATACCGGCGAGATCCACCTGGAGGGATCCGAAACTCCTGCGCGCATCGCCTCTCCCATGGCCGCAGTGCGGAAGGGCATCGGCTTGGTGACCGAGGATCGAAAATCCCAGGGCTTGCTCCTGCCCCTGGCCATTCGCATCAACGCGACCTTGGCGAACATCAAGGCCGTCTCGCGACAGGGGTGGCTGAGGCCTGCCGTGGAACGCGGACAGGTGGGCAAGCTGAACGAGGCCTTGGGCGTGAAGAGCCATTCCATCGACCAGCCCGCCGCTGAACTCTCCGGCGGCAACCAGCAGAAGGTGGTCTTCGCCCGCTGGCTCCACCGGGACTGCAAGGTGCTGCTCCTGGACGAGCCCACCCGGGGCGTGGACATCGGCGCCCGGGCCGATATCTATGATCAGCTGGAGAAGCTGGCCGACGCCGGGAAGGCCATGCTCATGGTTTCCAGCGATCTTCGCGAGCTCATGCAGGTGTGTGATCGCATCGCCGTCATGAGTGCGGGGCGCTTGGTGCGCATCTTCAAGCGGGGCGAGTGGACCCAGCAGGCCCTGCTGGAAGCTGCCTTCAGCGGCTACCTGGCAACCCAGGCTCCTGCTCAATAGTCTGCCGAGGACACCATGGAAGACGTTTCGACAAGCACTCCCAGCACCAGTTTCGCGGGCTCTCTGCGGGGCACCCTGGGCAACTACGCGGCCCTCCTGGCGGCGCTAGTGATGATGGTGGCCCTCTTCAGCTACCTCAGTCAGTACTTCTTCTCGGCCAACACCTTCCTCACCATCGCCAACGATATCCCCGCCATCGTCGCGACCTCCGTGGGCATGACCTTCGTGCTCATCATCGCCGGCATCGATCTTTCCGTGGGTTCCGTGATGGCGCTTTCTGCGGCAGTGGCGGGGATCGCCATGCTGCAGTGGCACTGGTCCCTGGCCATGGCGGTGCTGCTCGCCATGGGCGTGGGTACGGTGACAGGGTTCCTCAACGGCGCGATCTCCGTGGCCTGGCGGCTGCCTTCCTTCATCGTCACCTTGGGCATGCTGGAGGTGGCCCGCGGCGCGGCCTACATCGCCACGGATTCCCGCACCCAGTACATCGGCGACGCGATTTCGTGGCTCAGCAACCCGGTGCTCTTCGGGCTCTCGCCCTCCTTCCTCATCGCCATCCTGATCGTCGTCGCGGCCCAGCTGGTACTCACGCGATCGGTCTTCGGCCGACAGATGATCGGCATCGGCACCAACGAGGAGGCCATGCGCCTGGCGGGTGTGGACCCGCGGCCCGTGAAGATCCTCGTCTTCGCCATTGCAGGCCTTCTGGCGGGACTCGCGGGCATCATCCAGGCTTCGCGCCTGGAAGCGGCCGATCCCAACGCGGGCATCGGCACGGAGCTGGTGGTCATCGCTTCTGTGGTGATTGGCGGCACCAGTCTCATGGGTGGCCGCGGCTCGGTGATCAATACCTTCTTCGGTGTGCTGATCATCTCCGTGCTGGAGGCGGGCCTCGCCCAGATCGGCGCCAGCGAGCCAACGAAGCGGATCATCACGGGCTGTGTGATCATCGTGGCAGTCATCCTCGACATGTATCGCGAGCGGCGCCGCAGCCGCCGCGCCTGAGGGACGCCCATGGCGAACATCAAGGACGTTGCACTGAAGGCGGGCGTTTCCGTCACCACCGTCTCCCACGTCGTGAACGGCACGCGCTTCGTGAAGGAGGAATCCCGGAAACGCGTGGAGGAGGCCGTGCGGGAGCTGGGCTACGTGCCCAGCGGCGTGGCGCGAAGCCTCAAACACAACGCCACTCACACCTTCGGCGTGCTGCTCCCCAACAACTCCAACCCCTATTTCGCCGAGATCCTCCGTGGCGTGGAGGACCGCTGCTTCGCTGCTGGCTACAACGTCATCCTCTGCAACTCCAACGAAGACGCCGCGCGCCAGGCCACCTACCTGCGCGTGCTGGCCGAGAAGCGCATCGACGGGCTGGTGCTCGTGAGCTCCCACCGGGACGCTGCCCTGCGCGAGGCATTATCCGAACTGAAGATCCCCCTGGTGCTCCTGGACCGCGAAGTGGCGGGCCTCGCCTGCGATCTTGTGGAGGTGGACCACGTGGCGGGCGGGATGCTAGCGACCCAGCATCTGCTGGACCTGGGCCATCCTTATGTCGCCTGTATCAGCGGACCGGCGGAACTCTCCCCCAGCTCCCAGCGCCGGGCCGGGTGGAAGCGGGCCCTGGCGGAAGCGGGCGTGGCACGGCGGGAAGGGGACCTGGAGCGGGGCGACTTCAGCCCCCGCAGCGGCTACCTGGCCATGCAGGCGCTCCTCAAGCGGAAGTCACGTCCAACGGCGGTCTTCGTCTGCAACGACCTCATGGCCCTGGGTGCCCTGGCGGCGGCCTACGAGGCGGGAATCCGGGTGCCGGAGGAGCTTTCGATCGTGGGCTTCGACGACATCGAACTGGCTGCCTTCTCCACGCCGGCCCTGACCACCGTGGTGCAACCCAAGCAGCAGATCGGCACCACGGCCGCAGAGCTGCTCCTGGAGCGCGTGCAGGAGAGCCGGACCGAGGCTCGCCGCGTGATCCTCCAGCCCCAACTCAAGGTCCGCGCCTCCACGGCGCCCCCTTCACGAAGGAAAGACTAGTCCATGGATGCAAGGCATTTCGAGAATCGGGCGGACCGGCCCATCGTCATCGTCGGTAGCCTCAACATGGACCTGGTGATGCGCACGCCGCGGGTGCCCGAAAGCGGCGAAACCCTGGAAGGGCATGGCTTCAGCACCGTACCGGGGGGCAAGGGCGCCAACCAGGCCGTGGCCTGCGCGCGCCTGGGCGGCCGGGTCGCCCTCGTGGGCAAGGTCGGTGCCGACGCCTTCGGCCGCACCCTCTGCGATGGCCTCATCCGGGACGGTGTGCACGTGAGCCACGTAGCCGCACACCCGGAAGCGGGCACGGGCGTGGCCGTGATCCTGGTGGAGGACTCGGGACAGAATCGCATCCTGCTGGCAGCGGGCGCTAACGGCACCCTGGATGTCGCCGATATCGAGGGCGCCCGAGCACTCATCGAAAACGCTGCGATGCTCATCCTGCAGCTGGAAGTACCCATGGCCGCCGTGGAGCGCGCCGTGGAAATCGCCCACAGCGCCGGTGTCCCGGTACTACTCAATCCTGCGCCTGCGCGACAGCTACCCGAAGGCCTTCTTTCGCGGGTGAGCATCCTGGTCCCCAACGAGACCGAGGCCTCGCTGCTGTCGGGCATGACGGTGAGTGATTCCGCCAGCGCTCAGGAGGCTGCGAGCCGCTTCCTCGCCCAGGGCGTGGGCTCCGTGCTGGTGACGCTGGGGGCCCAGGGCGTCGTGGTGGTGGATGGGGCCGGTGGACGCCACATGCCCGCGCAGGCCGTGAAGGCCGTGGACACCACCGCTGCGGGCGACACCTTCATCGGCGGGCTGGCCGTGGCCCTGGCCGAAGGAAAGAGCATCGATGCTGCCGTGGCCCTCGGCCAACGGGCCAGCGCCCTGTGCGTCACGCGGCCCGGGGCCCAGCCCTCGATTCCTTACCGTCACGAATTGGATTGCCGGGAGCTTCCATGAAAAAGACAGCCCTTCTGCACGCGGAACTCTCTGGCCTCATCGCCCGCCTGGGGCACGGGGATCTCCTGGTGATCGGAGATGCGGGCCTGCCCATTCCCGAAGGCCCTCAGCGCATCGATTTGGCGGTGACGGCCAACGTTCCCCGCTTCATGGAGGTCGTGGCTGCGGTGCTGCAGGAGATGCAGGTGGAGGGAGCGGTGGTCGCCGAAGAGTTGTCCGGACGCAACCCGGCGGTGGAGCAGGCCCTGCGGGTCAGCCTGGGGGATGCACCGATCACGCGAATCCCCCACGAGTCCTTCAAGGCCCTCAGCGCCAAGGCCCGCGCCATCGTTCGAACGGGGGAATTCAGCCCTTACGCCAATGTGATCCTGCGGGCAGGCGTCGTGTTCTAGGAACAGCTCCACGGAATTGCCCTCAGCCTTGTTTTTTCATGGCATTTCTTCGAAGGATCCTGGAGACTATTCCGCAACCGTTTTTACGGCCCTGCTCTCACCGGCGATGGCAACCTTGCCTGGAGGATGCCTTCGCACCACCCGTCCAGGCCCCGTCATCAGGTAGTTCCATGGCTCAAGGCACCGTCAAGTGGTTCAA
>DCFP01000073.1:0-5416 GCA_002319925.1 Holophagaceae bacterium UBA1801 | reverse complement strand
ACCGTCAAGTGGTTCAACGCCGAAAAGGGTTACGGCTTCATCACCCCCGATGAGGGTGGCGCCGATCTCTTCGTTCATCACTCCGCCATCCAGGATCGCGGATTCAGGACCCTCCAGGAAAACCAGCGCGTCTCCTTCGATGTGGCCCAGGGTCCCAAAGGTCCCCAGGCCACGAATGTGGTCAAACTGCAGTAGGAAACTGGAGAACTTTCGCTAAGTTCATATTTCTCTGTTGAACCTATGGCGATCCCCAGATACGCTTGCCGCAGTCATCCGGCTTTTTGGCAATCTCGACGCTGAGCGATCAATCCTGATCGCTCGGTGTCATTTGCTTTTTGGCCGAACGGTCTGTCTTCTGGACTGGCCGGAATCCACGGAGCTTCGCTCCCCACGGTACCATCGCCTGGAATGGATCGTGTGCGAACCATCCCAGGCAATGGGGCTCAGGCCCCGAGGAAGACGCACCATGTCCGAAGGCACCGTCAAGTGGTTCAACTCTGAAAAGGGATACGGGTTCATCACGCCCGACGAGGGTGGCCCCGATATCTTCGTCCATCACTCCGCGATCCAGTCGAAGGGCTTCCGGTCCCTCGACGAGAAGGCCCGCGTGAGCTTCGAGATCGTGCAGGGCCCCAAGGGGCCCCAGGCCGCCAATGTCATGAAGCTCTAGCCGGGCTTATTTCCAAGGAAAGGGCTCCCCGCGGAGCCCTTTTTATTTTCGTCAGGGATGGGGCATTCTGATCTCATGTCCACGCGCGCACCCTTCGTTCTCCTGTTTCCGGGCCAAGGCACCGAGGCCGTCGGTATGTCGAAGGACTGGGAATCCAATGAAGCCTGGCTGGGCGCGATCTCCGCCATGGAGACGTTCAGTGGTTTTCCCTTGCGCACCTGGATGTCCCAGGGACCCGAGGAAGCCCTCCGGGCTCCGCGCCAGGCGCCCTGCGCCGTGGTGGCCCATTCCGTAGGGCTGTACCGCGCCCATCGGGCCGCGGGGATGCCACTGCCCGCGGCGGCCACGGGGCACTCCCTGGGCTTCTTTTCCGCTGTGGTCGCGGCGGGTGTGGTTCCCCTGGAAGCCGCAGCGGCTTTGATCTTTGCCGTAGAGGACCTCTCGGAAGCCCATTTCGGTCCGCACACCCACGGCATGGCCTTCTTCATCGGCCTCACCGAACTGGAGCTGCGGCAGGCGCTGGTGGGCCATCCCGAGATGGTTTTGTCGAATCTCAACGGGCAGGCTCAGTTCACGGTCTCAGGACCCCGGCCGGCCCTGGAGGCTCTCCTGGAGCAGGTGGGATCCCAGGCCATGAAGTCGGGGCTCCTGCCCGTGAAACACCCGCTGCACGGGGTCCACATGGTGCCACTCCTCCCCGAGGTGACGCGGCGCCTCATGGACTGGGAACCCAAGGCGCCGGACTTCCCGTTGATCTCCCACGCGGATGGGCGACTCCTCGCCACGGGCCGCGAGGTCTGGGACGAGGCCATCGCTTCGGTGGGGCTGCCGATCTGCTGGCTCGAAGCCATGAAGACGCTGAAGGCCAAAGGCGAGCGTGCCTTCGAATGCGGCAGCGGCAACCAGCTCACCAATCTGGCACGGTGGGCCGATCGCCAATTCCGAGTTGCGTCTCTCCAGGATCCCGTTCTGCTGTCATCCTGGTTGGATGATTCCGCGCAGCCCTGAATCAGCATGAAGACGGTGGCGGGAATCGGTTCGATCGCTTAGCATTCTCCCAACCCGTCCAGTCACACGGCCCTTTCCTCCCGGAAACCACCAACCTCATGCCGTCGCTTCCCACGCCCTTCAACGACGCACTCTCCCATCGTTTCGCGCAGATCCTGTACCAATGCCTCGAGACCGTGGGGAGCACCAAGGGCGCGCTCTACCTTTCCATCAAGGGGGAGGAGGGCTTCCGGCTCGTGAGCCACTATGGATTCCCGCGGCTAGTGCCGCCGCCGGAAAGCCTGACGATGGAGCACCCTCTGGTGAAGTGGGTGCACCGGGAGCGCCGCATCTTCGCGGTGAACAACGCGGCGCAGTTCCCGGAACTCTCCGTGCTCATCCAGGGCTCGGAGACTCCGCGGCTGCTCATCACGCCCATCTACGACAAGGGCAATTGGATCGGCTTCCTGGTGCAACGGGACCGCGTGCGGGGAGAAGGCTACGACGTGAACCGCGATGAAGCCCCGACCGTGGCTATCTGCCAGGATATCGTCGAGGCAGTCCGCGAATTCCGTTTCGTGTTCACCTCCGGATCCTCCAATGATTCGCCCAGTCCCACGGATGGGCTCCATGTGCCGCCCATTCCCGAGCCCATGATGGAAGAAGTGACCGCCATTCCGGTCACAGTTCCCCATTCCGATTCCATGATCCCTCCGGTGGCGCCGGTCCAGGAATTCTCGCCGGGCATGATGCTCGAAGGGTTTGTCTCCTCACCTGAGGGTGAAGGCTCCTTCTCGCCCCTTTCGCGCAGCGGCGTCTTCATCAGCCGCAATCTCGACGAGCCCACGGTGATGGTTCCGTCCCCGGCGCAGACCGGCCAGAGCATGGTGGAATCCGTGCCGCTCCGGCCTGGGATGTTCCTGCCCGAGCAGCGGACCTTTTTCTGGGAAGCGGCATCCCTATTGATGTCCATCGTTCCCCTGGCGGCCGTGGCACTTTGGATGGACGAGCCCCAGGAGCTGCGTCCGATCCTCACTTACAGCCGCCTGCCCCTGGCGGCGGAGCTGAAGCAGCAGATCCTTGCCCACGCGACGTACCACATCACGCGGGTCGAAGAGAAGGATCTGCGCATCCTCACGAAATCGGAATGGATGGAAGAGGGTCCGCTGCGCGGCATCTTCCAGACCTACCTGCCCGTGGTGCTCATGGAAGAAGGCGGCGGGCAGGATCTCATGCTGCTGTTCCGGCTCGAGGAGAAACCCTTCAACGAGCGCGAGCAGACCTGCATCCAGCAGGTGGCGCGGATGCTCGGCTTCCACCTCCAGGAGGGGCGGTTGCACGAGCAGTACCACCGGGCCTTCCTTTCGGTGGCCCATCGCATCCTCTCGACGGTGGAGGGCGGCGCGCCGACCCTGCGCTCCCACAGCCTCAACACGGCCAAGCTCGCGCGCAATTTCGCGGTGCGCCTGGAACTGCCCAGCCACGAAGTGGAGGCCGTGAGCATCGCTGCGATCCTTCATGATGTCGGGACCTTGCTGCTGGATCCCGCCGTGATGGCGAAACCGGAGCTGACGCCCGACGACTTGGCGCGGATCCGCACCCACCCTGTGCTTGCCTCCACCTTCCTGAAAGACTTCCGGTTCCCCTTCGATGTGCTGCGCATCATCCGCCATCATCACGAACGCTGGGATGGCACGGGTTACCCCGACGGCCTCAAGGGCGAGGAAATTCCCATCGGCAGCCGCATCATCTGCATCATTGAAGCCTTCGAAGTCATGTCCTCGGGCAACAGCTACAAATCCCCCAAGGCCAGTCGGGAAATCCTCGAGGAACTCCGCAACGAAGCCTCTGCTCAGTTCGATCCCGCGCTGGTGTCCGACTTCATCGACTATCTAGCCTCCAAGGCGCGGCGCCCAGACTGAGGCGAAACCGCACGTCTGCGCTACTCTGGAATGGTCGATGGAATCGGCGAATACGGGAAATCCATGAAAAGAATTCTTTCATCCATTGTTCTATGCGCGGTTGCAGTTCTTCCCATCCAAGCCCAGACCTTCCAGAGTTGGTTGAAGAGCGAGCAGAGCCGAGGCATCAAGGTTTCTGCCGGAATCTGGGATCTCAGCACCGGCAAGCTGATCGAAGGCAATCAGGTGGATCTCGGACTTGTTCCCGCGTCCACCACCAAGGTGATCACCACTTACGCCCTGCTGAAGACGATGAAACCCAATGATGTCGTGGAGACGGAGTTGTGGGGCACCGTGGCGGGAGAGGATGTGCTCGGCGATCTGGTGTTCAAGGGCGCCGGCGATCCCTATCTCACCTCGGAACGCCTTTGGCTCATGGCCCAGGATCTGAAGGCCAAGGGCATCACGCGCGTCAATGGGCGGATCCGGCTGGATCAAAGTGCCTTCGACACCCAGCGCTACGGCAGCGGGTGGGAGAAGACCAGCGGCGACACGACACCGCCCATCCTGCCCCTTTCCGTGAACTTCAATCGTGATGAGAAGGGCAATATCCTCCACGATCCAGAACCCGCGGCCCTCGGGACCATCACGCGGATCTTCGGCGAGACTGGCATCCAGATCCTCGGCCAGCCGGTCAAGGAAGGCGAGATGACGAAGATCCTCGCCTTCTCTTCGCCCCCGCTGCATACCCTCGTGCAGGACATCAACAAGTACTCCAATAATTTCATGATCGAGATGCTCCTCAAGCGCTTCGGCGACGGCAACTGGGCGAAGGGCGTCCAGCGCGTGCAGGCCTTCTACAAGGACAATCTGGACCTCGGGCCCGACAAGATCGCGGTCACCGATGGCTCGGGCCTCAGCAAGGAGAATCACCTCTCCGCTCGAACCCTCGTGACAGTGCTGCGCGCCGCGTGGAACGACTTCGAAGTGGGGCCGGAATTCGTGGCTTCCCTCAAGGTCATCGGCGGCGAGCCTTGGGAACTCTCCGTGAAGGACCCCAACCTCACGCGGCGGGTGCGCTGCAAGACGGGACATCTCACCGGCGTCACGAGCGTGTGCGGCTACATGCAGGGGCTGGACGGCAAGCTGAAGGTTTTCGCCATCATCCTCAACGGCAACTCCAGGAATGAGGATGCCTGGTCCATGGTGAGCGCCTGGGCGAATTGATTAAATTCGTTGGCAGTCCTTCCCGATGACCTGAAGATGGGAGAAGGGGAGATCACCATGGCCAAGATCGCCATCGTGGACGACAGCCGCCTTGCCCGCACCTTCTGGGTGGGATGCCTCAAGAAGCTGGAATGCGAGCTGGTGGAGATCGAACCTACGAGCCTTGGTGACGTTCTCAAATCCCTGCGGGAGAATCGCCCCGATATCCTGCTCACCGATTACTTGATGCCGAACTGCTCCGGCACGACCCTCGTGGGAGCCATCCACGAGGATCCGCGGCTCACCTCCATCAAGATACTCATGATCAGCGCCCACCACGACGAGGACATCCGCGAGTACATGGAAGGTCATGGCGTCAACGCGTTCCTCTCCAAGCCCGTGGATCCGAAGGACCTCGTGGAGCAGGTCCTGGATCTCATGGATCAGGTGGAATCGGGGAATTGAGGCCCAAGCTCTCCTTCACGAACTCACCCCGCGATCGAGCGAAGCGAGGAGTGGAAGCACAGCGCGGGGCGCTGTGCGATCTGGGGGTGGTCGGGTGGGGCAGTGGGAGCCGAGATCACTCGAAGGTGAGAACCTCTTTGTCCTCGTGGTAGGCGAAGATTTCACCGAAACGGCCCCACGGGGCCCC
>DCFP01000122.1 GCA_002319925.1 Holophagaceae bacterium UBA1801 | reverse complement strand
GCCGCCATCGAGGCGGCCCATGCGGGCAGGCTGGGACAGGGCTTTGCCGTCATCGCCGGGGAAATCCGCAAGCTCTCCGATTCCACGGAAGGCCAGGCCCAGGAGATCGCCGAGACCCTCGGGACCATCACGCAAAGCGCGTCCGCGTCCGCCCAGGCCAGCGGCGAGAGCCTGCTCACTTCCAGCAAGACCGAAGCGATCACCGCGGACATCCTTCAGTTCCTGGATGATCTGGCGCACCGCATGACCGTGCTCTCCGAGGGAAGCACGAAAATCCTGCGCTTGATGAACGAATCCCGGGGGAGCTGATTCACGCTTGATTCATTTCGCACGGGCTGGAACCGCATCCCGTCTGCGTTTGGAAGGCGGCCTGGAACCTGCTCCATCCCGCGACTAAACTCAATTGCCTGCGGCGCTCAGGTCCGATATGGAGAATCCCAATGAAATACCGCTCCTTCCCCCGCATTCCCGGCGTGGAGGTTTCCATCCTCGGCTTCGGCTGCATGCGCCTCCCCGTGGTCGAAGGCAACATGGCCAACATCGACGAAGAGCCCGCCACGCGGCTGCTCCGCCAGTCCATCGATGCGGGCGTGAACTACGTGGACACGGCCTATCCCTATCACGGCGGACAGAGCGAACTTTTCGTGGGACGCGCGCTCAAGAACGGCTACCGGGATCGCGTCCAGCTCGCCACCAAGCTGCCCACCTGGATGGTGAAAGGCGAGGAGGACTGGGAGCGGCTGCTGGACGAGCAGCTCACGAAGCTCGATACGAGCTGCATCGACTTCTACCTCCTGCACGCGCTGAGTGAAGAGCGCTGGGAGACCGTGCGCCGCTTCAACGGCCTGAAGGCCATGGAGCGCGCCAAAGCCGACGGCCGCATCAAGCACATCGGCTTCTCCTTCCACGATTCCCTGAAGGTCTTCAAGGAGGTCGTGGACGGCTACGACTGGGAGTTCTGCCAGATCCAGTTCAACCTCCTTGACGAAGGCTACCAGGCGGGCACCGAGGGCCTGCACTACGCCACGGACCGCCATGTGGGCGTCATCTCCATGGAACCGCTGCGGGGCGGCACCCTGGCCATTTCCCAACCGGAGCCCGTGCAGAAGATCTGGAACCGCGCCACGGCGAAGCGTCCGCCCGCGGACTGGGCCCTGCGCTGGGTTTGGAACCACCCCGAGGTGATCACCGCCCTCTCGGGCATGAACGCCGAAGCGCAACTCCAGGAGAACCTCGCTGCGGCTAACACAGTGGAAGCGAATGGAATGACAACCGCGGAACTCGCGCTCGCCGAAGAAGTGCGGAAATACTACGCCGCCAAGACCGCCGTGCCCTGCACCACCTGCGGCTACTGCGCGCCCTGCCCCAGCGGCGTGGCCATTCCCGATGTGTTCTCCTCCTTCAACACCGGTTCCATGTTCGGCAACTGGAAGAGCGCCATGTGGGCGTACGACAACTTCATCGTGAAGAACAACCGCGGCGGCGACCAGTGCGCGGAATGCGGCGAGTGCGAGCCCAAGTGCCCCCAGCAGATCCCCATCATCGAAAAGCTGAAGGAAGCCCACAAGGCGCTGACGGCCTAGGTTTCAAGCGACTCCAGAGCAGCCATTAACGCCGCCTCCGTGATGACCCAGAGGGGCTTTCTGGCGGCCTCGGCGGCTCGCTTGCAGTCTTCGTACTCGGGCTTCACCTTCGGAGGCAGGCCCTCCATGTGCGCCACCTTGCAGCGGATGGGGCCGTACGCCGTCTGTACGGTGAGGGTTTCCCGAGGGAGGATCGCGCGCTGCAGCGTCGAGAAGCGCACGCCGAGTGTGGTGGTTTCGCGCAGGATGACCTGGGCCAGGCGATCGCCATCCGCCGTTCCGCACAACACACTCAGCGTGAAGCCTGGACGCCCCTTCTTCATGTGGACGGGCGTCAGCCAGACATCCAGCGCGCCTTCCGCCATCAGACGCTCCAGGGCATGGGCCAGAGTCTCGGAGGACATGTCGTCGATGTTCGCTTCGATCTGGCGCACGGTCTGCGCTTCATCCGTCGCCATCTCATCCAGGAGAATCGCGCGCAGCACATTGGGCCACTGAAAGTTGGCCTTGCCCAGGCCGTAGCCGATCCTGCGGACCGTTCCTTCCGGCAGCTCCGCGAACCTATCCGCAAAGGCTCTGGCGATGGCAAGGCCCGTTGGCGTGGCCAATTCCCGCGTGGTGGGCAACGGCGGCTTGCAGATGGGAACACCCTTGGCGAGAGCCAGCGTGGCCGGTGCCGGCAGCGGAATCAGTCCATGACGGCAGCGGACGTAGCCCCGGGCCATGGGAATCGGCGAGACGATCACCTTGTCCGGCGCCAGCGCATCCACGCAGATGGCCGCCCCTACGAGGTCTACGATGGAATCGGCGGCGCCCACTTCGTGGAAATGCACCTGTTCGGGGGGGATGCCGTGGACGCTGCCTTCGGCCTCGGCCAGCAGGCGGAAGGCCTTGAGCGAACGTTCCTTCGCCCGATCGGAAATCCCGGATTTCGCGATGAGCCCCTCGATCTCGGGCAGGTTGCGTTCGACGTCCTGGGCCGCTGGATCGAGTTCCACCGCGAAGCTCGTACCCGCCAGTACGCCCTTCATGCCGCGCCCATGGCTCGCCTTCCAGCCTGGCAGGCCGAGGGATGCCAGGCCGTCCATGAGCGTCTCCGGATCTGCGCCCAGGTCCAGCATTGCGCCCACGGTCATGTCGCCGCTGATGCCGGAAACGCAGTCGAGGTAGAGGATGCTCACAGCCGCCTCCGGTTGATCATGGAAGCCAAAGCGGCAGCGCCAAAGCCATTGTCGATGTTCACGACGCCCACCCCCGTGGCGCAGCTGTTGAGCATGGCCAGCAGGGCTGCGAGGCCGCCGAAGTTGGCGCCGTAGCCGATACTGGTGGGCACGGCCACCACGGGGCACGGCGCGATGCCCGCCACGACGCTGGCGAGGGCTCCTTCCATGCCCGCCACGGCGATGATGACGCTGGCGCGGTGGATGTGCTCCGTGTGGGAAAGCAGGCGGTGGATGCCCGCCACACCCACGTCGTAGACCCTGGCGACCCGGTTGCCCATGAACTCGGCGGACACGGCGGCTTCCTCCGCCACGGGCACGTCGGAAGTACCCGCCGTCACCACCAGGATCTCGCCTTCGGGTGCTTCGATGGCGCGGCGCGAGACCGCGATGATCCGGGCTTCTTCATGCCATTGCGCGTCGGCCGCGATCTGCTGCACGGCCCGGAAATCCTCGAGGCTCGCCCGCGTGCCCATGACATTGTCGTGGTGCTTCAGCATCCGATCGAAGATCGCCTGGATCCGCGCAGGAGTTTTGCCCTGGCAGAAGATCACCTCGGCGAGCCCCTTGCGGAGCCCGCGATGCAGATCGAGCTTGGCGAAGTCGAGGTCCTCGAAGGGCAGCTTCCGCAGGCCTCCCAGCGCATCCTCTTCGGTGAGTTTCCCGTCGCGGTAATCGTTCAGCAGCTTCCGGAGCCGATCCTCGTCCATTCGTATTCCCTCATCCGTTCATGTTGCCCATTTTGTATCCCGCCAGATCCAAGGCCACGTACCGGAATCCGATCCGCATCAGCGTATCCACCACGCCCTTGCGCACATCAGTCTCCATCATGCGTGAATACTCGTCCGGAGCGATCTCGATCCGCGCGAGATTGTCGTGGCAGCGGACACGGCATTGCAGGAATCCATGGCTGCGCAGGCATTCTTCAGCGGCATCCACCCGGTTCAACATCTCCGCAGTAATGGCCTGGCCCGCGGGAAAGCGCGTCGCCAGGCACGCCAGCGAAGGCCGATCCCAGCCAGGAATACCTAAATCCCGCGAGTAGTGACGAATATCTTCTTTCGTGAATCCCAGCTTCGCCAGCGGGCTTTCCACGGCCAGTTCCTCGAGGGCCTTCAACCCGGGGCGGTAGTCCAGGAGGTCGTCGGCATTGGTTCCGTCGATCACCTTCGGGAATCCTTCCCGGATGCTTTCGGCGATGATCCTGGAAAAGAGATACTGCTTGCATAGATAGCACCGGTCGACCGGATTCGTGTCGAAACCAGGGATGTTCGCCACATCCTCTTCCAGGATGAGATGCCTCACACCCGAGCGGCCCAGCAGCGCCTTGGCGGCTTCCAACTCCCGGTTCGGCACCACACGAGAACAGATCATCACTGCCAGGGCTCGCTCCGCGCCAAGGGTATCGATCGCAGCGGTGAGCAGGAAGGCGCTGTCCACACCACCGGAAAAGGCCACGGCCACCTTCCCAGCTTTTTTCAGCCACGCACGCAATTCGTCCAGCTTGTCCATGCAATCACCCGCCACCGTTCGATTATGACCGCACCAGGCCTCCGGAATCTCGTGAGCCCCTGTCCGATCATGCACAATTAAAAAATGGAACCATCCAAGGTTCTGCGGATACTCCTCCCATGAAGCTGCTCCTCATCGATGACGATCCCATCGCCTGCGCCTCCATCGCCCGAGGCTTCCGGGAGCGAGGTGCCACCGTCGAGACAGCCGCCAATGGAGAGACGGGGCTGGAACTGGCCAAGGGTGCGGATTGGGATTGCCTGATCCTGGATGTGATGCTCCCCCGGCTGGACGGATTCACGGTACTGGAAGAGCTGAGAGCCTCCGGCAACCAGACACCGGTGATCTTCCTGACGGCGCGGGATGCGCTGCCGGATCGGCTCCGGGGGCTGGAAGCCGGTGGCGGAGACTACCTGGTGAAGCCCTTCTCCTTCTCCGAACTGGTGCTCCGAATCCAGAACCTGCTCAACCGGAATGCGCCCGGTGTTTCGAAAACCTGGACCGTGGGGGATCTCACCCTCGATCCTCTGCGCATGAAGGTCTACCGGGCCGGGCAGCGATTGGATCTGAGCGCTCAGGAATACCGTCTGCTGGAACTGCTGGTGCGCAACGCGGGACACGTGCTCACGCGTTCCCGCATCGCGGAAGAGTTGTGGGACCTGGAATTCGAAAGCAACTCGAACCTCGTGGACGCTGCCATCCGGCGGGTACGGCGCAAGGTGGACGATCCCTATCCGGAAAAGCTCATCCACACCCGGCGCGGCGTGGGCTATCTGATCGAGCTGCGCCGTGATTGATCGATTGCGGCATTCCTTGGTTCTGAAACTGGCCCTGGCCTTCGCTTTCACGAACCTCGTGCTGGTCGGGCTGGGTGGGGCTTACCAGCAGTTCGCCCTTGGGCAGATCCTGGTCCAGGAGGCCGAGGATGATCTCCGTGAGGAAACCGCGCTCATCGTGCAGCGGCTCAACGAGGCGCCAGATCGCGCTGTCAGGGATTTCCGCGATATCAGCGGCCACTTCAAGCTGCGGGTATTCGATTTCTCGGATCACGTGGTTTATCAATCCGCCGGCATCGAGGCCACCGTGCCACTTCAGTCCAGACCTGCATTAAGTGATCCGGAGGCGATCGAAAATTATCGCGACTCCCATGGCATCCAGCTCAAAATTTTCTACGCGCCCTTCGTTACCGGTCACGTACAGGTCATTCGGGACTTCAGTTTCGAAGCCCGGCGCATATCGAAATTCCGCGAGACCATGGCCCTGCGGCTCACACTCACGGTTATCACGGCAGCGCTGATCGGTTATGTTCTCGCGCGAAAGGGCCTCGCACCTTTGCGTCATCTGGCCGATCAGGCAAGCCGTATCCAACCCGAGTCTCTCTCGACCCGCGTTCGCCTCGAAGGCACCGAAAGGGAACTCCAGCCCCTGGTGGAAGCCTTGAATAAGTCCTTGGCTAGGCTCGAGGAAGCCTTCGCGCGACTATCCGAATTGAGCGCCGACATGGCCCACGAACTTCGGACACCAGTGCACGCCCTCCGGCTGGAAACTGAACGCATCCTCACGTCTCCCGAATTGCCCGACGCGACGGAGGACGCGCTCGTGGGCATGGCGGAAGCCTTGGATCATCTGGGGGCCATGATCGAACAGATGCTTTTCCTGGCGAAAAGCGAGGATCCATCCACCGTCATTGAAGCCGTGGATTTGAACCTCTCGAGGTTGCTTGAAAGCGTGAAGGAACCCTTCGAGTCCCTCGCCGAGGAGCGCGGCATCCGGTTGCAGTGCGAGGCGTCGGCGAATCTCCACATCCGTGGCGATGGGACCTTGCTGCGGCGGGCCCTCCACAATCTGGTGGACAATGCCACCCGTTATGCGCCCGAGGGCTCAACCGTCGTCCTGCGTGCTCACGAGCTTCCAAACGCCATCGTGCTGGAGGTCTCGGATCAGGGCGAGGGCATTCCCGAACAGTTCCTCACCACCTTGGGCCGCCGCTTCATCCGCTCCGACCAGTCCCGAAGCCGAGCCACGGGCGGTGCCGGGCTTGGTCTGGCCATCGTCCAGAGCATCGCCAAACTCCACGGTGCCAACTTCGAGATCCACAGCCGGGCGGGAGAGGGTACCCGAAGTTGCTTGGTTTTCCCTCGAACCTGACCAAACGGTCAGATTCGCGTCATGAACGCATCAGGTCCGGTCTTCAGACTGGGCATGATGAGCGCGAATGTCGGAATGAATTGCTTGCCAGGCCTGCCGGATCTGATTCTCGCCACGGAAGCCGGCTGTGCTTCGCTGAACCTGGATCTCGATCTAGCCGTGCAGGCACCATCTCAGCCCCTGTATCAGGAGATTCAACCCGCCGCTCCACAAGCACGCCCCCACCCAAAGGAGTTTTCATGATGCGAACCCGATGGATTCTTTCTCAGGCCCTTCTCGGGACCTTGCTGATCCTGGCTTGCCGCAAACCTCAGCCCGTGAAGGCTCCGGAGCCCAAAACCGAGTCTCAGCCTGCCAATCCTCCGCAGACTCAGAATGACGAGGAAGCGCGCAGGAAGGCCGAGGAGGCGCAGAAGCAGGCCGCGATGGAAGCCGCCAAGCGCGCCGAAGCTGAACGCCTCGAGGCCTACAAGCGGGCGGCCGAAAAGGCGCTCCAGGACACCCACTTCGACTTCGACCAATCGGACATCCTGGCGAAGGACAAGCCCGTGCTTCAGGGTATCGCCGATTTCATGAAGACCTATCCGGCGGCGAAGCTCCAGATCGAGGGGCATTGCGACGAGCGAGGCACCGTTGATTACAACCTCGGCCTCGGCGACCGGCGCGCAACAGCGGTGAAGAACTACCTCGTGGGCCTAGGGGTTGAAGCCATGCGCATGGACACGACAACGTATGGGAAAGAGAAGCCCCTCTGCACGGAACACGTGGAGGACTGCTGGTACCGGAACCGCCGCGCCCATTTCGTCCTGAAATGATTTCAGCGGATGCGATAGCAAGTTACGACATCTAATCCAATAGCCGAGGTTCCCATTGACCGCCTCCACCTGGTTCCAGATTGCCGCGGGTTTCGGCACAGGCCTTTCGGGCGGAGCCCTTTCGGGGCTGTTCGGCGTGGGTGGCGGCATCATCCTTGTCCCGCTGCTTCATCTCCTTCTGGGCCTGGATCAGCACCAGGCCCAGGGAGTGACGTTGGCCTCGCTGTTGTTGCCCAACAGCCTCCCGGCAATGTTCCATTACCGCCGCAGCGGCGTGCCCATCTACTGGCATCTTGTCTGGGCCATGGTGCTCTCCTTCCTGCCGGGCGTATGGCTGGGCGCAAGCCTGGCCAATGTCATTCCGGAGCGACCCTTGCGCCAGATCTTTGTCGGGTTTCTCATCATTCTGGCCATCCGTACCTTTCTTGCAAAACCCGTGCGCCCAGGAGCCGGGCTCGATGAACACTCCCCGGAACCACCGTGGTGGCCCGGTCTCTTCATCGGCCTTCTCGGTGGTCTGCTTGCGGGTCTTCTCGGCATCGGAGGCGGGGTCGTCATGATCCCCCTCCTGGGTCTTTGGCTCAAACTTCGCCAGCACCAGGCTCAGTTGATCTCCCTCGCGGTTCTCCTTCCCCCCATCGGACTGCCGGGCTTGTTCGTCTATGCCCGGCACCAGGCGGACTTTCCTTGGTTCCTGCTTTGCGGTCTCGCCATCGGATTCATGACAGGCACTTACCTGGGCGCGCGGATGGCCACCGATGTCTCCGGACCGCGCCTGAGAAAGGCCTTCGCTGGGCTCATGACCGCAACGGCCGTGCTCATGATCTGGAGGCACTAATCCCTGAGGAAAACATGAAACAGCAAACACACATGTCATTCTTGTTCCTCACATCTGCGTCGGTACTTTTGATTTGCATGGGTTGCAACGGCCCTCAATCTGAAACGCCGCCCACCCTCGCGACCTCTTCAACACAGAGCGCAGCATCCTCTTCTTTGCCGTCACAGTCGGCAGCTGCCACTCCCATCGCTTCAGCTTCACCAGCGAGCCTGGCCCCACTCCCCGGGAAAATCCTGATCAGCAACGACATGATGCGGAGCTTCAAAGGGACGATTCGTCTCATGCCCGAAGGCCTGGCCGCCGTGTCCCAGACAGCGGCGTTGTTCAAGGCCTCGCAACAACCTTGCGTCCTCCAAATCACCGGCTATTCCTCCAGTACGGGATCGCGTGTAAAGAACATCCTTCTCAGCCACCATCGAGCCGAAATCGTTCAGAAAGCCCTCATCGAGAATGGCGTACCCGCCGAGCGCATCACTATCCGGGGGCTCGGGCCCGATAGCCCCATCGGTGACAATGCGACAATTGCTGGACGCCGGGCCAACCAGCGTGTGGAGGTCGAGTTCCTGCCGCTGGAACGGTGAACCCCATGAACGAGCAGCACTCCTTCAAATCATTCCTTCGGCAAACGCCGTGGGTGATATCGAGCCTACTTCTAGCCAGTCTGGGCTGTGTTTTTGACGGCCCACGGTACAGCGCCGATGCGCCAACCACGCTGCAGATCGAACCAACCTCCGTGATCATCACCGCTGATCGGCCCATGACCTTCGGGCACAAGATCTCCAGTTATTTTGGAACGAATGTCGCGTGGCGCGTTCTTGAGCCGGGCGGCGGCACGGTGGATGACAGAGGCCATTACCAGGCCCCGACAAAACCAGGGATCTTTCGTGTCCAGGTGAGCGCCGTCTCCGACCCTTCGAAGAAGGCCGTCGCCAAGGTGACCGTGGTGGCCGCGCCCACCGGCCCGATCACCGCACCCAACCTGGTGGAGACGGGCGCCTCGGGGCTTCACGCCAGCGTCCCGCTCCAGCCTGGCGTCACCTATTCGTGGTCGATCCAAGGCGGGAGCCTTCAATCCAACGCCCATTCGAATCAGATCATGTTTGCGGTGGGCGCGGGTTCCGAGATCCTGCTGAAGTGCCGCATGACGAACGCCGCAGGGGAATCCCACGACATCTATCAACAGATTCCCAAGGCGGCGCCCGTCGTCTTCCGTCTGGACCAAACCTCGGCAACCCTGACCGTCGGCCATTCCATGCGATTCGGGTACAGACTGGCGGGAGGCATCAGGCCTTCGATCATCTGGAGTACCCCCCTGGCGCACTCGGGCCACGTGGATCAGAACGGCAATTACACGGCGCCCATGAAAGCAGGGAAATGTCTCGTGCGCGCCCTGCCGGACACGGCCCCGGATCAGGCTGCACAAGTCGAAGTGACCGTCGTGGATATTCCTGATGGCGTCATTTTCGTGCCACCTACGTTCGAAGCTGGAAAAACGAGTGTAGTGGCATGGGTGGTGGCACGCCCGAGCCTCAAGATCCATTGGAATCTCTCGAGCGGTACGATCGAGGATGACCCCAGCGCCCAGACCATTCACTTCAATCCGGGCGCTGATCCTGCAGTGACCCTCAGCTGCCGGTTAACCAACGAGGCTGGCGACACCTTCACAGCGCAGCGGGAAATCGCCATGGCCCCAAATTAGGCGCTTCAGGCTGAACACTGGACCTCGCGGCTCAGCGCATCCACCAGATCCTGGATGGTGATCAACGGAAATTCGTGACGCTCCGCGAACCACTCGAGGGTGCGGCCGCGCATCATGGTGCCATCGGGATTCATCAGTTCGCAGAGGACCGCCGCCGGGCGGAAACCAGCCATGCGCGCCAGTTCCACGGCGCCCTCCGTGTGCCCGCGCCGGCACAGGAGACCGCCGCTGTTGGCCCGCAGGGGAAAGATGTGGCCCGGTCGCGCCAAATCTTCGGGCCTGGCTCCCGGTCTCACCGCGGCACGCACCGTCGCCACGCGATCGTGGGCCGAAACGCCCGTGGTGATGCCTTCCTTCGCCTCGATGGAGATCGTGAAGGCCGTGCGGTTCTTGTTGTCGTTGCGCTCCACCATCTGCGGGAGATCCAGCCGCCGCGCCAGCGCATCGTCGATGCACAGGCAGACGATGCCGCTGCACTCGCGGATCATCATGGCCATGATCTCTTCGTCGATGGTTTCCGCGGGGATGATCAGGTCCCCTTCGTTCTCGCGTTCAGGATCGTCCAGGAGCACCACGGCCCGGCCTTCCTTGAACGCACGGATGGCTTCTTCCACACAGCCCTTGGGCATATGCCTCTCCTTCTCTCATCCGGACTATGACCGTCGGCTCCGGATTCAGACCGGATCTGCTGACCCCGCACTCGCGGGCGCTCGCGGGCTCGGTGGACCTTGATCCACCCTACCGCCGGTGGGGACTTTCACCCCGCCCCGAAGTTGTCGTTTGTTGCGGCGATCGCAACGACAGCAGTATGACATTCTTCCTGCGCGGACGCAGCCTTCAGCGGAAGATTTCCGGCCGCGCATACAATCCCGGCGCGCCGCCTGTGTGCAAGAAGAGCACGTTCTCCCCCTTCATGAATCGCCCTTTGCGGACCATGTCCATGAGGCAGGCCATGGCCTTCCCGGTGTACGTGGGGTCGAGCAGGATTCCTTCCGTGCGCGCCAGTAGTCGCACCGCTTCGATCATGCCTTCCGTGGGAATGGTGTAGCCCTCGCCGAGGTAGTCATCGGGACAGAAAATGTCGTCGCGTGTGACGCACGGCTCGATCGAAAGGAAGGTCTCCGTCGTGCGCACGAGTTCCCAGGCGATGGCTTCGGCCTTCTCCCGGCGGTTGAGCACGCTAGCGCCGATGACGGGAACACGGCTGCCGTTAGCGCGAAGCCCCAGCACCAAGCCCGCGAGAGTGCCCACGCTGCCCACGGGCAGGACGATGTGATGGAACGTGAGACCCATGTCCTTCGCCTGGATCAGAAGCTCCTGGGCCGCATCGATGTAGCCGAGCGCACCCACGGGATTCGATCCACCCAGGGGAATGACACAGGGCCTGCGGCCTTCCGTCTTTGCTTGCTCCGAAGCCTGATCCAAGGCTGCCTGAAGATCCGTTCCCCAGGGCACGGTGATGATCTTCTCCGCGCCAAGCAGATGATAGAGCAGCACGTTCCCGCCCCCATCGGGACGATACGCGCCGGGCGCGCTCTCCGCCAGGATCAAACGGCACTTCAAGCCTTCCTTCACCGTTGCAGCCAAGGTCAAGCGGCAGTGATTCGACTGCACACCGCCGCAAGTGATGAGCGTGTCCGCGCCGCGGGACAATGCATCGGCCACCAGGAATTCCAGCTTGCGCGCCTTGTTGCCGCCGCCCGTGAGCCCCAGCTGGTCATCGCGCTTGAGGAAGATGGCCGGGCCATCGCGCTTGACGGCCTCGGCAAAGCGATCCATCCGCTGGATGGGCGTCGGCCCTTCGGAATAGCGTCTGCGTGGAAAGCGCGCGAGATCCATGGATCACTCCCATCGACATGTCGAGGATACGACGCCTCCGGGCCGTGCCAAGGCTTAATCCCCGCCATCGTGTGCACGACACGGGTAAACTGAGGGAGCTGTGGAATGGTTATCGAAGCACTTCGACAAATTGCGCAAGGGGACCTTCGCGTCCCTGTGCGTGCGCAACTACCGCCTGTACTACTCGGGGCAGATCATCTCCACCTCGGGCACGTTCATGCAGACCATGGCCCAGGCGCTGCTGGTCCTCCGCTTGACCAACTCCGGAACGGCCCTGGGTATCGTGACGGCATTGCAATACGTGCCGATCCTGCTGCTGGGGCCCTATGGCGGCGTCGTCACCGATCGCATTTCCAAGCGGAAGATCCTCTTCTACACTCAGTCCATCTCGGGAATCCTGGCACTGATCCTGGGCCTGCTGGTGGCCACCAAGGTCGTGCAGGTCTGGATGGTGGATGTCCTCGCCTTCGCCCTCGGCATGACGAACGTCTTCGACAATCCCACCCGGCAGACCTTCCACAGTGAGCTGGTAGGGCCAGAAAACGTGCGCAACGCGGTCACGCTGTATTCCATTCTGGTCAATCTCTCGCGCATCTTCGGCCCCGCCCTCGCCGCGATCCTGATCCGCACCGTCGGCATCGCTTCGTGCTTCGTGATCAACGGCCTCTCGTTCGGAGCCGTCGTCATCATGCTCGGCTTGATGGATCCGAAAGAACTGCATCGCTCGCCCCCGGTGCCGCCCACGAAGGGACAGATCCGGGAGGGATTCAAGTACGTCGCTTCCACGCCTGTGCTCTTCTCCGGGCTGCTCATGATGGCCATCATCGGCACATTGACGTTCGAATTCCAGGTTAGCCTGCCGCTCATCTCGCAATTCGCCTTCAAGGGCGACGAGGGCAGCCTGGCCTTCCTCAACTCGTCCATGGGCATCGGCGCCGCCATCGGCGGCATCTTCTTCGCCAGCCGCAAAGGCGCCAACCCCTACAAGCTCATCAGCGCATCCTTGCTCTTCGGATTGGCAGTGCTCACAGCGGCCTTCATGCCCAGCCTGCTCACCTGCGGACTGGCGCTGGTGGCGGTCGGGGTCTGCTCCATCAACTTCTCGTCTCTGGGCAATTCGGCATTGCAGCTCAACAGCGAGCCGCATATGCGGGGCCGCGTCATGTCGCTCTGGTCCGTGGCTTTCCTTGGTTCCACCACCCTCGGCGGACCCATCGTGGGCTGGTTCGCAGAGGCGGCAGGCGCCCGCTGGGGCCTGGCGCTAGGCGGTCTCGCCGCCGTGGCCGCTTCCGTGCTGGGAGCGGTCACCATGCGCAAAGTAAGATCGGCGTAGCCCGTCAGTGGATGAACCGCTGACTTCTTTCACGATCCTCGCCGCGCAGGCATCAATTCCATCCTTTGACGTGTCCATGACCAGATTGAAGTGCCTGGGATCCTGCCAGTCCAGGCCGGAGATCTCACGAATGAAGGCGGCGCGGTTGCGGTCCGAAGCCTTGATGGCCTCCCGCGCGCTCGCTTCGTCCTTCATCTTTCCGCGCTCCAAGAGGAACCGGATTCGGAAGGAAAGATCAGCCTCGATGCGTACATGCAGCGTGTTGGGTCGATCCCTGAGTGCGATGAAACTGCCGCGGCCCATGAACACGGCCGGGGCATTCTTTGCCAGGCAGAGCATGACATTGCGCTCAGCTTCAAAAAGTTCCCGGCTGTAGATGGGCAGATCCAGCGGAGGCGCGAAGGGGACTTCCGGCGAAGCCACGGCAATGAAGTTCAGCAGCCGTTCCAGGAATCCGCAAGGGCGCTCCTCTTGATGGCGCAGACTCGTCATGGGGATGCTCAAGGTCTGGGCGGCCTGGCGCAGGATGGTGCGATCGCAGAAACGCCAGCCCAATTGACGGGCCGCGAGAAAGCCCACCTCGGTGCCGCCGCTGCCGAGGGTACGGGAAATAGTGATAGCAGGATGATCGGTCATGGCAACCTCAATGAGCATCCGTGGGGATTTCCGCCTTGTGCGAAGGACGGCGCATGAGGAACAGGATGGGAAGGATCGCGAAACAGATGCACGCCGCGGCGAAGAACACATCCAGCAGGGCAAGATAGTACGCCTGCCGGAGGGTTTGGCTCCACAACAATCCCCACCCGTGCTGCATGGCATCCGCCATCGTGTACCCTTTGCTCACCAGAGCGCGGGCCACACCGGCCACGAAATTGTAATGAACCGTGCTGGTGGGCGTGATGTTGGTCACCAGTTGCGAGAGGTGAAACTGCGTGCGACGGCTCAGGAGGGTGCTCAGCAGCGCGATGCCCACGCTACCGCCGATGTTGCGCGATAAATTCATCAATCCGGAGGCCTGGTTGGCCTGCTCCTTGGAAAGGGTGGAATAGGCCATCACATTGATGGGAATGAAGAGGGATGCCAGCCCGAAGCACTGCACGATGCGCGCCGTGGCCGCATCCCAGTAGCCGATGGAGAGGCTCCAGTTGCTCATGACCAGCAGGCCGGCACCGGTCATGATGAGGCCGTAAGCCACCATGGCGCGAGTGTCGACGCGGCGCACCAGGAAGCCGACGATGGGCATGCAGATCAAGATTACGATGCCTCCCGGTGTCATCACCAGCCCGCTGGTGGTGGCATCGAAGCCGATCACCGTCTGCAAAAATATTGGGATGAGGAAGGTGCTGCCATAAAGCACGAATCCCAGAGCAAAAAGCGTGATGTTGGAGCTGGCGAAGGTCCGATCCTTCAACAGCCGAAGGTTCACCACCGGATGATCGTGCGTCAATTCCCAAAGGACCATCGTGGCAAGCCCCACGACAGCAAGGACCGCGAAGAAGATGATGAAGTTGCTGGAGAACCAGTCATTGCGCTGGCCTTCGTCCATCACGATCTCGAGGGACGCCAGGCCCACGACCACGAGGCCGAAGCCGATGAAGTCGATCTGCTTGCTGTCCTTGAGGCTGATGCGCTTCAGGTAGGGTGGGTCCTGCAGGATGGCGCTGGAAAGCACCATGGACAAAAGGCCCACGGGAATGTTGATGAGAAAGATCCAGTGCCAGCTGTAGTTGTCCGTGAGCCAGCCGCCGAGCACTGGGCCGATGACCGGCGCGAACACTACGCCAATGCCGTACATCGCCATGGCCTGCCCGTGCTTTTCCGGTGGGAAGGTTTCCATGAGGATGCTCTGGGAGGTGGGCTGCAGCCCTCCGCCACCAAGACCCTGCAGGATCCGGAAGCAGATGAGCCAGCCCAAGGTGGGCGCCGTGGCGCACAACAGGCTGCTCAGTGTGAAGATGAACACGCAGGTGAGGTAGAACCGCTTGCGCCCTAGCAGGCTGCTAAACCATCCGCTCATGGGCAGGACGACGGCGTTCGCCACGAGGTAAGAGGTGAGCACCCAGGTGCTCTCGTCGATTGTGGCGGAAAGACTGCCAGCGATGTGAGGCAGGGACACGTTCGCCACGGAAGTGTCCAGCACCTCCATGAAGGTGGTTAGCATCACCACCATGGAGATGACGTAAGGGTTCACGCCCTCTCGCGCATTGGCCATCTCGATAACCTGATCAGCGGGTGTGGATGGTGGCGGTGACGTTCAGTCCCGGCCGGAGTCCGGCAGCCTGAGCCTCCTTGGGATCCAGGAGGATCTTCACGGCCACGCGCTGCACCACCTTCACGAAATTCCCCGCGGCGTTCTCGGGGGGGAAGAGGCTCAGCTTGGCACCTGTGGAACTCGCGATGGTGTCCACGGTTCCCTTCAATGTTCGTCCGTTCATGTCCACTTCGACTTCGGCCTCCTGCCCTGGCCGCACATCCTTGAGTTGCGTCTCCTTGAAATTGGCCGTAA
>DCFP01000174.1:3872-4300 GCA_002319925.1 Holophagaceae bacterium UBA1801 | reverse complement strand
CTTGCCAATCCTCGCGTGAGCCCCGAGGAGCGCCAGAAGAGGATGATGAACCTTGGCTTCGGCAAGGTCTTCTCCGAGCACATGATCGTGATCCCCTACAGCGCGGAACTCGGCTGGGGACGCGGCCAGTTGAAGCCCTACGGTCCGCTGGTCCTAGATCCCGCTGCATCTGTGCTGCACTACGGACAGGCCATTTTCGAGGGCTTCAAGGCCTACCATCAGCCCGATGGCCACATCCGCACCTTCCGTCCCGAGGCCAACGCGCATCGCTTCAATCAGTCCGCCCGCCGCCTGGCCATGCCGGAAATCCCTGAGTCCCTTTTCGTTGAAGCCGCCGATCTCCTGATCCGGACCGAGAAGGATTGGGTTCCCAAGGCCATCGGCGAAAGCCTCTACCTGCGCCCCTTCATGGTCGCCACGGAAGCGGC
>DCFP01000174.1:3373-3507 GCA_002319925.1 Holophagaceae bacterium UBA1801 | reverse complement strand
TGTGGATCTCCGATGACTATGTCCGCGCCGCGCCCGGTGGCACCGGCGCCGCCAAGTGTGCGGGCAATTACGCCGCTTCCCTCGTCGCCCAGGCCCAGGCCAAGGGCGAGGGCTGCGACCAGGTGGTCTGGCTG
>DCFP01000174.1:0-3125 GCA_002319925.1 Holophagaceae bacterium UBA1801 | reverse complement strand
GGCTGCGACCAGGTGGTCTGGCTGGATGCCGTGCACCGCCGCTACATCGAGGAAATGGGCGGCATGAACATCATGTTCGTCTACAAAGAAAAGGGCGAAACCGTCATCGTCACCCCCGAGCTGACGGGTACGCTGCTCCCCGGCATCACCCGCATGAGCCTGCTGCAGCTGGCCAAGGATCTGGGCTTCAAGTCCGAAGAGCGCAGGGTCACCGTGGAAGAATGGGAATCGGCACTGCTCGAGGGCCGCATGACCGAAGCCTTCGCCTGCGGCACCGCAGCGGTCATCACGCCCATCGGCGCTGTGAAATCCCGCAAGGGCGAGTGGATCATCAATCGCCGCGAAACCGGCCCCGTTGCCGCCAAGATGCGGGAAGCGCTCCTTAGCCTGCAGCATGGAACGGCCCCAGACACTTACGGTTGGCTGCACACCGTCTGCTAGACAGTAGTTCTCAACTAACAGAAAGAGGCCTCGACTCGAGGCTTCTTTCTGTACATAAACGAAACGGGCCAAAGGGCCCGCTTCGTTGTGTTCGATATTTGAAGATTACGGATTGGTCGGAGCAGGAGCTTCGGTGGTGGCGGGCTTCTTCTTCTTGACCACTTTCTTCTTGGGGGTGGCAGCGGCTTCGCCAGCGGCGGGAGCGGCAGCAGGAGCGGCTTCGGCAGTGGCAGGAGCCTTCTTCTTCTTGGCCATCTTCTTCTTTTCAGGAGTAGGAGTGGCTTCGGCGGCGGGGGCGGCAGGAGCAGCCTCAGCGGCGGCGGGAGCCTTCTTCTTCATGACCTTCTTCTTCGCAGGCGCGGGAGCAGTGGTGGCCGCGGGAGGAGGAGGAGTGGTGGTCTGAGCGAAAGCGGGGCCAACGAGGGCGGCGGCGACGAGCAGAGAGGTGAGCTTCATGTGATTTCTCCATTAACATCCCAGCACTGCTGGTTGTCTGCCGCTTTAGAAGCACGATCCAGGCCAATTTTTATTTGCTGAAATAATTTAGATAATGCTTCGCATCTAAAATGATTCACTGTGGGAATTCGCCACTTGATGCATTCCGCAACAGCCTAGAGCCCATCTTCGATGCCATCCCCCAATCCGAGATCCTTGAGTTTCCGGTACAGAGTGGTCCGGTCCTTCCCAAGTATTTCGGCCACGCGGCTTTTCCGGCGCTCATGTTTCAAGAGCACCTGAATGTACCGGCGTTCCAGTTCCTCCAGAGTGGGGAGATGATCCCAGCCCTCCACAAGTTCCAGGAGTGGAGCCTGGGTGTTGGAAATCTCCACGTTCCTGGTGCGCAGATCCTCCCGGATCTTTTCCGGAATGTCCTCCGGCGTAATCTCGCGGCCTCGGCTGAGCTGGGTCAGATGCTCGATGACATTGCCCATTTCGCGGACATTCCCTGGCCAGCTGTAGCGTTCCAGCACTCGCATGGCATCGGGGCGGATCCGGTAGGTCTGCTGGTCCTTATTGCAGATCTCCGCGAGGAAATGGTTCAGCAGTAACGGAATATCCGAGATGACCTTGCCGGTGTTCTCGTCCTTGGACCAGCGCTCCCGCACGGCGGGAACCCGGATCTCCACCACACTGAGACGGTAGTAGAGATCTTCACGGAAGGTCCCGGTCTTCACCATCTGAGCCAGGTCCCGGTTGGTGGCGGCGATCACGCGCACATCCACCTGCACCGTCTTGTTTCCGCCCACCTTCCGGACCTCGTGTTCCTGGAGCACGCGCAGGAGCCGCACCTGGAAACTTGGCGACGTCTCGCCCACCTCGTCGAGGAAAATCGTCCCGCCGTTGGCCTCCTCGAAGAGGCCTTTCTTGTCGCTGATGGCTCCCGTGAAGGACCCCTTCACATGGCCGAAGAGTTCCGATTCCAGGAGCGATTCCGTGAGGGCACCGCAGTTGATGGCCACGAAGGGCCGGTCCCGCCGGTCGCTGCTCTGGTGGATGGTCCGCGCCACCAGCTCTTTGCCGGTGCCGCTCTCACCGGAGATGAGCACGGTGGTACGGCTGTTCTGCAGGGACGCGATGGTGCGGTAGACATCCATCATCTTGGGACTGGATCCCACCATCACGCTGCGCTGAGCGTGGGGTGCCGTGTCCGGCGATTTGCGGCTTTCCCGGCGGACGATGGCCCGCTTCACGAGCGCCTTCAATTCCTCGTTGTTCCAGGGCTTCGACAGAAAATCGAAGGCCCCTTCCTTCACCGCTTCCAAGGCCTTCTCCAGGGTGCCGAAGCCCGTGAGCAGGATCGTTTCCACACCTAATGGCTTTGCGACCCGCAAGAGATCCAATCCATCCAGGTCCGACTCGAGGTTGATATCGGAAAGCATCAATTCAAAGCCACCCTTGTTGAGCAGCTCGATGGCTTCGCGGGGCTTGGTGGCCTTCACGATTTCCAAGTCCAGGCCATCCGAGCCTTCTCCCAGCAAGAGTTCGAGGAGATCACAGGTCTCCCGGCTGTCGTCCACTACCAATACACGCGCCATGATGTTCCTTCTGCACCTTCGGAATTATCGCATTCAAAGACCCGACGCCGGCCGCAAAGGTGGCAGGACCCGGCTGAAGACAAAAGAACCCGCATGACGGCGGCTTTCCTTCTAGAATCGAGAGCCATGGCGAATAATCCCTCCTCCTTCGATGATGGTCTGGACCGGCTGGAGATCCTGGTGCAGCAGTTGGAGGCTGGCCACTTGAGTCTCGAGGAGGCGCTCCAGCGCTTCGAGGAAGGCGTGGCGTTGAGTCAATCCCTTCATCAACAACTGGCGGATGCCCAGCGGCGCGTGGAAGTTCTCAGACAAGGACTGGGTGGCGAGTACCGCGCGGAGCCCCTGGAAGAGGAGCAACCTTGACCCTTCAATCCCACGATCTCGTTCAAACTGATCTCGAACGTCTGGTTCCTCTCTTCGAATTCCACTACCTGAAGCCCTTCGAGCAGGGTGAAGCCCCCCGTCTGGCGGAAGCGATGAAATACAGCCTTGAAGCCGGCGGGAAGCGGGTCCGTCCCGTCCTTTGCATGCTGGCTTCGGAAGCCGTCGGCGGTCATGCCGAGCAGGCTCTCTCCTGTGCGGTGGCCCTGGAGTTCATCCATACCTATTCGCTGATCCACGATGATCTGCCCGCCATGGACGACGATG
>DCFP01000187.1:16512-16662 GCA_002319925.1 Holophagaceae bacterium UBA1801 | reverse complement strand
GCTGAACTCGGTGTAGCTCAGGCCGCTGTCGGTGCGCTCCAGGCGGCTTTTCACGGAGTCCTTGCCCAGCATGACGTTCACGGGGAAGTGCTTGCCGACGTCGCGCAGGAATTCCAGGAAACTGAACTTGCCCATCCAGTCGTAGTTGTT
>DCFP01000187.1:4218-16268 GCA_002319925.1 Holophagaceae bacterium UBA1801 | reverse complement strand
ATCCAGTCGTAGTTGTTCACCAGCAGCGCGCCGGTGGGGCTGCCGTCGAAGTCGAGGAAGCGCGCGAGCTGCTTCTTGAGGCCATCCACATTGGCCTGCAGCACGTCCACGGAAAGCAGATTGCGTTCGGCGCTCTTGCCGCTGGGATCGCCCACCATGCCCGTGGCTCCGCCCACCAGGGCGATGGGCCGGTGGCCCGCCTTCTGAAAGCGGCGCAGCAGCATCACGGGGAGCAGCGAACCCGCGTGGAGGCTGTCGGCGGTGGGATCGAAGCCGATATACACGGTGCGGGGTTTTTCCATCAGCCAGGGGACGAGATGCTTCTCGTCGGTGCTTTGGCTCAAGAGCCCGCGCCAGGATAGCTCGGCGAAAATGTCCTTCATGGTTGCCTCACAGAACCTTGATTTTCGGATGGACGAGGGCCGAGGGCCAGTCGAAATTCCCGGAGGCGCCTGCGCAAGAACCTTTCAGGAGGGCTGACGCCTCTGGATGCGAGGGTTCGCGGCGAGGCGTCCGAGGATCTTCATGGCCATGTTCATGTCGCCCGAGGCGCCTCCGTTGAGGCGAAGGAAGCGGTCGAGGCCTCCCCCCAACGTGAAGAGGCAGCCGGGCGCGACGCTGATGCCTTCCCTCAGCGCCGCGTGGAAGAGGGCGAGACCGTCCGTTTCCCGGGGGAGTTCCACCCAGAGCAGGAAGCCGCCTTTGGGATCGGAGACCCGCGTGCCGGTTGGGAAGTGGCGCACGATGCAGTCGCGCAGGGCGCGCACGCCGGTGTGGATCTGCGGCGCGAGATGGCGCAGGTGGCGATCGTAGAGACCCGAGGCCAGGCACTCAGCGGCCACGTACTCGGGCAGCGTGGCGTTGGCCAGGGTGGAGGTGTTCTTGAGATCCGTGAGGCGCTCGATCCACGGGCTCCGCGCCACAACATAGCCCACGCGGCCGCCGGGCAGCAGTGTCTTGGAGAAGGAGCCCACAAGGAGATTGGGCAGTCCATCCTTGCGCGGCAGGGCGCACAGTGGCGCGGGCTTCTTTCCGTCCCAGGCCAGATCCCCGTAGACATCATCCTCCACCAGCGCCGTGCCATTGGATTGAAGCACCTTCATCCATTCCCGCTTGCGGGCTTCGGGCATGAGGCTTCCCGTAGGATTTGCGAAGGAGGGCATGAGCACCGCGACGTTCACGGCATGGCGCTCGCAGACGGCGGCGAACCGCTCGGGCTCGAGGCCGCCCTCGGGATCTCCCGGCAGCTCGATCACCTTCGCACCCGCGTGGCGCGCGGCGTCCACGATGCCGAAGAAGGTGGGACACTCCACGGCCACCAGATCCCCGGGGCTGGCCAGCAGCCGCAGGGAAAGCGTGAGGGCTTCCATGGCGCCCGTGGTGAGCAGCACCTCGTCCGCGGAGACATCGAGCCCCCGGGTCTGCAGGCGCTTGGCGATCTGCCGCCGCAGTTCGGGACACCCCGGCGGCGTGGAATAGCTCACCCAGAGGTTCTGCCGCGCGTTCAGCAGGTTCGCGGTGATGCGGCGCAGGGACCCCAGGGGAAAGAGATCCGGCGAAGGGCAGCCGAAGCCCAGGGGGACGAGGGCGGGGTCGGCCATGGCCGTGAGCACCTGCGCGATGATGTCCGTGCGCTGGTGGCTGAAGGAGGTGAGGCGCGGACGCAGGATGGCCGGGCGCTGCAGCAGCGGCACGGGATCGGACAGTACGCGGTAGCCCGAACGGGGCAGGGCTTCCACCATGCCTAGGTCCTCCAGGTGCCGATAGGCGGCGAGGGCCGTCATCAAGCTGGTGCCTTCCCGCAGGCAGAGGTCCCGCAGCGAGGGCAGGCGCTCTCCGGGCTTGAGCAGGCCCTCGCGGATGCTTCGCGCCAGGTGACCCGCAATCTCTTTGTACCGTGTGACCATGTTCGCGCTGCTCTAGGCCGAAATGATATTCAAGCGTCTGTTATAGCACTCATCTGAGCTGCCTGCCCAATTCGGCCTGCACCAGTTCCATGAAGGCTTCGAGCATGGGCGAGATCCACTTCTTTCGGTGCCGGATCATGAGGATGCCCGTCTCCAGCTTCTCGCCTTTCCAAGAAAGGCCCGCGAGCTGCTTCGCTTTGAGCTCGGTCGTCACGGCGATGGCCGGGAGGATGGAGACGCCCAGCTTCAGGGAAAGGCAGCGCTTGAGGGCGGCCAGGCTCTGGAACTCGATGCCTGCGCCGGGCGTCACGTCGTTCTCCAGGAGCATCCCCTCGAACATGCGCCGGTAGGAACAATCGCCCTTCGAAAGGAGCAGGGGCACGTCCTGGAGATCGGACGGCCCGAGGTTCCGTTTCCGTGCCAGGGCGTGGGAAGGGGCAGCGGCCAGCCCCAGTGCTTCGGTCCCCAGGAGATCGACCTTCAGATCCGGCGCGGTGACTGAATCCATGTAGACGAAGGCCAGGTCCGTCACGCCCTGGCGGAGGTCCGCTTCAAGGCCATCCAGCGTGCAGGAAATGAAACTCAACCGGACGAGGGGAAACCGTTCGCGGAATTTCTTGATGATGGGGCCGAACCTGAAGACGCAAAGGGACTCGGGCACCCGCACGGTCAGCGAGCCGCCGGCGCTGGGCTCACCGATCACGTAGGTGCGCGCTTCGTCCTCCAGGTCGATCATCCGCTGCGCGAAATCGAGGAGGCGAACCCCCGCATCGGTCAGTGCCACCTTCCGTCCGATGCGGTCGAAGAGGTGGACGCCGAGCTCCTCCTCCAGGATCGCTATGCGCGCGGAGATCGTGGATTGGGCCGTGTTCAGCGCCTGCGCCGCCCTGTTGAAGCTGAGGTTCCGCGCCACGATGACGAAGGTCTTCAGGTCCCGCAGCTCCATTCCAACTCCCTTCGAGGAATCCGATCGATGCCATCGAAAATAATCGTTGGATTCGATTCATCGTCGATGAAATCGTGGATACCGATCATTCTGACAGGGAGGAACCCATGCATCTGGATGAAGAACGAGCCGGGAAACAGGCCCGCATGCTGCACGACGGGGGCTTTCATTGCGCGGAGGCCGTGCTGCTCGGCATTCTCGAACAGACACCCCTGGGCGGCGATCCACTGATCCCGAGATCAGCCAGCTGCTTCCGGGCAGGGGTTGGTGGTTCTCACAAGGAGATCTGCGGCGCCCTGGCCGGTGGTCTGATGGCCGGGGGTTGCCTGCTGGGCCGGGACAAGGCGGGTCAACCCCTCGATTTTGCGAACATGGTGGCCACCGAGGTGCGGGATCGGTTCGAAGCCCTCTACGGATCGACAATTTGTTTCGAGATCCTGGAGGCCATGGGTCCCCAGGAGAACAGCCAGCTCTGTCACCAGCTGTCGGGGACCACTGCGGCTCTGGTGTGCCAGATCATCAACGAAACCGAATCCTGACGAGGTCCAGGGATCAGGCAGCGAGCCATACCCCATCTGTTATGGGATAAAAAGAAGCTACTGTGCCTGTTATAGCCAGGGGAAGCGTGGTCTGGTAATGGCAATCCTCCCGGAGGTTCCCATGAACCCCTTTCCTGCCTCCCGACTGGCCCGTCGCATGGAGATCCTGAAGGCCTCGGATATCCGGGAGATCCTAAAAGTCACACAAAGGCCGGAGGTGATTTCCTTCGCGGGTGGCCTTCCTGCGCCGGAGTTCTTCCCAGCCCGTGACTTGGGCAGCCTCACGAAAGAGCTGCTGGAACAGGAGGGCCCGAAGGCCCTGCAGTACTCCACCACGGAGGGCCATCCGCCGCTGCGGGAACAGATCGCAAGCCGGCTCAACGCCCATTGGGGCACGAATCACACTCCCGACGAGATCCTCGTCACCAGTGGCTCCCAGCAGGGCCTGGACCTCATCGGGAAGCTCTTCCTCGACGAGGGCGACACCGTGCTCTGCGAGAGCCCCACGTACCTCGGCGCCATCTCCGCCTGGAGCATTTTCAAACCCACCTGGGTGGAAGTGCCCACGGACGAGGAAGGCATGGACATCGAGGCCCTGGAGGAGCGCCTCGACCGGTGCCCGAACGCGAAACTGGTCTATGCCATCCCGAACTTCCAGAATCCCTCGGGGCGGACCTGGTCCCTGGAGCGCCGGCGGCGGTTCATGGAGACTGTGCAGCGGCGCGGCATTCCCGTTGTGGAGGACAACCCTTACGGCGAGCTGCGCTTCGAGGGTGAATCCCTCCCGGCTTTGAAGGCCTTCGACAAGTCTGGTCTCGTGATCGGTCTAGGCACCTTCTCCAAGATCTTCTGCCCGGGCCTGCGGCTCGCTTGGTTGGCCGCGGAGCAGCCCTTCTACGAGAAGCTGGTGATCCTCAAGCAGGGTGCCGATCTCCACACGAGCACCCTGCACCAGATGCAAATGAGCCGCTACATGGAACTTCACGACCTGGATGAGGATGTTGCGAAGATCGTCCCCGTCTATCAGGAGCGCCGGAAGGCGATGGTCGAAGCCCTGGAGGCCGACCTGCCTCCGGGCGTGCGCTTCACACGGCCCGAGGGCGGCCTGTTCCTGTGGCTGGAGCTGCCCGAGCGGCTCAGTGCCCGCACACTCCTGCAGGCCTGCTTGGAGCGGAACGTGGCTTTCGTTCCCGGCGGGGCGTTCTTCCCCAACGGGGGGCACGAGAACACCCTGCGGTTGAACTACTCCAACATGCCCGTGGAGCGCATCCAAGAGGGGGTGCGGCGCCTCACCCAGACGATCCAAAGCCTGTTATAGATCAGAAATTTATTTCTGTCTCTGTTATAGATTCCAGGAACGTCAAAGATGAAGGTAATCCGCAGGAGGATGACCATGCGCGACGAATTCGAACCCCACCTGGATCCCCGCTCGGAGGAGGAATGGAACGAGGCGCGAGCGGCCGCCCACCGCCTGGTGGACCGGGTCATCGACGAACACCGAGCTCTGCGCGAGAGCGAGTGCTGGAAACCCATGCCCGCCGAGGTGAAGAAAGCGCTGAACGCGGAGGCGTCTCAAGAAGGCATGGGCCTGGAAGCGGCCCTGGCCAAGGCGCAGCAACTGATCCAGCCGTACACCTCCGGCAACCGTCATCCCCGCTTCTGGGGCTGGGTGAAGGGCGCGGGAACCCTTCCCGGCATCCTCGGGCAGTGGATGGCCACGGGCATGAACGCCAATGTCTTCGGCGGGAACCAGGGACCTGTATTCGTCGAACAGCAGGTGCTGGAGTGGTTCCGCCAGGGCATGGGCTTTCCTGAAGGCACCTCGGGATTGCTGGTGGACGGCGGTTCCATGGCGAACATCCTGGGGCTCGCCGTGGCCCGGCACAAAGCCACGGGAGGCCGCAGCAAGACCGAAGGGGCCGAAGCTTGCGTGGGGCTGCGCGTCTACGGCTCCGAGGCTACCCACAACTCCATCCAGAAGGGCGCGGAGCTCCTGGGCCTCGGCGCCAAGGGCGTGCGGTTGATCCCCATGGACACCCAGGGTCGCGTGGACCTCGCGGCTCTGGAGGCGGCCATCCAGGCCGATCTCCAGGCAGGTTTGCGCCCCTTCTGTGTCGTGGGCAGCGCCTGCACCGTGGGCACCGGCGCCATGGATCCCCTGCTCGAATTACGCAAACTGACGGACCGCTTCGGACTCTGGTTCCACGTGGACGGTGCCATCGGGGCGCTGGGACGATTTTCTGCGAAGTTGCGCCCGCGCTTCGAGGGCATGGAACTGGCGGATTCCCTGGCCTTCGATCTGCACAAGTGGGGGCAGATCCCCTACGACGCGGGTTGCCTGCTGGTGCGGGACGGGAACCTGCACCGCGAAACCTTCCAGGTGGGCGCCAAGTACCTGGGCACCATGGACGGCGGTTTCGTGGCCCACGGCTGTCACATGTTCCACGCTTACAGTCCGCTGCTGAGCCGGGGCGATCGCGCGCTGAAGATCTGGATGACGATCCAGACCCTGGGCCTCGACCGATGGGCCTCCATCTTCGAGAAGAATGTAGCCCAGGCCGTCTACCTCGGCGAACTCGTGGATGCCCAGCCGAGGCTGGAACGCCTCGCCCCCACGGGCCTCAACATCCTCTGCTTCCGCTTCAAGGGGAGTGGGCTCGGCGATGCGAAGCTCGATGCCGTCAACGAGAAGATCCTCGTGGAGTTGCAGGAGACGGGCTTCTGCGTGATGAGTCCCTTCCGCATCCACGATCGCTTTTGCTTGCGTGTCTGCGTCTCCAATCACCGCACGACGCGGTCGGATCTGGAGGCGCTGGTGCAGCGGGTGGTGGAGATCGGGCAGCGGCTCACAGGGGTGTGAGGACCTGATTGGAATTTATTTGCTGTCGTTTATCCCTTTCATTCCTTTTATCCCTGTTTTAAAGATGCTTTAAAAGATGAATGAACAAGGATGAAAGGGATAAAAGGGATGAAAAAGAAAAGCAGGAAAACGTGAAAGACTTAGATCAATCCTCGTGATGGACGCAGCCATGAAACGCTACCCCCTCTTCCAGATCGATGCCTTCACGGACCGGCCTTTCGCGGGCAACCCCGCGGCCGTGATGCCGCTGCAGACCTGGCTGCCCGACGAGGTCATGCAGTCCATCGCGGCGGAGAACAACCTCTCGGAAACTGCCTTCTTCGTGCCGGAGGGGAACGGCTATCGCCTCCGCTGGTTCATGCCCATCGGCGAGATCGATCTCTGCGGCCACGCCACCCTCGCCAGCGCCTTCGTGATCCTCACGGAACTGCAGCCCGGCCAGGATCGCGTGGATTTCGTTTCCATGAGCGGACCTCTCTCCGTGACGCGGGAGGGAGATCGCTTCTACCTCGACTTTCCCATGCGCGCACCGAATCCGGTGCCGTGTCCCCCCGGCCTTGAAGACGCCCTGGGCATCAAGGTCCAGGAGACATGGCTCACCCGCGATCTCTTCGCGCTTGTGGATAACGAACTGCAGGTGCAGAACCTGAAGCCCGATCTGGAAGCCCTGTCCCGGCTGGAGCCCACCAGCTTCGTGGTCACCGCGCGGGGCACTGAATGCGACTTCGTATCCCGCTGCTTCTGTCCCCGCGAAGGCATTCCGGAAGATCCCGTCACCGGGAGCACCCACTGCGTACTCGTGCCCTACTGGGCCCAGCGTCTTGGCAGGACCACGCTCCGCGCACGCCAGCTCTCCAAGCGGGGTGGCGAGCTGCTCTGCGAGCTGAGGGGCGACCGTGTGAAGATCGCCGGGAAGGCCGTGAAAGTGATCGAGGGCGCCATGTTCCTGGACGTGGAGTGAGCGCCATGCCACTGGAGATCAGACCCGCCACCGCGAGGGACGCCAACGCCATCGCGGATCTGCACGTGGCCAGCTGGCGCAGTGCGTATCGCGGCATGTTCTCCGATACGTACCTGGATGGCGATATCACCAGGGAACGCCGCCAGCACTGGACCAAGCGCTTGAGGACCGAGCCGCGCTCGGACCAGGGAGTTTTCGTCGCTGTGGAAGATGGCGCCTGCGTGGGCTTCATCTGCATCCTCTTGGAATTGGATCCTGAGTGGGGGCCGTGCCTCGATAACCTCCATGTGCAGCCCAACCGCAAGGGCCAGGGCATCGGCCAGCGTCTCATCGAGGCGGGAGCGGCCTGGGTCAAGTCGCGGGGAACCTACCACCGCTGGCACCTCTGGGTGCTGGAGGAGAACACACCATCGCGCCGCGTCTACGAGCATCTTGGCTGGAAGCCCCAGGAGCGAGCCATTCGACGCGCGCCGGATGGCACCACCTACTGGGGCTGGCGCTACCTCCAGGCCCTGAAGTAAGGCACTGAAGAAACGAATGGCCCGAGGGCCATTCCGAAAAAACCGACATCACTTGGGCGCCTCGGCGCCCGGAAAGGAGACGTCTATCCATGGACGTGAAAAACCTCTTCGAGACATTGTCGACCACTCAATTGGATCCCGCGGTGGGCATCCGAGTGGCGCCCCTTTCCGGGGATGGCGGATTCACCTTGTTCGGTGCGGAAATAGCCCCGGGCACGAGGCTGAGCGCGCACTTCCACCGCGAAGGCAACGAGATCTACTACATCCTTGCGGGCTCTGGCCGCATGAACCTGGGGCGGATGAAGGGTCAGGAAAGCGTCGCATGGGCCGAACCCTTCGAAGTGCGGGCCGGGGACTGCTTCACGGTGAAACCTGGCATGGTCCATCAACTGCACAACACTGGATCCGAGACCATGAACGCGCTCTTCGCTTGCTCGCCCACCCACCTCACCACGGATCGCACGGTGCTGCCATGAAGAACTACACCTTCAAGAAGCTGGACGCCTTCGCCACAGGCACCTCCGGCGGCAATCCCGCCGCGGCGGTGTACCTGGATTCCTTCGACGCCATCACCGAGGGCGAAATGCAGCGCATCGCCCGGGAGCTGAAGGGATTCGTGAGCGAAGTGGGCTTCATCGCGCCCACAATGCCCGGCAACTTCCGGCTGCGCTACTTCTCCTCCGAGAAGGAGGTCCAGTTCTGCGGCCACGCCACCATCGCCATCGCCCACGATTTAGTGAGCCATGACCCGGACTTGGCCCAGCTGCCGCGGATCCTGTTTCACACCAACAAGGGAACGCTCCCCGTGGAGAACCGCGACGGAGCCGTGTTCATCCACGCGCCGGTCCCCGTCTTCACAGAGAGCCGAATCCCATCTTCAGAGATCTGCGCAGCCCTTGGCTTTTCGTCAGACGCCATCGAGCCAGGCATCGAGATCGGTATCGTGAACGCGGGGAACCAGACTCTGTGTGTGCCTTTGAAGAACGAGAACGATGTCGTTTCACTCGCACCCGACTATTCAACTCTTCAAACCTTCTGCCGCCGCCATGAACTGGATGTCATCACCATCTTTTCCGAACGGACCGCGCTTCCTGAGAACCGGCTGAGGACGAGGGTCTTCGCTGCGCCCTTCGGTTATCTGGAAGATCCCGCCACGGGCTCGGGAAACGCCGCCCTCGCCTATTATCTGCATCGCCTGGGACGCTGGGACGGCAGCCCCTTCCGCATCGAACAGAACGCCGACCTGGCGAATCCGAACATCGTACTCGTGGATTCCGTGCCGGATGCGGAGTGTGGCTTGCGTGTGATCTTCGGTGGCGGCGCGATTCTTCGGATCGATGGCCGGTATTGGATCTAGAGTAGAAAGCAGGAGGCGGGCCATGGAACGCACGCGCGTGGGCATCCTGATCTTCGACGACGTGGAGGTGCTGGACTTCTGCGGACCCTTCGAGGTTTTCTCCGTGACGCGGCTGGACGAGGGCCGCCGCCTGCAGGAGCCCTCGCCCTTCGAGGTGCTGCTGGTGGCCGAGACCCTCGACTACATCACCACCTCCGGCGGCATGCGCGTACTGCCCGAGGTGGATTTCGAGAGCTGCCCGCGCCTGGATATCCTTGTCGTCCCCGGCGGCATGGGCACGCGGCGGGAGATGTCCAACGAAGCGGTGCTGGCCTTCGTAAAGACCCAGGAGAAAACCGCCGACCTCGTGGCCTCCGTGTGCACGGGTTCTCTCATCCTCGGCAAAGCCGGGCTGCTGGAAGGCATGCATGCCACCACTCACTGGGCCAGCCTGGACTTATTGCGACAACTCTTTCCGAACGTGCAGGTGGACGAGTTCTCGCACGTGGTGGATCAGGGGAGGATCCTCACGTCGGCAGGCATCTCGGCGGGCATCGATCTCGCGCTGCGGGTCGTTGCGCGCCGTTGCGGAGAAAACGTGGCCCGGGCCGCCGCACGGCGCATGGAGTATCCCTTTCCTGAGGGCAACGGCAGGAAGATCCGTCTGGGAACGCCGGGGCCCTACCGGGTGGATTTCGAGGCCATGCCCTGGGTCTCGCCCATGGAAGGCGTCCGCTGCAAGATCCACGCGGAGGGCGACAAGCGCTTGCGACTGGTGGAGTATTCCTCCGCCATGCCGGTCCATTGGTGCGCAAAAGGCCACTTCGGCAGGATTCTCGAGGGCGAATTCGAGATCGAGTTCGATCGCGAAACCATCGTATTCCGGGCCGGGGACGGCGTGTTCATCCCCGATGGACCGGAGCATCGGCATCGCGCGCGGGCCCTCACGGAAACGGTGACGGCGCTGTTCGTGGAAAGCGTTTGATGGAGACGACATGAAGACCATTGGCCTCATCGGCGGCATGAGCTGGGAATCCACGGTCCACTACTACCAGATCATCAACCGCACCATCGCGGAGCGGTTGGGTGGATTGCACTCGGCCAAACTCCTGCTCCACAGCGTGGACTTCCAACAGATCGCGGAACTTCAGCGTGCTGATCATTGGGAAGAAGCTGGAGCGAATCTGGCGGAGATCGCGGCGCGGCTCGAAGGGGCGGGGGCTGACTTCCTGGTCATCTGCACCAATACGATGCACAAGGTGGTCCCCGCCATCGAAGCGCGCGTGAAAATCCCCGTGTTGCATATCGCGGACCCCACTGCTGTGGCGATCAAGGAGGCAGGATTCCGTAGGGTGGGCCTTCTTGGCACCCGCTTCACAATGGAACACGCCTTCTATCGATCGCGCCTGGAAGAGCAGCATCAGATCGAGGTGCTCGTGCCTTCCGCCGAAGATCGAAATCTCGTCCACGACGTGATCTTTGGGGAATTGTGCCTTGGGAAGGTCGAGGAGGCGTCCCGCGCGAGCTATCGGCGCATCATTGCCGGGCTCGTGGAAAGGGGTGCCGAGGGCATCATCCTGGGTTGTACCGAAATCGCGATGCTGATACAGGACCGGGATGCCTCAGTGCCTCTGTTCGACACGACGTTCCTCCATGCCTTCGCCGCGGCCACGCATGCGCTGCGCTGAAAGCCTAGGCACTACCTGCCGATGCAATGCATGAGGCTTCCCTTCCAAGGGCGAGTAACCTGGAGAAGCAGTCGTCCATGCTCGGACAGAAGGAGATGCATGAGTCATGTTTACGGAAGGAATCACCTTGGGGATTTGGCCTCGCCCGTGGAGGGCATGAACCTGGGCCATTGGCTGGGCCGTGCCCGGATGACGGAGGATAAGCTGGTGGCTCTGCTCGCCTGGCCGGACCTGGAGCTTGCCCAGAAGGCCAAAGTGGAAGCGCTCCTTAGCCGTGTCAGGAGCTACATCGCCAAGCAGCTGAAACGGATCTAGCGGCGGAATCTGTACATGTTTACCGATGCCCGCGGCAAGAAGATCGTCTTCATTGCACACTGTATTCTCAATCAGAACGCCATTTCCGATGGCACCGCGGATTTCCCCGGCACCGATGAGGCCATCGTGGGGCGGTTGCTGAAGGCAGGCGTGGGCATCGTGCAGTTACCCTGTCCGGAGCTCAACTGCCTGGGCCTTGATCGTGGCGATCCCGAAGGCGCAACCAGTCCCGTCATCGAGGAGAACACACGGATCCGCGGCGCCATGGGCGAGACGGCGCCCGCGCGGATTCTTGCGGGGTTGGTGGAACGCGTCGTCTTCGAGGTGGAGCAGTACACGAAGCACGGCTTCAATATCCTGGGCCTGGTCGGCATCAATCGCTCCCCGAGCTGCGGTGTGGATACCACCTCGCGGTGCAACCAGGAAGAGCCTGGGCGCGGTGTGTTCATGGAAGCCTTGAGGACGGCCTTCGCGGATCACGGGCTCCATGTGGACATGATCGGCGTCAAGGCTGCGCAAAAAGAAGAAGCGCTCAAGCGGCTGGAAAGCCTGCTCAGTTGATTTCAGCTCTCCATTGCCCGCTCGATGCGCTTGTCGGGAATCACCCATAGCACGGCCACGGCCACGTAGATGGCGACAGCGCACCAGGTGAAGAGGTGGGCGAGGGGCAGGGCAAGGACATAGGCCAACAGACTGACCAGGCCTTTCCGGTCCCGGCCCACGGCCTTCGCAAGGGTGGAAACATCCCCGTGGAGCCGCACCAGCATTTTGCTCAGCACGAAGTACGCGGTAGCGGCGCCCAGCATGTCGATGCCGTAGAGGAAAACGGGCGCGGGAGCGAAGTGGTTCTCGCCCATCCAGCCGCTTGAGAAGGGAAGCAGGGAAAGCCAGAAGAGCAGATGCAGGTTGGCCCACAGCACGGGTCCGCTCACTTTGTGGGCCGCCTGGATCAGATGGTGGTGGTTGTTCCAGTAGAT
>DCFP01000187.1:465-3963 GCA_002319925.1 Holophagaceae bacterium UBA1801 | reverse complement strand
TGGTTGTTCCAGTAGATGCCCAGGTAGACGAAGGAGAGCACGTAGCTCAGGAAGACCGGCAGAAGGGGCCTGAGGGCCGACCAGGATGCATTCGCGATTGGCACTTTCATCTCCAGCACCATGATCGTGATGATGATGGCCAGCACGCCGTCGCTGAAGGCCTCGAGGCGGTTCTTGGGCATGCGATGCTCCAATCCAGTTTCCGGAAGGATTGGATGCATACCGTTCGGGGAATGCTGAGGGGAAATTGCGAGTCGATTCTACTCAGTACATCTCGATCAGATCCACCCGTCGCTTGCAATCGCCCGTCGCCAGCCACTCGGCGATGTTCTCGATGGTGTCGCCCACCTTCACGTCGAGGCTGTCGGTGGTGCTGCCACCCACGTGGGGCGACAAAATGACATTGGGCAGCGCGTGGATGGGAAAGCGCGAGGGCGCGCCGGTGGTGGCACCGCCCTGGGGATAGGTGTACCAGGTGTCGATGGCCGCACCCTTGAGCACGCCGTTCTTCAGGGCCAGGTAGAGCCCCTCCTCGTCCACGATGGGTCCGCGGCCAACGTTCACCAGGAACTTCCCGTGGGCCGAGAGCAGCAGCTCCTTCGTGAAGAGACCCTTGGTGGAGGGCGTCATGGGCAGGGCGATGAAGAGGAGCTCCGCGTCGTGCACGGCCTTTGCGAGATCCGTCTCGATGCGGTCGAAATGGGGCGGGATGGGCGCGTCCGCGTTCCGGCGATAGCCTATGACGGGGCAATCGAAGGCCTTGAGCAGCCGCGCCAGGGCGATGCCGATGGCGCCGGTGCCGAAGATGGCTGCGGTTCTTCCGAAGATGGAATTCCATTCGTCCTGGCCGCCGCGGCCCACCCAGAAGCCATGCCAGACGGTGTTCTTGAGATCGTTGTGGAACTCGATGAGCCGGCCGTAGAAGGCGAGGGTCATGGCGAGAGCGCACTGCGCCACGCCCGGAGCCTGGCCGTGGACGTTGAAGACCTTCACGCCGCGTTCCAGCAGGAGCGGAACCGGCAGGTGGTTGATGCCCGTGAAGGGCACGAAGACCGCCTTCAGGGAGGTGGCGTTCTGGAAAACGCTTTCCTCGATCCGGCCGCCGAGAATGCCATCCAGGCGCGGAACTGCGTCCAGGGAGGCCTGGGGGTCGGCGATGATCTGGTGCTGGGGAAACCGCTGCTGCAGGGATTCCAGGTGGTTCTTCCACACGGAATTCAGGGGCAAGAACGAACCGATGATCATGGAGACCTCCCCGAGCTGAATCCACCGCCAGTTTTGATTCTGGCTGAGGAGCAGCGTACCGTGCGGGAGGATGTGATCGAGGTCGGCACAGTTTCCCTTAGGAGCCGCGTCAAAATAAACTGTGCAGTCCAGTTTATTTTGCTGCGGCCCCTTATGCCGGAGAATTGCCTGGCTGACCAAAGTTATTTTGACGTGACGGCTTATGCGTCCATCACTGGGATCAATGACTCCCGCTCCGCCCGATGAACTACGATGGTCCAAGCATCATCGGCACCGGAGGGACGTCATGCGGGAAGAGATCGGTCAAGTTGCCGCCCGTGTTCGCGAATTGCGGGAACTTTCAGGCATCTCGGTGGAGTCCATGGCCAGCGCCCTGGGCCTCGACAAGGCGGGCTACCTCGCCCTGGAATCGGGGCAGGAGGACATCTCCGTGGGCATCCTCACCCGCATCGCCCAGAGGTGCAACGTGGAGCTGGTGACCCTCATCACGGGCGAGGAGCCGCGCCTTCGCACCTACACCCTGACGCGCAAGGGGAAGGGCGCCTCCGTGGAGCGCAAGGCCGAGTACCAGTACATGGCCCTGGCCGCCAATTTCATCCACAAGAAGGCCGAACCCTTCCTGGTGACGGCGCCGCCCGATGGCCCCTTCCATCTCAACATCCACCCTGGCCAGGAGTTCACGTATCTCCTGGAAGGGCGCCTGAAGGTGTCCATCGGTGGCCACGAGGTAGTGCTGGAAGAGGGTGATTCCCTCTACTTCGATTCGACCTCGCCCCACGCCGTGATGGCCATGGATGGCAAGCCCGCGCGCTTCCTGGCCGTGCTGGTCTAGGCCGCGACCCGATTCGTCGTTTCCCGGAATGATCTCCAACTCTGGAGTTTCTCCATGCTCATCGATCAATACGCAACCGGCTCCTTCTCGTCCTTCGAGGATTTCCAGGCGAATTTCCAGATCCGGATTCCCGAGCATTTCAATTTCGCGTACGACGTGGTGGATGCGCTGGCGGAGCGGACCCCGGACAAGCCCGCGCTGGTGTGGTGCGACGACAAGGGCAGGCAGGCTTCCTTCACCTTCGCGGAACTGAAGCGCTGGAGCGACAAGGCCGCCAACTCCTTCCGGGCGGCCGGGATCGGCAAGGGTGATCCCGTGATGCTCATCCTGAAGCGCCGCTATGAATACTGGTTCTGCATCCTCGCCCTGCACAAGCTGGGCGCCATCGGCATTCCTGCCACGCACCTCCTCACGAAAAAGGACATCACCTACCGGAACAATGCGGCCAGCGTGAAGATGATCGTCGCCGTGAACGAGCCCGCTGTGGTGCAGGCCATCGCCGATGCGCGCAGTGAATCCCCCACGCTGGCGGTGACGGCGCTCATCGGAGGCGCCGAGAAAGGTTTTCTGGATTTCAGTGCGGCCCTCGAGGAAGCCAGCACCGCTTTCACGCGGCCCACGGGCGAAGTCGCCACGCGCAACAGCGACATCATGCTGCTCTACTTCACCTCGGGGACCACGGGCTACCCCAAGATGGTACGCCACAACTTCACCTATCCCCTGGGGCACATCCTCACGGCCAGGCACTGGCAGCAGGTGCAGTCCGGCGGTTTGCACCTCACCGTGGCGGACACGGGCTGGGCCAAGTCCGCCTGGGGGAAGATCTATGGCCAGTGGCTCAGCGAATGCGCGGTCTTCGTGTACGACTACGACAAGTTCGTTCCGAAGGAGCTGCTGCAGGTCCTCGCGGAATACGGCGTGACGAGCTTCTGCGCGCCGCCCACCATCTACCGCTACTTCATCAAGGAGGATCTCTCGCAGTTCGACCTCTCCCGGCTGAAGGCCTGCGCTGTGGCCGGGGAGCCGCTCAATCCGGAGATCTACAACCAGTTCCTGCGCATGACCGGACTGCCGCTCATGGAAGGCTACGGCCAGACGGAAATGACCGTGACACTGGCCACCTATCCCGGCATGGCGCCCAGGCCCGGCTCCATGGGCAAGCCGTCGCCCGGCTATGACCTCGACATCGTGGACGAGGACGGCCGGAGCTGCGAAGTGGGCGAGGTGGGCGAGATCGTGGTTCGCACGGATCGCCGTCGTCCCGTGGGGATGTTCGATGGCTACTACCGCGACGACGAACGCACGGCGAGCGTCTGGCACGATGGCCTCTACCACACCGGGGACACCGCCTGGCGCGACGAGGACGGCTACTTCTGGTTCGTGGGACGCACCGACGACGTGATCAAGAGTTCCGGCTACCG
>DCFP01000187.1:0-217 GCA_002319925.1 Holophagaceae bacterium UBA1801 | reverse complement strand
ATCAAGAGTTCCGGCTACCGCATCGGTCCCTTCGAGGTGGAAAGCGCGCTGCTGGAGCATCCGGCCGTACTGGAATGTGCCGTGACGGGCGTTCCCGACGAGATGCGCGGCGCCATCGTGAAGGCCACCGTCGTGCTGGCGAAGAACTACGAATCCAGCGAAGCTCTCAAGGTGGAACTGCAGGAACACGTCAAGAAGGTCACGGCGCCCTACAAGT
>DCFP01000113.1 GCA_002319925.1 Holophagaceae bacterium UBA1801 | reverse complement strand
CCTCTTCGAGATGGAAGGCGTGGACGAGGTCACGGCCCACGAAGCCCTGCGCCTGGCCCAGATGAAGCTGTCCGTGGCGTCCGAATTTGTTTCCCGCACGCCGCCGGAGGAATGAGATGAGCAAGCAACAGCCTTTCAACGAACTGGCCGGCAAGAGTGCCGAGGAGCTGGCGCAGATGGAGGCCGATCTGGCCGCCAAGCGTTTCACTCTGCGTTTCCAGCACGCCGTGGGTCAGGTGGAAAACACCTCCGAGATCCGGAAGACGCGCCGCGAACTCGCCCGCGTCAAGACAGCGCTCCAGATGAAGTCGGCGAAGTGAGGTAGACCATGAGCCTAGAACATAAAATGATCCGCAGTGGCATCGTGGTCTCCAACAAGGCCGACAAGACGGTGGTGGTGAAGGTGGAGCGCAAGTTCCAGCACCCCCTCTACAACCGGACGGTCAAGAGCAGCAACAAGTTCATGGCCCACGACGAGAACAACGCCTGCCAGATTGGCGACGAGGTCAAGATCGTGGAGTCCCGTCCCCTGTCCAAGCGCAAGCGCTGGATGGTCCTCGAGATCATCCAGAAGGCTGGCGAGTAAGGAGCCGACATGATTCAGATGGGATCCATGCTTACCGTCGCCGACAACTCCGGCGCCAAGAAGATCTGCTGCATCCTGCCGCTGGGCGGCGGGGTGGGCAAGACCGCCCAGCTGGGCGACGTCATCACCGCGTCCGTGAAGGAAGCCATTCCCGGTGGCACCGTGAAGAAGAAGGCCGTGGTTCAGGCCGTCATCGTCCGCCAGCGCAAGGCATTCCGCCGCAAGGACGGTTCCTATATCCGTTTCGACGAGAACGCCGCCGTGATCATCAAGAAGGACGGCGAACCTGTGGGCACCCGCGTCTTCGGACCCGTGGCCCGCGAGCTGCGCGAGCGGAAGTACATGAAGATCGTTTCCCTCGCCCCTGAGGTGTTGTAATGGACAAACCGGTCAAGATGAAGCTCAAGAAGGGCGACGAAGTCGTCGTCATCACCGGCAAGGACAAGGGCAAGCGTGGCCAGGTCTCCAAGGTCAGCCCCGCCACCAACCGTGTCGTCGTCGCCGGCGTCAACATGATCAAAAAGGCCACCAAGCCCAACCAGCAGACGGGCGAGGGCGGTGGCATCATTCAGAAGGAAGCCCCCATTCACGCCTCCAACGTGGCGTTGGTGGATCCGAAGACACAGAAAGCGACGCGCAAGCGGTCGGAGTAGTAATCAGTGGCCAGTGGTCAGTGATCGGTTGAAAAGGTCGCGGCCCCTCTGGGGCCGCATCTTCTTGATAACTGGCCACCGACTACTGATCAGCGACAACTTTTCTCTACCTTTCGCGCAGAAGTACGAGATACTAGCCATTCCGCTTCAGGGACGCTTGTTGCGGAGAAATCACAACCGAGGCTGAGAGGAAACGGACCGGATCGCCGGAACCCAAGCCCTCTCGCTCTCCCGAACCCTGGGGGCGTAGTCGCTCCCCGGAAATGGAGGAAACGATGCCAACTGCTGCGGAGCCCCGCATCAAGGCTCGCTACCGCACCGAAGCGGTGCCCAAGCTCAAAGAGGAATTCGGATACACATCTGCCATGCAGGTGCCCCGGCTCCAGAAAATCGTCATCAACATGGGCGTCGGCGATGCCATACAGAACATCAAGGTTCTCGATGTCGCCGTGGACGAACTCACCTCCATCGCTGGCCAGAAGGCAGTCATCCGCAAGGCGAAGAAGAGCGTCGCGCAGTTCAAGCTGCGTGCCGGCATGCCCATCGCCTGCATGGTGACCTTGCGTGGTCCCCGCATGTGGGAGTTCTTCGATCGTCTGGTGACCTTGTCCCTTCCCCGCGTCCGCGATTTCCGCGGCGTGCCGACCAAATCCTTCGATGGCCGCGGCAACTACACCCTGGGCCTCAAGGATCAGCTGATCTTCCAGGAGATCGACTACTCCAAGGTCGAGAAGGTCAAGGGCATGAACATCACCTTCGTGACCTCCGCCCCCAACGACGCAGAAGCCCGCGCCATGCTCACCCACCTGGGCATGCCCTTCCGCAAGTAGTCAGGAGAACCCATGGCCCGCACCGCAAAACGCTACAAAGACGCATCCAAGCCCAAGTTCTCGACCCAGCATCGCAACCGCTGCAAGGTCTGCGGACGTCCCCGCGGCTATATGCGCAAGTTCGATCTCTGCCGTCTCTGCTTCCGGAAACACGCCCTCGCAGGCGAGCTTCCCGGCGTTCAGAAGTCCTCCTGGTAAGAAGAGGAAACCATGCACACCGATCCCATCGCTGATTACCTGACCCGCATCCGCAACGGCATCATGGCCGGCCACGATGCCGTAGTCATTCCCGCCTCCAGCATGAAAGAGCGTCTTTCTGAAGTCCTCAAGCGCGAGGGCTACATCCACGGCTTCAAGAGCGTGGAGCACGAAGGCCGGAACTACATCGTCGTCAACCTGAAGTACGTGAAGAACGGTCAGTCCGTCATCCACGGCCTCAAGCGCATCTCCAGCCCCGGCCTCCGCGTTTACGCGGGCGTCAAGGAGATTCCCGAGGTCAACGGCGGACTCGGCATCGCCATCCTCACCACTCCCAAGGGTCTGTTGACGGGCAAGGAAGCCCGCAAGCAGAACCTGGGTGGCGAAGTCCTGGCCCACGTCTGGTAGTCAATTCGTTTCCACCCATTCCAAGGATTCAACCATGTCTCGAATCGGAAAAAAGCCAGTGGCACTGCCGAAAGGCGTCAAAGTGACCGTCCACGGGGCCGAGGCTGTGGTCGAGGGTACCAAGGGCAAAGTCACCTGCCCGATTCCCACGGGAATCACCGTCGACGTTCAGGCCGATTCCGTCGTCTTGGCCAGGCCCAATGACGAAGCCCGGAACCGCGCCTTCCACGGACTTACCCGCGCCCTCCTCAACAACGCCGTGCTCGGAGTGACCACGGGCTGGAAGAAGGAACTCGACATCGTCGGCGTCGGCTACAAGGCCGCCATGGACGGCGCCAAGCTCCGCCTCGACCTCGGCTACAGCCACCCGATCTTCTATGACGCGCCGGCCGGCATCGGCATCGCCGTCGAGAAGAACACGCATGTCATCGTGACGGGCATCGACCGCCAGCTGGTGGGCCAGGTGGCCGCCGACATCCGGAAGTTCCGCAAGCCTGAGCCTTACAAGGGCAAGGGCGTCATGTACACCGGCGAAGTCATCCGCCGCAAGGCCGGCAAGACCGGGAAGTAAGGGGAAAACATGACCAACAACCTCCAACTTCGCCGAGAGCAGACCAAGAAGCGCATTCGCGGCCGCATCGCCGGCACACCCGAGCGACCGCGCCTGACCATCTACAAGAGCCTCAACCGCATCTATGTGCAGGCCGTGGACGACAGCAAGGGTGTGACCCTGGCCGCCGCCTCCAGCCTGGAGAAGGATCTGCGCGGGTCGCTCAAGAACGGCGCCAACATCGAAGCCGCCAAGGCTGTCGGTGCCAGCATCGCCGCCCGCTTAAAAGAGAAGGGCATCACCGCGGTGGTTTTTGACCGCAATGGCTACGTCTACCACGGCCGCGTTAAAGCGTTGGCCGACAGCGCCCGCGCCGCCGGGCTCCAGTTCTGAGGAGGGGCCCCATGGCAATGCCTAATACCGACAAGAACACCCAGGAAGCCGCGCAGCTGGGCAGCGAATTCAAGGATCAGGTCATCTACGTGGGCCGCGTCACCAAGGTCGTGAAGGGGGGCAAGAACTTCTCCTTCTCCGCTTTGGTCGTTGTCGGCGACGGCAATGGCAAGGTCGGTTTCGGCCTCGGCAAGGCACTCGAAGTGCCTTCCGCGATCAAGAAGGGCATCGAGAGCGCCAAGCGCAACATGATGCGCGTTCCCGTGACCCCCACCGGCTCCATTCCCCATCCCGTCACCGGCCGGTTCGGCAGCGGTTCCGTGCTCATGAAGCCCGCCCCTGAGGGCACCGGCGTCATCGCCGGCGCCGCGGTACGCGCCATCATGGAAGCGGCCGGCATCAACAACGTGCTCACCAAGAGCCTCGGTTCCTCCAATCCCCACAACGTGGTCCGCGCCACGTTCAAGGGTTTCGAGAACCTCATGGATCCCTACACGGTCATGACCAACCGTGGCCTGGATCAGGCGGAGGCCTAAATGTCCCAGTTGATTGGAAAGAAGGTCGTCCTGACCTTGAAGCGCTCCACCATCTGCACGGTTCCCAAGCACCGGGCTTTCGTCCAGACCCTCGGCCTCAAGAAGATCGGGGATACGAGGGAATGCGAGTACACGCCGAACGTCCACGGCATCGTCAAGCGCATTCCCTATCTCATCGACGTCACGGTGAAGGGGTAAGTCATGAAACTTAATGAACTCAAACCCGCCGAGGGTGCCGTCAAGAATCGCAAGCGCGTGGGCCGCGGCATGGGCTCCGGCATGGGCAAGACCGCGACCCGCGGCGAGAAGGGCCAGAAGTCCCGCCGTGGCTACAGCTCCCAGCGCGGCTTCGAGGGCGGCCAGATGCCTCTGCACCGACGCCTTCCCAAGCGCGGCTTCACCAACATCTTCGCTCCCGTGACCCAGGAAGTGGGCCTTTCCTTCATCTCCATCCACTTCAAGGATGGCGAGACGGTGTGCCTCGAATCCCTGCGCGACAAGCAGCTCGTGGGCTCCAAGATCGAGAAGATCGTGGTCCTGGCCTCCGGCGAGCTCACCTGCAAGGTCACTGTGGTCGCCGATCGCGTGACCAAGGGCGCGCGCGAAGCCATCCTGGCCAAGGGCGGCACCATCCAGGAACCCTGCCAGAAGTCCGCTGAGTAAAGGCATCATTGGATGAATAAACTCCGCCAGCTGTTCTCGAATCCGGAACTACGCAAGCGCCTGATCTTCACGCTGGTCATGCTGGTGATCTTCCGGCTCGGTGTCGCCGTGTCCGTGCCCGGTGTGAACGCTGAAGAACTCGCCAAGAGCTTTGGCAAGAGCGGCGATCTTTTCAACGTGGTGGATCTGTTGTCCGGCGGCGCCTTCAAGCGCTTCTCGGTGTTCTCGCTGGGCATCACGCCCTACATCACCTCCAGCATCGTGCTGCAGCTGATGGGAGCCGTGGTGCCGACCTTGGAGAACCTCCAGAAGAAGGAGGGTGAAGCCGGCCGGCAGAAGATCAACGAGTGGACCCGCTACCTGACGTTCTTCCTGGCCTTCATCCAGGGCTTCGGCGTGGCGACCTTGGCCCAGGCCCAGGGGCCCAACGTGGTTGTGATGACCGGCATCGGCTTCAAGCTGCTCTGTGGTTTCACCTTGGCCACCGGTTCCATCTTCGTCATGTGGATCGGCGAGCAGATCTCCGCCCACGGCGTCGGAAATGGAGCTTCCCTGCTCATCTTTGCTGGCATCGTGGCTGGGTTGCCAAAAGGCATGAACACCGTATTTTCGCTGGCTTCGAAATCGATCCAGGACCCGGCCACTTCGACCCCGATCGGCGTGTATTTCCTGCTCGTGGCCGCCATGGCTGCAGTACTGATCGTGGTGGTCCTGGTGGAGAACGCCTACCGGCGGATTCCCATCAACTACGCCCGACGGGTGGATTCCTCCCGGATGGCCAGCCAGCGCAGTTCCTACCTTCCCTTGAAGCTGAACACCGCAGGCGTGATGCCAGTCATCTTCGCCAGCTCGGTCATCTTCTTCCCCGCCACCATCGCCCAGTTCACTCAGTGGGCTTGGCTGGGCAAGGCATCCGGATACATCAGTCCCCAGACCCACTTCGGGATCTACACCGCAGTGTTTGTGGCGACAGTGGTCTTCTTTGCCTTCTTTTACACCAGCATCGTATTCAACCCCGACGAGACCGCCGAGAACATGAAGCGGTCCGGCGGGTACATTCCGGGCATCAGACCCGGAAAGGAAACCAGCATCTACATGGACAGCATCCTGTCGAAGCTTACCTTCGCGGGAGCCGTATATCTGGCTGCGGTTTCGTTGGTGCCCATGCTCATTCTCAATAATATTCAGGGTCTCAACTTCTACTTCGGCGGCACATCCCTCCTGATCGTCGTAGGCGTGGCCATGGACACGGTCTCTCAGATCGAGAGCTACCAGATCATGCGCTCCTACGATGGCTTCCTGGAGCAGGGTCGCATTCGAGGTGGGGGCCGGCTGGCCCGCGTGGGAGGAAGAGCGAAATGAAAGTACATATTCTTCTTGGACCTCCGGGATGCGGAAAGGGAACCACTGCCAAGCAATTGGTGGGTGAATTCACTTTGACTCATCTCTCAACCGGAGATATTCTGAGAGATGCCGTTTCGAAAGGAACGGAAATTGGCCTTCGGGCCAAGGCCATCATGGCCGCTGGTAAACTCGTGGACGACGACACTGTCAATGGACTGGTCTTTGCGCGGCTGCAAGGCGAGACTCACGACGTGCTGTTCGATGGCTACCCACGAACCCTTCAACAAGCTCAGGCCCTCGGGACTTTCCTCTCCTCACAGGCCATCGAGACAGGGCTCGTAGTCGACATCGAAGTTCCCGAGAATGTCTTGGAAGCGCGGGTGGTGGGCCGTCGCGTATGCAGCAACAACGACTGCGGCGCCATTTATCACCTGCAGAACAAGCCCCCCAAAGTGGAAAACATCTGCGACAAGTGCGGCAGTCCTCTGAAGCACCGCGCCGATGACTCCTCCGAGGCCTTCAAGAGCCGGATGGCCGAGTTCAACGCGACCTTCCAGCCGATGGTGGACTTCTACCGGGGCGGCAAGCACTACCGGCTCGTGGATGGAAACAACACGCCGGACAAAGTGTTTGTGACCGTTTCGAAGCTTTTCAAGGAGAACGCTTGAGCAAAGAAGAAGCCATTGAGCTAGAAGCCACAGTGGTGGAGTCGTTGCCCAACGCGGTCTTCCGTGTCGAGCTGGAGAACAAGCACCAGGTGCTTGCGCACATCAGCGGGAAGATGAGGAAGAACTTCATCCGCATCCTCCCTGGCGACCGGGTTCTCGTGGAGGTGACTCCCTACGACCTCACCCGGGGCCGCATCATCTATCGATTCAAGTAACTGAAACTCAACCAGGGGAAACCATGAAAGTACGGCCCTCTATCAAGAAGCTGTGCGAGCACTGCAAGGTGGTCCGGCGCGAAGGCATCATCCGGATCATCTGCAAGAAGAACCCCAAGCACAAGCAGCGTCAAGGCTAAGGAGGCGGCATGGCACGCATCGCAGGAGTTGATCTGCCCGCCAACAAGCGAGTCGAGATCGCCCTCACTTACATTTACGGAATCGGGCGCCCCAAGGCGCACACGATCCTCGACCGCGCCAAGGTCGGTTACGGCACCATGGTGCGCGACCTGACCGAAGACGAGATCGGGCGGATCCGCCGCGTCATCACCACCGAAGAGACGGTGGAAGGCGATCTGCGCAAGAACATCGGGCTCGACATCAAGCGCCTGATGGATATCGGAAGCTACCGCGGCGTCCGGCACCGCAAGGGCCTGCCCTGCCGTGGCCAGCGCACGCACACCAACGCCCGCACCCGCAAGGGCAAGCGGAA
>DCFP01000050.1:872-22772 GCA_002319925.1 Holophagaceae bacterium UBA1801 | reverse complement strand
TGGTGAACACCTGCGGCTTCATCGAAAGCGCGAAGAAGGAGAGCATCGACACCATCCTGGAAGCCGCCTCCATGAAGCGGTCTGGGGCCTGCCGCAAGCTGGTGGTGGCCGGCTGCATGGTGGAGCGGTACCGGGACCAACTGCTGGACGAGATGCCCGAGATCGATGCCTGCTTGGGAACCCGCGATGTGGAGCACATCGCCGAAGTCATCGGCGCTGGAGACAGGCTGTTCCAGCCCTACCGCGATCCATCCTACTTGTACGACGAACACAGCCCGCGCCTGCTGACGACGCCGGGCGCCTCCGCGTACCTGAAGATCAGCGAAGGCTGCGACCACGCCTGCGCCTTTTGCGCGATCCCCTTCATCCGCGGGCCCCAGCGCAGCCGCACCCTGGATTCCATCGTGGCCGAGGCCCGGCAGCTCGTGGAGCGCGGGGTCCTGGAGATCAATCTCGTAGGCCAGGACACCACGGACTACGGACGGGATCTGGGCGATCCCGATCTTCTGGAGAAGTTGGTCCAGGCCTTGGGTAAGGTGGGTGGCCTGCGCTGGTTCCGCATCCACTACAGCTATCCCAACCGTTTGACGGACGGCCTTCTCAGGGCCATGGCCGAGACGGAATCCTGCGCCAAGTATTTGGATCTTCCCCTGCAGCATGCGGATGCAAAGGTGCTCAAGGCCATGGCACGCGGAGGCGGCCGGGCCACCTTCCTGAAGCTCCTGAAGAAGATCCGGCACACGGTTCCCGGCGTCTTCGTCCGGTCCAACTTCATCGTGGGATTCCCGCCCGAAACGGAAGAAGCTTTCGCGGAACTGCGCGGATTCGTGGAAGAGGCACAGTTCGAGCACGTGGGCGTCTTCACCTATTCCCTCGAAGAGGGGACGCCTGCGTTTGAAATGGGCGATCCGGTGCCCGAACGAACGAAGGAAAAGCGGAAGCGGATCCTCATGGAACTTCAGCAGAAGGTCTCCCGCGCCAAGAACCAAGCTCTGGAAGGGCACGTACTGGATGTCCTGGTGGAAGGAGCCCACGAGGAGACGGAGCTGATCTTCAAGGGGCGGCACCAGGGCCAGGCGCCCGAAGTGGATGGCAATGTGCTGATCGTGGGCGGCGAGCCCAAGGTGAACACCATCCAGAAGGTGCAGATCACCAAGGGCCATGCCTACGACCTCGTTGGTGAATGCGTCGAGGGTGGCGCCGAGGCGGCCATCCGGACCTTCGAGGAGCACCAGCGCGCCAAGGAGACCGGCCGTGCTTGATCTCCAGAACATCAGCCGGGTCTACGAATTGGGCGGCGAGCGGGCAGGCGTTTTCGATATCAGCCTGCAGGTGCCTTCGGGTGTGCTCGCGGTCCTGGCGGGGCCTTCGGGCAGCGGAAAGACGACGCTGCTCCAGGTGGCAGGCCTGCTGGATTCCGCTGATTCGGGCGATGTGATCCTGGAAGGCCGAAATGTCTCGGCCCTGCCCGAGCGCGAGCGCTGCAAGGTGCGACTGAGCCGCCTTGGCTTCGTGTTCCAGACCTTCAACCTCGTGCCCGTGCTCTCGGCCCTGGAGAACGTGATGCTGCCGCTTCAGCTGCAGGGCGAGCCCGAAGCCGCGGCGCGCGCAAGATCCATCCATATCCTCGAGCGGGTTGGATTGGGGGATCGCTTGAATCACCGACCTGGGCAGTTGAGCGGCGGTCAGCAGCAGCGCACCGCCATCGCGCGAGCCCTGGTCACGGATCCGATCCTGGTTCTGGCGGATGAACCCACAGCCAATCTGGATCACGCCCATGGGGGCCCGCTCATGGCCCTGATGTCTGAACTCAGCCGCGAGCGAGGGGTGACCTTCCTCGCCGCCAGCCACGATCAGGCCGTCATCAGCCGGGCGGACCGGGTATTCCGCCTCAGCGATGGGCGCCTGGAGGCCGAAGCATGATCCTGCCCCGCCTCGCACTGCGCAATGTCCTGCGCCAGAAACGGCGCACCGTGCTCACGATCCTGGTGCTTGTGGCGGGTTACGTGGCCTTGGCCCTGGCCGGTGGATTCATGGCCCAGACCTTCCAGGCGTTATCCGATGGTGCCATTCAGGGTGGCTTCGGGCATCTCCAGATCCTTCCCAAGGGCGGCCTGGAGGCCGATGAAGGCCAGAGCCTGGAGCATGCTCTTCCCAATGGGGAAGTGCTGGCCACTCAATTGCGCAAGGATCCGGCCGTGGCGGAAGTGCTTCCCCGCATTCAATTCATGGGCCTGGCCTCCAACGGCACCCGGAGCGTGGCCTTCCTGGGAACGGCCGTGGATGCCGAGCGCGAACCCCGCTTCATGTCGACCGCCGAACGCATCGCCAGCGGCGCGAAATATCCGGGAGGCGCTGGCTCCCGCTGGATTAGCCACGATCCGGAAGCGCGCGAAGCGGTTTTGGGAATCGGCTTGGCCAAGAGCCTCGGCGTCACCATCGGTGGGAGCGTGACCCTGATGTCTACCACGCCCGACGGCGCCATGAATGCGATCGATGTGGAAGTCGCGGGGCTGGAGGATCTCGGGTTGAGGGAACTCAACGACCGCAGCCTGACCGTGAGCCTGGATACGGCAGGCACGCTACTGAACGCGGGTGCTGCGAGATCCCGACTCTCGGTGGTCCTGAAACATCCCGAGGATGCGGCCAAAGAATCCGTCCGCCTGGCCTCGCTGACTGGAGCCGAGGCTTATCCCTGGTTCGAACTGGCGAGTTTCTACCGCCAGGTGAAGCTCCTGTATTTCGCTATCTTCGGTTTCATGGGCTTGGTCCTCGCTCTGGTCGTTCTTCTGGCGACTGCCAACACGCTGCTCATGAGCGTCATGGAGCGGCTGCGGGAATTAGGAACCCTTCGGGCCGTGGGCATGCAGCCGCGAAGCCTGCTGGTCCTGCTCCAGTGGGAAGGGGCCCTGCTGGGCATCGGAGGAAGTCTGGCCGGGCTAGTCACCACCTTGGTTCTCCGGTCCATCCTGAATGCCATGCATATCCAGATGCCGGCGCCTCCCGGCACCAGCCACGGATACGAGTTGAACATCCACCTTGTTCCTCTTGTGTATCTAGGCGCCTTCCTGGGGCTGCAGCTGGTCATCCAGGTTTCAGCTTTCTTTCCGGGTCTGAAAGCAGCCCGGATCCGCATCACGGAGGCGCTGCGCCATGTCTGAATCCGGCACGAAAGCCCCGCGCTGGGCGTGGTGGGTGGCGACAGGATTGGGCTCCGGCTGGCTGCATCCGGCTCCCGGGACCTGGGGGAGCCTTGCGGGGTTGGGGACCTGGTGCATTTTCACGTTCACCGTCACGACCCCTTTCGTTTCCTGGGCCATGGCCCACGGGCAGAATCCCTGGCTTCCCTGCCTCGGCGGGGCCATGGAACTCCTTTTCTTGGTGCTGATCGGCCTTCTGACGTGGCTGTCCGTCAGGGCCTCCGACCACGTGGTGATGGAAACGGGAACGAAGGATCCCGGATACATCGTGGCGGATGAGTGGGTCGGAATGTGGGTGACCCTCTGGCCACTACGCTGGACCATGGCTCAGTCTGCCTTCCGGTTTGTGGGACCGGGCGGGTGGCGTTGGTGCTTGCCATTGCTTCTGGCGTTTCTGGTCTTCCGGATCCTGGATATCTGGAAGCCCTGGCCCGTCCACCAGATCCAGGATCTACCCGCGGGGCAAGGCATCGTAGCGGATGACCTCGTGGCAGGCCTTTACGGGCTGCCCATCGTAGCCATGCTCGCGCCGTGGCTATTTGCCTGGGCTGGCCGGTAATTAGTTTGAGGGTCCAAACACCTCACGGATATCGCAGAGGAGGCGCTTCAGATTGTCTTCGGTCAGGTTCAGGGCGACCTGCTGCTTGACTTCATCCTTGCGGAAGAAGGCGATCCGCTTCACCACCACTTTGTCGCGCCCGATGCAGATCTCGTTGAACTGGATCTGATTGTCGTCCTTGTAGGGCGGAAGGCTGCGCAGCTGGATATACATCCCACGACGGTCGTGATCCACAATCTCCAGGCGCTCGTTGAGGTAGGTCACCTGCTTGGTCAGGTTCTCCGCCTTGGATTTCAGTTTGGCGAAGCTCTGCTTCTTGGGGTTGAAGCGCTCCACGGCAAGGTGTTCCACCTCGACTTCCATCCCATGCCGCCGAAGGGCGCCATAGGCCAGTCCCTCATGGGAGGCATCGCCTTCCTCGAAGGGCTCGAATCCTTGAAAATCGCCAGGTAAAACAGTGTCGTCGTAACGCTTAGCTTTCCTCGACAATTTCATGGATGCACCCCGGAGACCGCTGCTTGCTAGAGATATTTATGAGGCTGGGTAAAACCTACCGCAAGTTCAACAAGGATTGCCTAAAATTTAGTCGTCTAGGAGCAGTCTTGGGTTAGACGTGCCGGGAATATCGGGCAAATCATTCCAATTGTCGAGAGGGGGAAGCGAAATGTCACGGATTTTCCCTACTCAAAGTAACCTGCAGCAAGGAAAAGAATGCATGTGTTTTCACTGGCTACGGGGCCAGCGGATCCGGTAGACCGGCCGGTCCAGGGACCGGGACCAGGCGCTCCAGTTGCCCTGTCCACTCTCTTCCTGAATGAGGCGGAACATCCCTTCGAGCTTCCCGTCCAGATCGTCCAGGTAATGGACCAGGAGAGCCTCTGGGGTCTTGGGAAGCACGGGGGAGCCGAATTCCAGCTTGCCGTGATGGGCAAGAACGATATGCAAGATTTGCATCCGCAGCTCTTCCGGGAACTTGGGAATCTGCTCGATTTCCTGGGTGATCCACTGGGCTTCCAGGGTGATATGGCCGAGAAGATTGCCCGCATCGGTGTAGCCAAAGCTGCGCTGATAGCTCAACTCCGCTGTCTTGCCGAGGTCGTGGAGGAAGACGCCGGCCAGGACGAGGTCCCTGTTCAGATTCTCGTAATGCTCACAGGCGCGCAGGGCCATAGCCGCCACGGAAAGGGTGTGCTCCAGGAGCCCCCCCAGGTACACATGATGGAGGCTCTTGGCGGCGGGGGCCTTGGCGAAGGCCGTCCGCCTCTCCGTGTCATGGATCAGCATGGTTTCAAGGAGATGGCGGATCCAGGGATCGCCGATACTCGCGATGAGGCCATCCAGTTCCTCGAGCATTGCTTCCGGGCGCCGCTTGGAGGTGGGGAAGAAATGGGAGAAATCCCCGACCTCGGAATCCGGCGCGAAGCGCACCTTCTCCACGCGGACCTGCTTCCGGCCCTGGAATTCTTCGACTTTGCCCTTCACCTTCACGAACACATCCGGAACGATGGCCTCGAAGTCTCCCTCCACGGCCTTCAAATCCCAGAGGAAACCCTTCAACTCGCCGCTGGCGTCCGTGAGCTTGAGCTCCAGGTACTCGCTTCCTGTGCGGGTTGTCTTGTAGGCGGCATCAGTGGCCAGGAGAAATCCCGTGATGGCATCCCCTGTCCTTAGATCACAGATCAAAGGCTGGTCCGGCATCGAGTCAGTGCTCCGTAGGCGTCTTGGGTCTGGGGATGGTTGGGTCTTCGCCGGGCCCGAAATCCACGGGCATGCGTTTCTCTTCCAGGATCTCTACCATGGACCACTGGCTGGTCTTGGGGACACTCCCGGCGGGGATATCGAGTACCCGCACCTTCAAGATCCGGTTGTAGACCGGGAACAGCAGCTCGTCCCCGACCTTCAATTCGAAACTTGCCTTTCGCGGGATGCCATTGACACGCACCACGCCTTCATCGCACAGCTCCCGCGCCAGTTCACGGCGCTTGAGCAGGTGGGTCTTCTTCAAAAACATGTCCAATCGCAAGGTCATCCCTTCAGGATCTGATTCTTGGGGATCATGTAGCGGATGTTCGCACGGACCCTCAGTCCGTTCAGGTAGGCCTCGATGGCGCTCTGGGACTTGGGTTCCTGGAGTTTTTCCCGGATCTTGTCCTTCACGTCCGCGAAAGGCGTCGTGACCTCAGATTCGGCTTCCATGAGCTGAATCCAGGTTGTGTCTTTATCGGACTGGATGGGAGCGGAGACCTGATTGGGCTTGAGGGCCAGGGATGCGTTCTCGATGGAAGGCTGCAGCATGCCCTTCGACAGCCAGCCCAGATCGCCGCCGGTGTCACGGCTGGGGCTTGTCGAATAGGTCTTCACCAGTTCTTCAAAGGATTTTCCCGCCTGAATTCCGGTCTGGACCTCCTGGAGCCGGGTCTGGTAGGTCTGCTGCTCCTCGGGAGTCGTGCCCTTGGAAAGCACGAGTTCGCGGATCCGGAAGCGGCTGGGCAGCCGGTACTCGTCCTTGTGCTCCTCGTAGTAGGCCTTCATCTCCTGCTCTTCCACCGCCATTTTGGAGAACACGTCCCGGCGAAGGACCTCCTGCTGAATCATCTGGTGCTTGATCTGCTTGAGGTAGTCGTCGAGGCCTATGCCAGCACTCGCCCGGAGCGCCTGTTCGAAATCCGCGTCCGAGTTGAAATTGTTCTGTTTCTTGATGTCCTCCACGACGTTCCGCAGGTAATCATCCGTGATCTTTATTTCCAGGTCCTGGGCCTTGTCGTCGATCACGAAGGAATCGATCAGGCCCTGCAGGGTCTTTTCACGCATGTCGCGGAGCTTTTCGTCGAGTTCCTTCCCGGAGAACTGCCGGTAGAGAGCGGCGGATTCCTGCTCCACCGCCTGCTGGAAGGACCGGCGCGTGATGATGTGGTTGTTGACCACGACCAGGATCTCCTCGCGCACTTCCGCGGCTTGGATCGCCAGGACGGGCAAGGCCACCAGCAGGCAGCGTCTCAGCATTTAGTTTCCCCCTGTGGCTGTGGCAGGGACCTTGGGCTTCTTGAGGGTGAGGCTTTCGACGTAGGGGATTTCCTTCTTGACGGAGTCCACCAGTTCCTTCATCACCTGCTCCTGGCGCTGCTGGGTGGCCATCTGCTGCGCTTTTTCCTTGGATGCTTCGAAGGACTGGATCTCGCTCGGAGAGATCTTCTCCACTTCGATGAGGTGGTAACCGAACTGCGTCTTCACCGGCTGACCCACTTCGCCGGGTTTCTGGGTGCGAACGGCCGCTTCGAACTCGGGCACGAAGGAGCCGAAGCTCACGTTCTCGTAGAGACCGCCCTTGTCCTTGCTGCCCGGGTCATCGGAGTATTCCTTGGCCACGTCCTCGAACTTCTTGCCGGACTTCAGCTCTTCCTGGATCTTGGCGACCTTGGCCTTGGCTTCGTCGTCAGCCTTGGCCCGGGCCTCTGCGAGGGCCTTTTCCCTGGCATCCTGATCGGCCTTCTGCTCCTGTTCGGTCTTGGGCTTGGCATCGGGAGCCGGCTTCGGTTCCTCTGGCATGGTCGGTTCCTTCACGTTCACCAGGATGTGCCGGGCGGTGAAGGTCTCGGGGGTCTTGAACTTGTCCGTGTTCTTGTCGTAGAAGGCCTTCACATCCGCGTCGGAGACCTTGATCTTCTCTTCCAGCTTCGCGCCTTCCCGATCAAAGAACGAACGGACCAGGAGGTCCATCTCCATGATGGCCCGCTTGCGGTTGTAGGCGGGGGTCTTGTCCATTCCGTCCTTGCGGGCCTTGGCCTCGAAGAGGCGGGTGCGAAGGTACTGCTCCTGCACCTGCTCCATGGCGCCTTCCACCATGCCAATCTGCATGCGCTGCTGGGGGTTGTAAGCCATGTCGAGGAAGAGCAGGAACTCGGATTCCATCACTGGCTTGCCATTGATGGTGGCCAGCACGGTGTCTTTCTTCACTGCGGGCTTGGCCGCGGCAGCGGGCTTCTTGACGGGCTTGGGAGGCGGTGGCGTGGTGGTCTGGGCGGCCAGAGACAGCGATAGCAGGGGAAGAAGCAAAGATCGGAACATGAGGATCCTATGGAAGGAGGTGGCTAGTTGCGGCGACCGCCCAGGAGGCGGAGCAGGGACAGGAAGATGTTGTAGAGGCTCACGAATAGACTGAGGGCGAATCCCGCGGGATCGCTGAAATCCTGTGTGCGGAGCATCGCTGAAGTGTCGTAGAGGATTTTTGCAGAGCAGGCGATGACAGCCACGCCTGCAGCCAGTAGGCCAAGGGTTTCGATATGGAAGATGGCGGCGATCAGGCTTCCGAAGAACATCACGCCGATGCCGACGATGACGAAGCTGCGGAGGAAGCTGAAATCCTTCTTAGTGGCGAAGTTGATGATCGTCAGCAGGAGGAAATCGCCTGCGGTCATGCCAAAGGCGGCCATGACGATGCCAAAGCCTGACTGACGGGCCACCACGAGCATGACGATGCCGGCGATGATGCCCGAAATGTAAGTGAAGAGAGCATAGGCCAAGCGATTGAGTGGTTTTCGACGGCTGACAGCGGAGGCGAACATCAACGCGCCAAACTGGGCGATAAAAAGGACCCAAGGAAAGAAACGGCCAGCGATGGAGAACAATCCATTGGCCACAAAGGGAGAACTGAGGGCTCCCAGTCCGGCCACCGCGAACCCGCCCATCAGCCAGAGATATACGCTCCGGATGAAAGATATCCGGTCCTGGATTCCAGTCTGGCCAGTGTAGTAACGGCCCTGGATGTCATAGTTCATGTCAATCCTCGAATACCCCTGTGGGGAACCTTCAATATTACCATTCAGACCCGTCCCATGCCCGCACGGATCCCGATCCGTGGATGAGGCCGATGCCGGGAAGGTTCCCGGTGGGGACATTACACTTAGGCCATCCTGCTAGGCTGGGGTTGGAGGCACCGTGTCCCGGATCCCGTCTGCATCACCATGGTGGTGGAAGCTGTTGGCTCCCCATCGGGTCGAACTGGCCAAGGGATTGACCGCCACGATCCTCTGCAGTCTGGCCGCAGCTTGGGTTCCCTACTGGTCCGGGCGGGCGGTCCATGCCCTGGAACAGGGCCAATGGGACCTCAGCCGCCACTACCTGGTCTGGATGATGGGTTTCACCGTCGTGGCCGGGATCGGGCGCTACCTCATGCGGAACATCCTCATTGGCTTGAGCCGCACCATCGAGCGGCTGCAGCGGGAGGAGCTGTTCGATTTCTACCTGTCCCGCCCTTTCGCCTTTTATGAAAGATCCCGGATCGGCGATCTCATGAGCCGCATCGGGGATGACGTGAACACCGTGCGCATGGCCACGGGCCCAGGCCTGATGAGCTTTCTGCAGGTGGCCAGCATCCTTCCAATGACCATCATCCTCATGGCCCACACGAGCCCACGCCTGACCGGTGCGGTGCTGCTTCCCTTCCTTTGCTTGACTCTCTGCTTCTACGCCATCGGCAAACTAAGCCATACCGTTCAGCAGAAGCTGCAATTGGTGAGTTCCCAGCTGAACACCTTCAGCCACGAAACCATCAGCGGAGAAAAGGTGGTGCAGGCCTTCGGCCTGGAGTCAAATCGAGTGGTCCAATTCCGGGAACTCAGCGTCCAGCAGGCTCGCCTTAATATCCGCCAATCGGTGATCTTCGGTTCCTATGCGCCCCTTTCCGCGCTCATGGGAGGCGCCGGGGCGCTCATCCTGGTCGCCTATGGCGGGAACCTGGTGCTGAGAGGAGTTCTGAGCCTCGGGGATCTCACGGCCTTCACGGGGTACTTGGTGGCGCTCGCGTGGCCCATCATGAGCATGGGTTGGGCGGCGAATCTGTTCCAGAGAGCGAAGGCAGGCCAGGAGCGCATCGACCAAGTGATGGCCCCACTCGAAGTACCTTTGCAGCCAGCTATTGCGCTTCATTTGCCCGAACAGCCCATGGCTGTTAAGACCCAACGTCTGGCCCACCGCTTCGAATCCGGGCGCGGTATCGGTCCGCTCACGCTGGACATTCCTGCAGGGGGAAGCCTTGCCGTCGTGGGCGGAATCGGTTCTGGCAAGACGATCCTCCTGCAGATGCTGGCGGGATTGCGGCTTCCCACGGAAGGTTCCATCGAGGCAGATGAAGAGCCGCTGTCGGACGATCGATTGCGCGCCCACTGGGCCTCCCTTGGATGGGTTCCCCAGGAAGCTTTCCTGTTCTCCAATACGCTGAGAGAAAACCTCGCCATGGGCCGGCCCGAGGCCACGGAAGCCGAGCTCTGGGACGTGGCGCGGGTCGTGTGCCTGGATGAGCTGATGAAGCACCTGCCCCTGGGCATGGATACCGTCGTGGGCGAGCGCGGCGTGGCCCTGTCAGGTGGCGAACGCCAGCGGACCGCTCTGGCCCGCGCCCTTCTCCGCAAGCCTCGTCTGTTGCTCCTGGATGACTGCCTCAGCGCCGTGGATGCAGAGACCGAAAGCCGCATTCTGGAAAACCTCCGCAGCTACCTGGGGACGACGACCCTGGTTCTATCGACGCATCGAGTTTTCGTGGCGGAACTCTGCGAGCACATTCTTGTACTGGAGGAAGGACACATCGTGCAGTACGGCACCGCCGAGGAGCTTTCCAACCAGCCTGGCCGCTTCGCAAGAATGCGGCGTTTGCAGAGCCTGGAACGGGAGATCGTGCGGGGATGAAATGCGCAAGGCCGACTTCCGGCGGCCTTGCGCTAGATGGGGGCTGCTCTGATTCGGCCCTCTGGGCCTCACCCCTTCGGGGCGGCAATGGCCCTGCGGGCCATTCCGTCCTATCCTCCATCCGCTTTGCTTCTGTCGGATGGTGAACACGACCTTGCGGCCAGCGGGAAGAACGCTGCAGTGCAGCGTTCGATAGGCTGAAGTAGATCCCCACAAGAAAGGCCGCCAATACAGGCGGCCTTTCGCGTAGTGATGGGTGGTGCGTTTACATCTGGTCCTTGAGGCCCTTGGCGGCTTTGAACACGACCTTGCGGCCAGCGGGGATCTCGATCTTCTCGCCGGTCTTGGGATTGCGGCCCATCTTGGCCTTGGTGGCGCGCACTTCGAAGGTGCCGAGGCCGAAGATGTTCACGCGCTTTCCGCCGAGGAGGGACTGCACGATTTCGTCCCGGAGTCCGTCCAGCATGGCCTTGGCGCGGGCCTTGGTGAGGTCGTGGGAATCGGCCATGGCGGCGGCGAGTTCAGGGATGCCCAGTGTTTCGGGCTTGGGGGAAGTCTTGGTCATGTGTTTCCTCTCGATGAAGAAGAAGGCGGGAAGGGATTCGGCATCTCGCTGCCGGATCCCGGGAAAGGGCTATTCGGCCGCGAGGGCGGTGACGGTAAGGGCCAGCTTGGCGTGGACACCGGAGAACAGGCGAATATCGATGGTGAAGTTGCCCACTTCCTTGACGTGCGGCAGGCTGATGGACTGCTTCTCAATCTCGAAATCTTTGGCCTTGAGGAGATCGACGATATCCGCGTTGGTGACGGAGCCGAACAGGTGGCCGTTTTCGCCGACCTTCTTGGCGATGGCAAGGCTGATGGTCTCAAGGCGTTCCTTCAGGGACTGGGCTTCCGCCAGTTCCTTGGCGCGCAGTTTGAGGTTGCGTTCCTTTTCCAGTTCGATCTGGCGCTTGTTGCCAGCGGTGACGGGCAGGGCCTTCTTCCGGGGAAGCAGGAAGTTGCGGGCGTACCCATCCTTGACGTTCACGATGTCGCCACGAACACCGAGATTAGGTACGTTCTCGATGAGAAGGATTTCCATGTTGCACTCCATTCATCTCGGCCAGCGCGAATCGCGTGGTCCCCTCTTGGTTAGGCAGGAAACCCGTTCCTGTCCGGATGCTCTGAATTTCCAGGGCTCCTGTCCCTCGGTGGGTTGAGGCCGGTCAATCAAGGGAGATAGTTTACCCGGTTCACGCGCCTTCGGAAAGCGGGTACCCTCCCACAGTGCAGCCATAGGATCCTGGGCGATGGAAAACTCTCAAGAACGTCGGGCAGCCCGCCGTATCATCGTCGGTCCGGAGCACACTATCCGCTTCAGCGTGAAGGGGCACTCCTTCCGGAATGTGCGCATCACCAACATCAGTCTCACGGGCTGCTTCGCGATGGTGAACCAGAGGGATTCTGCGCTGTTCGCGCAGGGATCACTGCTGGAGCAGTTCGCCTTTGAGCATCCCGATCTCGCCCAGGTCGGTCCGGTCACTGCGAAGGTAATGTACGTCCTCGGTGGCGCGAGTGATCAGTCCACGCTGGATTTCATGGGCGTCGGCATCCACTTCCTGGACATGAACGCGAATTCATCCCAGGTCCTGGATAGAGTTCTCGAGACCATCCTCAGGACATAGATAGCCAGGAACCGCTTTCTGGCCGCAGATGGGTCTCGGATAGTTCGTTTTCCTTGAAGAGGAAATGGACGCTGTTCCAGCCTCCGCAGGATTCGCAGCGGTCCAGGTAGTCTGGAGTCCGCCGTCCGCAGACGCTGCATTCGTAGCGGAGTTTCAGCACGCCCAGGTTGCGCAGCAACTGCCGGTACTCGTTGAGGGCCTGGTCCGTGCGGCCCCGGCGGCCGTGGATCTTGGCCATGAAGAAGAAGAGGATGGGCGAGTAGATGACCTGGGCGCGGACTTCCTGGAACAGCACTAGGGCCTCGTCGAGGATCTCGAGGCGGTAGTACATCTTGCCGAGGAAGAACTTCGCCGTGGTCTGGTGGGCACTGGTGGCAGCCACGCGCTGGAGCACCGCCAGTCCATCCTCGGGCCGCCCGCACTGGATGAAGTAGTCCTCGATCTCCTGGAGCAGGGCGCCTTCCCCCGTGGTTCGGAAGCCTTCCAGCCAGATCTCGATGCCCTGCGGCTCCTGGTCCTGGAGGATCATGCAGCGGCCCAGAGCCAGATAGGCGGGGACGAAGGAGGCATCCTCCTTGAGCACCTGCTGGAAGATGAGCGAAGCGTCCTTGAAGAGATCCGCTTCCACCTTCTGGAGCCCAACCTGGAACTGCAATGCCACGCCTTGGCCCCGTTCGGCTTGATTCAACTCTCCCTGGAATCGGGAGGCCAGGCGCTTGTGGACGTCCAGGGCTTCCTCCCACAGGTTGCCTTCCACGTAGAGTGCCCGCAACCGGCGCAGGGCCCGCAAGGCGCTCTTGGGATGATCACCAGCCAGTTGCTTGAGGAGATTGATGGCGCCTTCGCGATTGCGCGCGGCCACCAATGCATCCGCCAGCTGATAGCGGGGCTCCACAAGATCGACTTGGGCGAGGCAAAGGGATTCCAGATGTTTCACGGCGGTTTCCGTGTCACCTTGTTTCATCAGCACATCACTCATCAAGAGCAAGGCCGGAACATGATCGGCGCGCTCTCTGAGGATCGCTTCCAGGGTTTCCCTGGCCTGGCCGAGGAGGCCGTGAGCCATGAGGTCGCGGGCTTCCTGCAGGAGGGTGGAAATGCGGCGGCCGGCGCGGGTCGCCGCGGAGGCATTGAAGTTCTTCACCATGCGCCGGATTTCCATGTATCCGGAATAGATCACGTTCAGGACCAGGCCCGCGAAGAAGACCAGCACCACCAGGAGGAGCACAGAGATCTGCACATCGTTCCAGAGGTGCACCGATTCGCTGAAGACGGGGTTGTGGATGTAGACGCTGCCCAGCCAGACCAGGAACAGTCCGATGAGGAGCACAAACAGGATGTTGACCAGTCGCATGAATCGTCCTTGCCAAAGGCGTTGCCGCTAGTGTGTCGCTATTTGGGATGTTGGTCCAGCCAGGCACGGGCGGCCTTCAGGTCTTCCCACACCGCACGTCGCACATCCTGGGTGTACTGGCGGAGCACATACGCAGGATGGAAGGTGGGCATGACGGGAATCCCGCCGAGCATGTCGAGCTGATGCCAGCGGCCACGGATCCGGGTGATGCCCGTCTGCACGCCCAGGAGTTCCCGGAGCGGTGTCGCACCCAAGGTCACGATGACGCCAGGTCGCACGAGTTCGATCTGCCGCCTCACGTAAGGCAGGCACTTCCTGGACTCTTCGGGGGTCGGCGTGCGGTTATCGGGAGGACGACACTTCACGATGTTGGCGATGTAGACATCCTGCCGTGTGAAACCAATGGCGCCGATCATCTTGTCGAGCAGCTCGCCCGCTCGGCCCACGAAGGGACGCCCCTGGAGATCCTCGTCTCGGCCCGGACCTTCCCCAATGAACATCATCTGCGCCGTGGGGCTTCCCTCGCCGAACACGAATTTGATGCGGCCAGCACCAAGAGGGCAGGCTTGGCAATCCTGGGTGCAGGTCCGCAAGTCGTCCAGGCTCTGGGCCGCGGAAACGGATTCCTGGGAAGGAATAGACCCTGCCTTGGGCACCGGACTGTTCATCAGCGAACGGGTGGCCGGAGCGGGGGCTGGAGGGACCGGTTGGGGCGCGGGAGGGGGCACCTCGCTGAAGATGGCGCCGGACTCGGGCACCAGGCCCGCCACCCCCAGATCCTGGAGGGCATCCCGCCATTGCTGCAAAGGGTCGCTCATGGTTCTAGACTATCTCTACTTGAGCGAAAGGATTCCGGAACCTCGTCCCCCCTTCGCGCACTTGATTCCCGGAGCGACGAATGCAGGCTCTTCCCAAACAAGAAACCCCATTCGGGGAACTCGGCCAGTTCCACGAGGCTTTCGCAGCGCTCTATCCACGGTTGGTGGGCTACGCCCGCCGCTATGGAGCGGCCTTCCCGGAGGATATCGCCCAGGAAGCCTTTGTCATTCTCATGCAGCGGGAGGAACCGGTGGAGCACCCCACCGCCTTCCTCTACGGCACGGTGCGGACCCTGGCCCTCACCGAACGCCGTCCCATGAAGAACCAGAACCTGAGCCTCGAGGCCGTCCTCGAGCCAGGCAAGGGGCCGGAGGCGGATGAATCCCTTCTGCACCGGGAAGTCCGGGAACGCATGCAGACCCTTTCCCCCACCTTCCGTGAGGCCCTGTGGCTCTTCGTGGTGGAAGGACTCTCGATCAAGGAAATAGCCGACATCCTGGAAATACCTGAAGCGACTGTGAAAACACGCATTCACCGGGCCAAAGCCCAACTCAAAGATCAACTTAACCCATCAGGAGACATTCATGTCTTGGCATGATCCTGCCCGTGACCACGAGTCCGAAGAAGACCTGGATTTGCGGGATGAACTGAGCCAGCTGCTGGGCATTCCAACCGGCGGCTTCTTCGGCAAAGTGGAACCCACGCCGAAGATGATCGCTTTGGCCGAAGATCTCCGCCGGGAGGCCCTGCGCCGCCGCCACACGGCCCGTCAGCGACCCCTGTGGATGCTCATGGCCGCTGCCTTGCCCCTGGCCTTGGCCGTGGGCGCCCTCGGCTCCTGGGGTTACCAGCACAAGCAGCGGGCGGATGCAAACGCGGCCGCTTTGGCACAGAAGGAAGACGAACTTCAGAAGCTGGCCAGGGAAGCGGTACAGAAGCAGTTTGCGTCGGCTCAGGCAGCACCAGTTTCGGTCGTAGCCATGCAATCCACCGTGGCTCCCACATCCCCGATCCGGGTGGCCACACACAAGCCCCGGCCTGGCGAGCTGGTCATCGAAGTGGCCCCGTCCGCTTCCGTACTGCCGCCCCAGACCCAGACCGTGAAACAGACTGGACCTTGATTCAAGGGGCTTCCTTCCCGCTACGATGAAGGGACTGGGAGCACTCGTATGTCCAACGGCCTTGCCATCCTGATCCTGCTGGTCGCCGCACTGGCCGCTGTGCTAGCGGGCATGTCCGTATTCAGCAACAGCCGTCCGCCCGATGCGCGCATCAATCAGGTCATGGATGATCTGGACGAGGTGAAGGCCGCGGTGAATCAGCTCCAGAAGTCCATCCTGCAGATCGAGCGCCGCATGGACAAGGATCAGAAGGACAGCCGTACGGAGCTGAAGGACCTGCTGGAGCGGGTAGCTGAGCGCATTGACAAGCGGCTGCAGGAATCCGGCGGCTGAAAAAATCCACCACGGAGACACTGAGGACACGGAAGGGAGAAAAGGCCTTCTCTGTGTTCTCCGTGTCTCTGTGGTGAGATCTACCCTGCCTGTGAATGCAGACTTGGCGTCCAACCCTTCTCGTTGAGCAAGCGCACGCCCACGATCCGGCTCAACCGGAAGGCCATCTCCTCCTGGTGCAGGTGGCAGAAGGCCCGCAGATGCTCCGTGTCCACGCTCTGGGGGGTGACCTTCCGCAGCTGAGTGCGATGGGCGGCCAGGGGCATGTAGGTGAGTTCCACCATGAGGTTGTAGCAGGCGGCGTATTCCAGGATGCGCTGGGTCTCTTCCGCGGCCTGGGCCCCGCCGCCCAAGTGCAGCATGGGCACGCGGCGCTTGATCTCCTGGTAGAGATTGGGATCCTCGCTCTGGATGCGCTGAAGGGCCGCCTGGATGATCTGGCGCACGGGTTCCAAGTGTGTGTTCATGCCCTTTTCGTCAACGAAGGCCAGGCAGGCGAGGGACCATAGATAGAGTGACTCGTCACCATCGATGCTCACGGGGAGGAAGCGGCCGGGTTTCGGCAGGAAGCCCGCCTGCTTGAGCAGGGCGAAGGCGTTGCCTGGGCCATTGGCCTCCAGCACAGTGTCGGAGATGGGCTTCAGTTCCAGCGATGCCAGCTCGGGCCGGATTTGCAGCTCCTCGGCCAGCTGGGGCGTCCGGGCCTTGACGAGCCTGACACCCTGCTGGACTTCCACCTCCCCCAGGCGCTGGGCGAGATCGTCCAGAAGTTGGGTGAGCGGCTGGGGTAGCTTCGTGCCGGGATCGCTGAGCCGCAGCCGGATGTCCTCCATGGCAACACCCGTATCCAGAGCGCGGGTGAGTGTATCCGGGCCCAGGCGGAAACTCACCATGGCATCCAGGGTTTCCACCTCGGCCAGCTGCGCCAGCTGCAGGAGACGATGGGGATTCTGGATCACCGGTGTGAGCATCTCAAGGGTGGGCTGGATCACGAGGGGCTGTTCCGCGATCAGCGGCAGCCAATGCGATTCCGTGCCACGGTGATCCCGCAGCAGGTACTCGTGGGACAGGGCCTCGCCATGGGGCGTGAGGGACAGGTGCTCGGCGGTCGTATCCATGGCCACGAGCCCCATCCGCTGCAGGAAGGGGAGGAAGACCTCCTGAGTTCGCGCGATGTCCAGCGGATGAAGGGTCTGAAGGAAACCAAGGAAGGGCTGCACGGCGAGGATCTGGCCCTTTCGTTCCAGCAAGTGCCGCATCACGAAGAGGCGATCCTCCGAGGGCGGCATGTTCCACAGCTTCAGGTCGTGCTCGAGAAGCGTCGCGAAGGCGCGTTCTGCCACCCACCGGGGGGGATGTGCCAGGACTGCGGGAAGCAGTGTGTCCACGCGCCCCTCACGGCTCCATAGGAGGCCCAGGCGGTGAAGCAGCGCGAAGATCAAGGTTGCATCGCGCTCTTCGCTCAGGAGCGAGTTCCGGCTGAGGAGCTGTCCCAGTTCCTTCTTCGCGGGCAGTCCACCCTTCAGCACCCGGATGCCGCCCATGCAGCGCAACAGCACGGAGGTCAGCGCCATGGAAAAACCGAAGGGTGCGGCGGTGGACAATTTCAGGTCCGCGTCACCCTGGAAGTTGAAAGCGCCGTCGTCGAAATCCGCGAGGGCGTCCGCTGTGCGTTCGGCCACGGTCCATTGATTGCCGGAGGGAAGGATGAGACCCAGGTCCACAAGGATTCTCCGGGCCTCCTCTTCGGGCGGAGTTCCATATTCCGCGAGGTTCTTCAGGGACCGCAGGTGCTTGCTATCGAGATCGGCCAAGGTATTGGTGAGGCGCTTGTTGTCCTCCAGGTGGAACACCATGGTCTTCAATAAGCGAACGCGTCCTTCGGTTTCCGCTTCCCAGTGCTGGGGGATCGGAATACGCCGGTATTCGCAGATTCTGCGGAGCTGTTCGTCGGTGCAGTTGGCCAGCAACAGGTAGTGGGAATGGGGCATGATCCTCACCCGCACCTGGGCATACAGGTGACCGTCCAGTTTCCCATGAGTTCCCGAAAAACTCGAGGACGAAATCATCGAGGTAGGTTTCGACATCCTGGCAATGGATCGTTGACCCGAATGAATTACCGCTCTAGTCTCGTACGTTTAGCGCAAGGTCGCCGTGATCGCTTTCCGTCCCGAAAATCCACTCATCGTCCAGAGTGACCGGACATTACTTTTGGAAGTCGCGCATCCCGCCTTCGAGCAGGTGCGGGACGAGCTGGCTCGGTTCGCGGAATTGGTGAAGAGCCCCGAACACATCCACACCTATCGCATCACGCCGCTTTCGCTATGGAACGCCTCCGCTTCTGGCGTGAGTTGTGAAGCAATGATGGAGACTCTGGACCACTGGTCGAAATATCCAGTGCCGCAGAATCTGATCCAGGAAATCGAGGATCACGGCACGCGGTACGGCAAGCTGCGTTTGGTGAAGAAAGGGGATCGCCTGGCCCTGGAGATGGATGACCGAGGGCTGTTCTGGGAGATCGAGAACCAGAAATCCCTGCAAGGGCTCCTGGCGGAACCCTACCCGGATCAGCGGGGCATCTACCTCGAGAGCGGCATGCGTGGTGAAGTGAAGCTCCAGCTCATCAGGCTAGGACATCCAGTTCAGGACATGGCTGGATATAAACCCGGTGATGCGCTGACCTTCGATCTGCGGCCGAAGCTGATTTCCACCGGACGACCTTTCGGTTTGCGCGGGTATCAGAAAGCAGCCGCGGATGTCTTCCATGCGGGCGGAGGGCCCGAAGGTGGCGCGGGCGTGCTGGTGCTTCCCTGTGGCGCAGGGAAGACCATCATTGGCATCGGCTGCATGGCGAAACTGCAGACGCACACGCTGGTGCTCACCACCAACGTCACCGCCGTGAAGCAGTGGAAGCAGGAGTTGATGGACAAGACCTCGCTTACCGATGAACAGATCGGGCTCTATACCGGGGACACGAAAGAGATCAAGCCCGTCACCATCGCCACGTACCAGATCCTCACCTACCGCAAGAGCAAGACATCTCCCTTCGAGCATTTCAAGATCTTCGAGGCGGCCAACTGGGGACTCGTGATCTACGACGAGGTGCACATGCTCCCGGCGCCGGTATTCCGCGCGGTGGCAGAGCTCCAGGCCAAGCGCCGCCTCGGGCTCACGGCCACGCTGGTGCGGGAAGACGGCAAGGAAGAAGATGTCTTCAGCCTCATCGGCCCCAAGCGCGTGGACGTGCCCTGGAAGGTCCTGGAGAAGGATGGTTTCATCGCCACGGCCCACTGCCTCGAGATCCGCGTGCCCCTGCCCACGGACGAGCGCATGGAGTACGCCGTCGCCGATCAGCGCGCCCGCTTTCGCATCGCTTCGGAAAACAGCCTCAAGCTGAAGGTCGTGGACGAACTGCTTGCAGGGCATCCCAAAGACTCCATCCTGATCATCGGCCAGTACCTCGAGCAGCTGCGGATCCTCGGGAAGTGGCTCAAGGCGCCGGTGCTCACGGGGCAGACCCCCGAGAAGGAACGGGAATCGCTCTACCGCCAGTTCAAGGAAGGCGCCCTGCGGATCCTCATCGTGAGCAAGGTGGCCAACTTCGCCATCGATCTTCCCGATGCGTCGGTGGCCATCCAGGTGAGTGGCACCTTCGGCTCACGGCAGGAAGAAGCCCAGCGTCTGGGCCGCATCCTCCGGCCCAAGAACGATCGCAACATCAGCTACTTCTACTCCCTCATCAGCCGCGATACGAGCGAGCAGGAGTTCGCCCGCAATCGCCAGCTGTTCCTCACGGAGCAGGGCTACCGNNCCGGTGCTCACGGGCCAGACGCCGGAGAAGGAGCGGGAGGTGCTCTTCCGGCAGTTCCGCGAGGGCCAGCTGCGGGTGCTCATCGTGAGCAAGGTGGCCAATTTCGCCATCGATCTCCCCGACGCCTCCGTGGCCATTCAGGTGAGCGGCACCTTCGGTTCCAGGCAGGAGGAGGCTCAGCGCCTGGGCCGCATCCTGCGTCCGAAAGGCGAACGGAACGTGAGCTATTTCTATTCGCTCATCAGCAGCGAGACCACGGAGCAGGAATTCGCCCGCAACCGGCAGTTGTTCCTCACGGAGCAGGGCTACCGCTACTTGATTGAGAGCCGCCACCTCGATGACTCAGGCGCCATGAGCGAACCCAAGGTTTGGAAGCGGCTATTGGAAGAGACCGGCGGCTGATCAAGATCGCCCTCTGACTACCCCCTGATCGCACAGTCCACTGGACTGTGCTCCCGCTCCTCGCTGCGCTCGATCGCGGAAGAAGAAACGCATGCGTTTCTTCCGTGGCTACCGCTACTTGATCGAGAGCCGCCACTTCGATGAATCAGGCGCCATGAGCGAACCCATGGTCTGGAAGCGGCTGCTGGAGGAGACCGGCGGCTGAGGGCCTACTTCTTCATTGGGACGAAGACGAGTCCGCCTTCGGGCGCGATGAAGACGGCTTCGGATTCGAGCATGCCGATGAAGGAGTGCTGTTCGCTGAGGCCCGTGGGAACGAAGTCCAGGGTGGAGGTGGTGAGGTTCTCCACGGCGAGGAGCGTGCCAGTCATCTTGAGGTTCGGCACCTGGGAGGCGGGGACGGCCTGGACGACCGTGTTCTTGTTGAGCCACCAGGCCATGGGGCCGCGGTCCTGGAATCCCAAGGCAAGAGTCGGAGTCGATCCGCCATTGAACATGAGGACTGCCTTCGAGCGGCCGTTGGACCCGTCGATCTGCTCAAGGCGCAGGTCGTTGCGGCTTCCCTGATAGAGCATCTTGTCTTCATTGATGGCGATGCGGAACATGGTCGCGGGCGCACCTTCATCCTTCATCGCGCGGTTGCGGACGTACCAGACCACGCTGCCGCTGTCGTAGCCCCGCATCTCGATGAAGGGCTCCGGCGTCTTGTAGCTGATGTAGAAGCCGCGGGCATCCCAGGTGAGATCGCCCACCTCGTAGGGCAGCTTGATCGTGAAATTTTTTCCGTTCTTCTCAACGTAAGTGAGGTTCTTGCCGGACACGACCCAGGCGTTGAAGGAGAAGTCGAGGACCCACTTCTCGGGTGCCTGGTCCAGCTTCGAGACATCCACTTCGCCCACGACTCCGCCATCGCGCATCCAGCTCACGATCTTTTTGCTGGCGGGATCGTAGAAGGCGATGGAGCCGTCCTTGTCCACCCGCGCCCAGCCCGTGGCCTTCTTGATGGGATCCCAGGACTGAGCGAACACCATCGTCGAGGAAAGGGCCAGCGTAAGGACGGCTTGCGGACCGGAATAAAATCTCACGGCAACCTCGCTAGGTAATTCGGCATGGATCCGATGGGAAAGTAAGTATAGACCCGAAACTAACCACTTTGAGTAGAGATGTGCAACTATTCTCCGCGGATGAAACTCCTCAGCCGGGCGTGCAGCGATTCGGGACCCAGCCCCTCTTCCTCCAGCAGGCGGTTCTGATCTCCGTGCTGGATGAGATGATCGGCGAGGGCGCAGCGCAGAATGGGCCTTTGAATTCCGGCATCCGCCAGGAATTCCGTGACGGCTGAACTGAATCCGCCGGGAGCGCAGCCCTCTTCGATGATGGCGATACGGGCGCAGCGGTTGGACCATGTCGCCAGCATCTCCTCATCCAGCGGTTTGACGAACCTGGCGTTGATGACCGCGCAGGAAATTCCATCCTGGGATAGGCGATTGGCCGTCTGCAGTGCGGGATTGACCATGGTGCCAAGAGCCACCAGCAGAATATCGTCCCCTTCCCGCAGCAGTTCGCCCTTGCCGATGGGTAGCGGTGTGATGGGGTCTTCCAGCGGCACTCCGAGGGCGCTGCCCCGCGGGTAGCGAAGGGTTGCGGGTCGGTTGCAATAAATGGCGGTCAAGAGCATCCGGCGCAATTCATTTTCGTCCTTGGGCGCCATGATGACGATGTTGGGCATGCAGCGCAGGAATGACAAATCGTAGAGTCCATGGTGCGTGGGCCCGTCCGCACCCACGATGCCGGCCCGGTCCAGGGCGAAGGTGACGGGCAGGTTCTGCAAGCAGACGTCGTGAAGAACCTGATCGAAGCCCCGCTGGAGGAAGGTCGAGTAGATGGCAGCCACGGGGCGCATGCCTTGGACGGCAAGGCCTGCCGCAAAGGTCACCGCATGCTGCTCGGCGA
>DCFP01000050.1:0-622 GCA_002319925.1 Holophagaceae bacterium UBA1801 | reverse complement strand
TGCTGCTCGGCGATGCCCACATCGAAACAGCGCTGGGGATGCGCCTTCTGGAACAGGTTCAACCCAGTGCCATCCAGCATGGCCGCGGTCACGGCCACGATCTTCTCGTCCTGCCGGGCAAGCTCCGTGAGGGTGGTTCCAAAGACTTGCGTGTAGCTGGGCGGGGCAGGATGGGCGGGATCCGCGGCGGCCTTCTTCATGACGCCCGATTCGGCGTCGAAGGCGGTGACGCCGTGCCACTTCAGCGGATCCTTCACCGCGGGATCATAGCCATAGCCCTTCTGAGTCTGCACGTGGAGGAGTACGGGGCCTTCGGCCATCTTTTCGCGGGCTTCCGACAAGGCCTTCACCAGCGCACCCACATCGTGGCCCTTGATGGGTCCCATGTAGCGGAAGCCCAGATCCTCGAAGAGCAGGCCAGGCACGGCCACGCGCTTGAAGGCTTCCTCGCTCCACTTGGCTGCCTTGGCCAGGCGCCGGCTCACGCTGGCGACGGGGATGGCCTTGATGGCGCCCTCGATCCGGTCGCGCCATTGATGGTAGTACTGCCCGGAAATGATCTGGTTCAGATAGCCCTGGAGGGACCCCACGTTGGGATTGATGCTCATGTCGTTGTCGTTGA
>DCFP01000032.1 GCA_002319925.1 Holophagaceae bacterium UBA1801 | reverse complement strand
GAAGCTTCGCCAAGGACGCTGGAGGTTTGCGCGAAGCCGGTAGCAACGGTGACGGTCAGCAAGGGGGTGAAGACCGGCCTCACTTATGTGACCAAGGGCGGGACAACTTTCACAGCAGAAGTTCCCGCCCAGGCTGCCGGGTTCACCTATACCTGGACCTTCCCGGGCGGCGGCGCTTCGAACATCTCCGGTGATGATACGAATGAGGTCACCTTTGATGTGGATTCGGGCGCCACTACGGTAGTTCCCACTTGTGTCGTCACCAATCCTGCCAATTTCACAGCGACGGGTTCGAAGACCCTCACCGCCGTGGCGGACCCAAGCACAGTCGTCATTAATACGCTCAGCAATATCACGCAGGGCGCCACGACGCTCCACAGCATCGCCCTCACTCCAGCCACCATCCCAGGCGCGACGTACGCCTGGCAGACCGTTGCCACGGTGACCTATACGTCGGCCACTACCGCCTCCACGACGTACAAGACCACGACCACGAACACCTCCTCGCCTGCCAATTCCCTGGATAACGCGATCCTTTCCCTTACCTGTGTGATTACCAACCAGGATGGGACCCAGGCTACGACTCCCGCGAAGCTGGTGCATGTCTGGGCCGTGCCCATGCAGCCCACCATCGTCATGCGCAATGCGGCCGACACCGCTGATGAAACCCAGATTGGCGCCAGTACCCTTGGCCATATCGGCCGGGTGACCACTTCGACGGCGAACACTACCTTCACGTGGGCACTGACTAACGCAACTGTGGCGAGAGGACAGGGCACGGGCGAGATCACCTACAATGCCCTGACCGCTACTCCGGCCACCGTCAAGTGCACCCCCAAGAATCCGGCCGGGACCCCCGGAACGGTTTCTGCCACCAAGACCTTGACCGTCGTTCCCAAGCCCGTTGCGACAGTCACGGTCAACAAGGCACCGAAGACCAATCTTCTTTACGTCACTGAAGGCGTGACGACCTATTCGGCTCAGGTGCCTGCCCAGACGGATTGCACGTACTCATGGACCTTACCTCAGGGGGGGCAGTTCACCCTTCATGCAGGTTCCAATCTGACCGATAACCCAGTCCTATTTGACGTGAATGCCGCCACTGCCAGCACCACGCCCGTAACCATTTCGTGCCTGGTGACCAGTCCTTGGGGCGCTACCAACACCGGAACCAAGAGCCTCACGATCGTCCACGACCCCAGCACGGCGGTAGTCAGTGTTCCCACGGGACAGGACAACATCACCCAGGGTGCGGCAGCGACCCACACCGTTTTGGTGTCGACTATTCCCGGTGCTACGTATTTGTGGCCCGCAGCCGGAAGCATTACCTACGCTTCTCGCACGGTTGCTTCGACCACCTACACTACGTCTCTCACCAATACCTCCAGCCCCAAGAATTTAACGGGTACGGATGTGGTCTTGACTTGCACGGTCACGAACCAGGATGGAACTTCTGCCTCTGCGGTTGCCAAGACAGTGAAGCTCTGGGCCGCGCCCACAACACCCGTCATCAACTGCTTCAAGGTGGACAACGTAACGGCCGAAACCTCGGTTGGTGCAAGCACAACAGGTCACATCGCCAGGATCACCTCCCCCGTGGTTCTGGATGATGGCACCAACACGACCTATGCCTGGACTGTCACCAATGGAACCATCACTGCGGGACAGGGAACCAACCAGATCACCTATTCTGCATACACGGGAACACCACTGACCGTTAAGGTGACGGCCAAGAATCCCGCCCAGACCTTGGTTACTTCCAACATCAAGTCCCTCACGGTCGTGCCGGCTCCCAATGGAACAGTAACCGTCGATAGACTCACCAAGCTCAACCTGACTTATGTCACCAAAGGCGGAACCGGATATGCCGCGCACGTACCCGCTCGGACCGATGTCAGCACCTTCGATTGGTCCATCACCGGTGGCACGATCACAAGTTCTGCGCCCTACACGAATGCGATCAACTTTGACGTCGATTCCGGCGCCGCGTCGGTGGTCCTGAAGTGCACGGTGACCAATTCCCTTGGTTCATCGAACCCAGATACGCCCAAGACGCTGACGGCCGTCGCTGACCCGAGCACCGCTTCGATCAATACGGCGAACGATATCTCCGCAATCCTCACTGGAGCAACCACCACTTATTCCATCAGCGTTACGCCGACGATTTCCGGCGCGACGGCCAAATGGCAGCCCACGACAGGTGTGACCTACACCAGTTCCACATCCATGTCGACGACCTACAAGCCAAGCCTCACAGCAACGCAAGACATTACGCTCAATTGCACCGTGACCAACCAGGATGGCATCTCGGCCGTGCTCACACCCAAGACGGTGCATCTCTGGGCCTTGCCTGCGACACCGACCATCGTGGCGGATGATAGTTCGCTTGAAATCGGGACAACAGGCCACAACGCCCATGTAAGCACCTCTTACACGGATCCAATGACCTTCTCCTGGACCTTCAATAATGGAGGGGGCTTGGATCCCGCGGGCCAGACCGGTAGCGCCATCACCTACAAGGCGCCGACATCGATGCCTACGACCGGCACGATGACGATCACCTGCCAGGCCGTGAACAAAGGCAATGGCAAGAGCACCGCGGCAACGCTCACCCTTCCGATCGTGCCCAATGCTACGGTCACTGGCCCTTCAACGGTTACCGTCGCGACGATCACACCGGCGAGCGGAACGACTCCTCTTCCGATTTCCGCGCCCGTGCAATCCAGTGTGACCTATGCCTGGAGCATCGATCCCGCTGGAACCACCACGACCAACGCCCACATCACCACGACGTTGACCACCACCACGCGTCTAATCCAGGTCTACGTGGGCGACACCACGGGAACCGTCCGTGTGAAGTGTGTGGTGACATCCACCCTTGGTAGCCATCCAGCGGCTACTGGTTACTTGAATATGAATGTGGTGGCCGCACCGGCGATCACATCTTTCACTGCCAATGGTGTCTCTCCGACGGCGACCATCGCTTACGGAAGTCCCGTGGTGCTCAATGCCGTCTACACACCTGGTTCCGGAGCCACCGTGGATAATGGCGTCGGCGCCATCACCTCCGGTGTTGACCTTAGTGCGATTTATCCACACGTCACGACGACCTACAAGTTGAGCGTGCCGAATACGGCTGTGCCGCCCATAACCACCACTCAGACCGTTGCGGTCACCGTCAATCCTGGTTTCTACGCGACCTCGAATACCTTGACCGACGCACGGAAGCTGCATTCTTCCACCCTGATGGAAGACGGCACGATCGTCGTGGCTGGCGGCACCAACGCAAGCCTCGTCAATTCGGCTTACACCTTCACCACCGACGTCAGTGGTGCTGGTGGCGCTTTCACTCCCTTCGTGACCTTGACCAATACCCGAAGCGATCATGTGGCTGTGCGCCTGCCCAACGGCAACCTAATGTTGGCTGGTGGTGTCACCTCGGGAACGACGGCTGTGAACACCATGGAAATCCATGATCCAACCAGTGCCACGGTTTCCGGCACAACGCTCCAGTCTGCTCGAAAGAGCGCCACTGGGACGCTCCTGGCCAATGGCAAGGTCCTCATCGTTGGCGGCATCGATGCCGCTGGGACGGCCCTCAACACGGCTGAACTCTACGACCCCATTGCCAACACTACGACTGCTACCGGTTCCTTGATCACGGCTCGCTACAATCACACCGCCACCCTGCTGCAAAGCGGCAAGGTGCTGATCGCGGGTGGCCAGTCCGGCCCGAATACGCCCGTCAACACCGCGCAAGTCTATGACCCCAGCACGGGAACGTTCGGTTCGGCCATCACCATGACCACGGATGCTGTCAACAACAAGGGTCGCATCGGTGCTTCCGCGACGCTGTTGACCAGCGGCAACGTGTTGATCTACGGCGGAACGGATGCTGCGGCGAGCAATCCCGTCGTGGCCGACAAGTACCTGCTGTTCACTGCATCATCTTCCCTCTTCAGCTTGTCTACCTCCACCGTTCCGCAGCGCTACAATCACACCGCCACCTTGTTGCCCACCCTCAAGGTGCTCGTTGCCGGCGGAACCAATGCCAGCGGGACGGACTTGGATACGGCTGATCTATTGACTTCCACTGCAACACCGATGACGGTCACGGCTACGGATACTCTTACCTCAGCCCGAACCTTCCACAAGGCCACCATCCTGAACAATGGGGAGGTTCTTGTCACCGGCGGAAGCAATGGCGCGACCGTCCTGAACACCGCAGAGTTGTTCAACTCCGCGCTGTCCACGGCTGTCACCCCCCAGATCCTGATCCTGGTGGCTGAGCGTGCAACCTTCGCTTCTGGTCCGTCCATCCAGATCATGCCGGTGTTCATCGGCGCTGCATCTGGGCAATTGAAGAACAGCAGCAACGTGCTTGTCGTCGACAACATCAAGAGTGGGAAGCCCTTCAGCGTGAGTGCCACCGGGACCTATACGTTCACGGTCAAGAACGGCACCCTTACCGCTACGAGGTCAATCACCATCAATCCGTAGTGATGTCATGTTCCAAAGGAAAAGCCCCGAAAGGGGCTTTTCCTTTAGGTCTGTGGCCTGCTTGGGAAGCACTGGGGCCACCTTAATTCCGGCCATGCTTGCGTGAGGCGCTGTTTCGTGTGCAGGGAGAAATTTACTGTGCTGGGCGACAGCATGTGCGCATAGAGCTGCATGCAAACTGCGTCTGCACCGCTCCAAATGGTTGATGACGGGTTCTTGAAAGGCGGTTCCCGGACAGTCTGCAACCGTTCGCCATGATGCGTAGGGTGCCCTTGCTGTAGTCCTCAGGCGTGGTGGCCGAGATCCTTGAACTTCTGTCCCACGATCATGCGCAGTCCACGGATATGGCTCAGGACGCGCTCCAGTTTCTGCCGGGCGATGTCCTGGAATTGGAGCTGCTGGAGCAGCTCGAAGATCTGGTCCTGGATCTGGTTCCCTATGCGCTCGATGTCAGCGATGGTGGCTTCCTGGCCCGGGAGGCGTCCCAGTTTCACTTCCTGCTTGAGGCGCGCAAGTCCCTGGAAGGCGTGGTCCGCGCTGGAGAGCATCGCCTCGATGCGTTCCATCACCTTGGCCATTTCCTCTTCGGTATGGGAAATGGCGGTTTCCATCTGGGGGATGAGCTGGCCTGAATCCGCCTCGGTCCGGGTGGGGGCCAAAGCAATGAGTTTTTTCAGATCATCATCCAGTCTCTCGGCGAGGTTTTTCTGTTCGCCCTTGACCGCGGCATGGGCCCGGCCGGTGCCCAAGGCCGTGAGCAACCGTGCGTCCAGAATGACCACCACCCGGTCTTGCTGGATGACGAAACCGTTGGTCCAACCTCCCTCGGGACCAGCCAGGAGCATGCTGGACTGGGTGATCTGTTCGTTCGTGGCGGTGATTACGGATTCCACCTGATCCACCAGGATGCCCGTGCGCTGGTGGTCGAAATCCAGGATAAGGATGTTCTCGAAGGCCTTCGTCTCAATGGCTGGCAGCCCCATCCGGGTCCGGAGATTGATGACCGGAAGGACGGTGCCTCGCAGATTCAGCAGCCCTTCCACGCCTTTCGGCATGTGGGGCATGTGGTTCAGCTCAAGGTTGTTCGTGATCTCCGCGATCTGGGCGAGCGGGATCGCGTATGCGCGCTTGTTCAAGGAAAACGTCAGATATTGATGGGCGAATTCCGTCGCAAGGGTCCCTGCGGTGCCATGCAGGGGCGGACCGCTGGAGATCGGTTCGGGAACGGCGAGGTTCACAACGCCTCCTGGACCGCGAGGGACATCAGCTCCGCGGGATCGAGGATGAGTACGACGCCGCCATCGCCCATGATGCTGGCGCCGGAGATGCCGGGAAGGCTCGCGAGATAGGGCGCGAGGGGTTTGATCACCATTTCCTGCCTGCGCATGAAGGCATCCACGATGAGACCCATACGGCGGCCCTGCGTGGAGACGACGACTACCGGAAGCTCGATTCCGGCGACATGCTGCAGTTCGCCGTTCTTGAACTGCAACAGCTCCCTCAAGCTGGAGATGCCAAGCACTTCTCCGCGAAGGTTGATGGCCTTGCGCTGGGTCAGGTGGGAAACCGTTTCGAGGGGCACCAGCAGCGTCTCTTCCACGGCCGTGCCCGGGAGGGCGAAGACCTGACCGCCCGCGCGCATGAGCAGGGCGTCGATGATGGCCAAGGTAAGCGGAAGCTTCAGGGTGAAAATGGAGCCCTTGCCTACGACGCTCTTGACGCTGACACGTCCGTTCAGCCGGCGCACGTTGGAGCGCACGACGTCCATGCCCACGCCCCGTCCGGAAATGTCCGTGATCTTGGCGGCGGTGGAGAATCCAGGCAGGAAGATCATGTCCACGGCTTCTTCGTCGGACATGGTCTCGGCGCGCTCCTGGGTGATGAGGCCTTTCTCGAGCGCTTTCTTGCGGATGATGACCGGATCGATGCCCTTGCCGTCGTCCTCGATTTCCACGAAGACAGAATCGCCCTCGTGGCGGGCGCGCAGTGTGACGGTGCCCGTCTCCGGCTTACCGCTCTTCACGCGCACATCGGGAGCCTCGATGCCATGGTCCGCAGAATTGCGGATCAAGTGGATGAGGGGATCACCAAGTTCCTCAATGAGGCTCTTGTCGATTTCGGTCTCCTCGCCCGTCATCTGGAGTTCGATCTTCTTGCCGCTGGCCTTGGCCAGGTCCCGGAGCATGCGGGGGAATTTCGTGAAGATGGTCTTCACGGGCACCATGCGGATGCCGAGCACGGAAGACTGGATCTCCTTGCTCACCTGGTCGAGGTAGACACTGGATTTGCGCAGTTCCTTCACCAGATCGTCCTGGGCTCCGGTGAGATCCATGGCCTCGAACCGCTCCACGATATGGCTGATCATCGTCTTGCTGATGATCAGTTCGGCCACCGTGTTCATGAAGCTGTCCAGCTTGGCCTGGCTGACGCGGATGGTATCGCTGCTCTTGTCGGCCTTCTCGGGTTGCGCCGCGGCTGACGCCGCCTTCTTGGCCGAGAGTTCCGCCTGCACATCCTGAGTTCCGTTCGCAGGCTCGGGAGCCTTCGGCGCCGGAGCTGCAACAGCGGGCGCTGCCACGACGGTCTCGGAGGATTCCAGCGCCGTCCATCCTTCCGGGGTGAAGTGGAAATACTCCACTCGGACGTTCTTGACGCCGCTGAACAGTTTGCGGAGCGATTCCACGGTTTCGCTGGGCTGGATGATGAGCACGAGATCGAAGGGGAACTGATCCGCCTGGAAATCCTCCAGGCCCTGGGAGTGCTTCATGATGTTGGTGGAATGAAGCAGTTTGCCCACCAGGTCGGACATGGAAATCATGGACATGGGGTTGAAGGGCGTCCCCAGCAGCGCGGGCAGCAGCTCGATGCGGAGCACCACGACGTTACCACCGCCAGCCAGACCTTCCTCGATGGCATGCATGGCATCCGAGTCCAAGTCTTCCAGACCGGGAGGGAGCTTCATGTTCGAGGCTGCGGGCTTGGCCGGGGCGGGGGCTGGCGCCGCGGGTTTCGCGGCGGTTCCGCCATCGCGGATTCCTTCGAGGCGGTGAATCAGATTCGCGGTATCCGGATCCTTCGGTGATCCCTGCTTCCGCAGATTGACGCCCACATCGCCGACCAGCACTTTCAGAACGTCCACGGTCTCGAAGAGGAGTTCCATGACCTCGGGCGTGACGGTCATTCTGCCCTTCCGCAAGTCGTCGAGGATGTTCTCGCCGATGTGCGCCAGGGCTTGGACCTTGGTGAGGCCCAGGAACCCAGAGGCTCCCTTGATGGTGTGGACGCTGCGGAAGATGGCGTTGAGGATATCGAGATTGCCTGGAGTCTCCTCCAGGATCAGGAAGTTCTGCTCGATGAGGTCGAAGTGTTCCTGCGCTTCCACCAGGAAGTCTTCGTAGAAGCTGGGATCGTCCAGGGAGAAGTCGCTCATGATTCAGCCCTCTTCTTGCCCTGGAAGCTTTCCAGCTGTTGGTTCTCCACATCGGAGAGCAGGTGCTGGAGATCCAGGATGAAGATCACTCCCGCCTCGGATCTAGCCACTTTCTGGATGTAGGTGTTGGCCCCGGCAGAGGCCACGCGCGGAGGATCTTCCAGCTTGCGCTGGTCGACGGTCTTCACCTCGTCCACGGCATCCACCACGAGACCCGTGAAGACGCCCGCGATGGGCGTGATGATGATGCGGGAGAGGTTCGTGGCCTTCTGGCGCTCGAGGCCGAAGCGATCCCTGAGATCGATGACGGGCATTACCTCGCCGCGCAGATTCAACACGCCATCGATGAACGAGGGCGCGCGCGGCACCGGTGTGATCATCCCGACCATGATGATCTCTCTCACTTCGTGCAGGCGCAGGCCGTAGGCCTCAGCCTCCAGCCGGAACACCACCAGCGGGAGATCATTGGACACCACCTGGACCTCTTCGGCCTTCTTGCTGAGGAGGCTCGTGCCCATGGCCGCGATCTTCTGCTGATCATCGCCGCGGATGATGTTGAGGACCTTGATGATGCTGACCATGCGGTCGGGCCGGACCACAACGCCTTCGAACTTCGAGGTTTCGTTTTCGCTGAGGGTCTGGGGCGGAGGCAGGATCTCTTCCTCGCGCAGACGGATGATCTCCTGGATGCCGTCCACGGCGATGCCCAGCTTGGCCTCGCCGAAGTTGAGGAGGATCACCATGTCCCGCTGGCGGCCATCGGTGGAGTCTTCCACTCGCAGGAGCTGGATGAAGTCCAGAAGCGGAAGCACCTGGTCGCGCAAGCAGATGACGCCCATGACGTAATTGGGCGCGTCGGGAACCTTGGTGACCGGCGGCAGCTCGATGATCTCTTCCACCTGCTGGAGGTTGATGCCGAAGGATTCCTTGCCAAGGGCGAAGGTGACGTAGGGAAGCTCCTCGGCAAGCTGCTCTTCGAGGTTGTCCATGCCGCCCACGCCGAAGGCCGGGGTGGCTGTGTTGCTCTCCAGGAGCCGTTCCCGCTGGCTGAACTCCGAACTGTCCAGGATCTTGTCCAGATCGATCAGCGTGATGAGCCGGTTGCCCACGGTGACCATGCCTGCCAGGTAATCGCTGCGCACGCCAGCCACGAGGGGTGGCGTTTCGCGGATGGTGAAATCCTCCAGGCGCACCACTTCGGAAACCGCGTCCACCTGCAGGCCGGTGCCCTGACCAGCCAGATTCATGATGATGATGCGGGTCTTCGAGGTAGGCTTGGCGGCTTCCAGGTGGAACCGCAACCGGCTGTCGAGCACGGGGATGATGGTTCCGCGCAGGTTGATGACCCCCAGCACGAAGCTTGGAGCGCCGGGAACGGGCGTGATATCCGTGCGCGGCGTGATCTCCTGGACGCGGTCGATGTCCAGACCGAACTCCACGCCATCGAGGGTGAACGTGACCAGCTGACCCGATGGGATGATATCGCTGGCTTGCTTGGCCTGGACGTCGGCAGTAGCCATGATCTAGCCCTTCTTCTGTCGCTTCATGAATTCTTCGACCACCGCGTCGGCGTGCGCCTTCTGCTCGTCCGGCCTGGTGCCTGTAGTTTGAATGGTGTGGCTGATGGAGGCCCGCTCGTTCTCGTCCTTCAGGCCGGTTCCCAGCAGGTCCACGATGTAGTCGTGGATCTGGCGCAGGTGGAAGACGATCCGTTCCAGCTTCTGCCGGGTGATGTCCTGGAACTGCATCAGGTCCATGGCCTCGAAGACCTTGTCCTGGATCTCCTTGCCCGAAGCCATGATCTCCCGGATGGCCTCCTGGACGGATTTGTCCTGGGCGCCGGGCTGCTGCATCACCTCGGTGATAAGGGCCTGCTGCCGCCCAACCAGCTGGCTGATGAGATCCAGCTGATCCATGACCTTGTTCGTCTCGCGTTCGGTGACGGCGGTGACGGCGTCCAGCTCGGAGATGACCTGGCCCTCAGGGGAGGCATCTCCGTGTCCCTGGGCAGGCGCATGGGAAGCCGGCTGGGCGGGAGCGGCAGCCGCCGCTGGCGCATCCTTGGATTTCTTGGGTTTGGCTGCCGCTGGCTGGGAACCCGCGGCCTTCAACAAGGCATCGATTTCCGATTGATCCATGGGGACACCCCTATCCGAGCAGCGATTCGATCTTTTCCTTCAACGTCTCGGGCGTGAACGGCTTCACCACGTAGTTGTTCACGCCGGACTGGAGGGCCTGCACGATGTCCTCCTTGGCCGCGTTCGTGGTGACCATCAGGATCGGGATGTTGGGGTTCTGGCCGCGCACCGTTTGGACGAATTCAAGGCCGTCCATCTCCGGCATGTTCCAGTCGGTGATGATCATCTCCACACCGCCCTGGTTCAGCTTTTCGAGACCGGCCTTGCCGTGCTCGGCCTCCACCACGTCGGTGTAGCCGATGCGGGAAAGCGTGTTGATGATGATGCGGCGCATCGTCGAGGAGTCGTCCACGATGAGGATCTTCAAGGGAATCTCCTTTATCAGGTATGGCCTATTTCTCTTCCGGGGAACTGGCTTCGATGTATTTCAGCAGCGCGGTCATGTCATCGGGATGGACGTTGAGGAACTTGATCCCGAGTTCGAACTGCGAGTCGTCGATGGCTTCCACCCGGACCACTTGCCCCACCGCGACGAGAGGCCGCATATCGAGTTCCCGGGCCGGGCCGAGGTGGTCCTGGTGCTTTCCCCACCCCGGAACCCGCATTTCCAGCTTCAGGAGGGTGCCGAGGGGGATTTCCCGCGGGGAAGACAGCAGCAGCCCGCCGCCGGAGACGTCCCGGTAGGCTGACTGGGCAGGATCGGCGTCCTTGGTGAAAGTGATCTCCTGGAAAGCCACGGTGGCTCCCATGGGAATGCGTCGGTATTGTCTGCGCTCAGAGGACATGGTTTTCGATCCTGGAAAGTTAATCGGTGCCCTTGGCCGGGTGCATGAATCTCGAACGGAATCCGCCATGGAATGGGAGGGGGTCACCGATTCCAGAGGATCTCGAAGGGGCGGATCTCGTGCTCGATGCCCTTGAGGGATACGGGTTCCAGGGGCCGGAGACACTCCGTTCCGATAATTTCCGCCGTCCTGGGTCCGAGGACGATCTGGCCGGGCTTGGCCACGGAGCTTTCGAGCCGGGAGGCTAGGTTGACCGTAGAGCCCATGACGGTGTAGTCCATGCGCTTCTCGCAGCCAATATCCCCCGCGAAAGCCTCGCCACTGTTGATTCCGATGCGCATTCTCAGCTCGGGATAGTCCGCCGGCCTGTTCTCATTCATGTACATGAGGCCCTGCTGCATGGCGATGGCCGCTTCCACGGCGTGCTGGGCGTGGTCCGGGTCGGGGTTTGGGGCACCGAAGAAGGCCATGATGGCGTCCCCGATGTACTTGTCCAGGGTCCCGCCCCGGATGAAGATCTGTTCCGTAAGGGTCTCGAATGAACGATTCAGGATGGCGGCGACCTGGAGGGGCTCCATGCCTTCCGACATCCGTGTGAACCCCGAGATATCAGCGAAAAGGATGGTCACCTTGCAGCGCTGGGCCTGAAGGATGGGCGCATCCATGTTCTGGGCGGCCTTGAGGATCTCCCCGACAACCTGGGGGCTGTGATACCGCTCGAGACGCTGCCGGAAGCGGGTTTCCCGTTCGCGCTGGATGCCCACAGCCGCGAAATTGGCCATAGCTGACAGCAGGTGCTCGTCCTCGCGCTTGAATCCGCCTTTGTTGAGGCTGCTTTCCAGATAGATCACGCCTAGAGCCTGGTCCTCCACGATGAGGGGGGCGCAGAGAGCCGAGGAGATGCCATGGATCTTGATGCTCTCTCCGGCCGCGAAGCGGGGATCCACCCGGGCGTCGGTGGTGAGGATCGCGACCCGGTCGCTCATGGCGGTCCGAGCGATGGTCCGGCTGATGGGGTTGGAAATGGCGCCGGGTTTTTCCTCCCAGACACATTCCGGCACCAGCTCGCCCGAAGGGCTGGCCAGCAGGATGAAACCGCGCTGGCACTTGATCTGGGCCGTGACCAGTGCCATCACGGATTCCAGGAGTTCGTTGAGCCCCGCAGCCCGGAGCAGCTTTCCGGCCATGGTCGCCAGGAGCTGGAAGAGGGTGTTCGCCTCGGAAAGGGCCTTCTCTTCCTTGTGCCTGGCCAGCATGGCCTCCAGGCTGGCGTGGGGGACCAGGATGCTGCCCGAGGCGTCGAAGGCACGGTCTTCCAAGGCGATGCGGGGGTCGGTCCGGGGACTCAGCATGGAGATGCTGCCCGAAGTGGTCTGGCTGAAGGGCTTGAGCACCGGCTCCGCCACCCACTTGACGTTGACTTCCCCGAGCTGGATTTCGTCCCCGGCTTGGAAGGGCGTGGGCGCAGTGACGGAAACCCCATTGACCGTGGTCCCGTTGAGGGACTTCAGGTCCAAGACGTGGGGCTTGCCGTCCTTCAGGAAGAATCTGGCGTGCACGCGACTCACGGCATTGGAAGCCACTCGCAGCGTTGCGGCATCCCCCCGGCCCACGGTGATGCCTTCCTCGGTCAGGTCGATGGCGTGCTTGGTTCCTTCCACAAGCAAGGTGATCTTCATGGGCAGGTTTCCAATCGGATGATTGCAGTCTAGCAGACCGAACCGGGCCGCCAAGCCGCGGGTCCCGGCATACCTTTCGGCCCGGTCACGGTACTCTGTTAGATCTGGCGATGGAATTGGAGACTGGATGACGAAGGTGGGTTTCATGTCCTTGGGGTGCCCCAAGAACCTGGTGGACAGCGAAGTGATGCTGGGGCACTTGAAGCTGAAGGGCTACGAGATCACCCACCGCATGGAGGACGCGGAAGTCCTGGTGGTGAACACCTGCGGCTTCA
>DCFP01000178.1 GCA_002319925.1 Holophagaceae bacterium UBA1801 | reverse complement strand
CCTTTGGGTCGCCTGGCAGGAAAGCGAATTCCGGGCGGGCACTTCGATCTCCCATCTGCCTTACCTGGGCCGTGCCTATGGAGACGAAGAAATCCAACAAACCATGGATCGTTATCACCTGCCGTACGAATCAATGCCCGACACCCAAGCTCGCGTCGCGGATCTTTTGGCCGCGGGAAAAATCGTGGGCTGGTTCCAGGGGCGCATGGAGTTCGGGCAGCGCGCCCTGGGCAGTCGCTCGATCCTGGCCGATCCGCGCGACCCAGCGATGAAGGACAAGATCAACCGCGCCGTGAAGTACCGCGAGGCTTTCCGTCCCTTCGCACCGTCGATTCTCGCAGAAGCCGAAACCATCTACTTCGACACGGAGCACTTCATCCCTGTGCCGTACATGGAGAAGGTACTGCCCATCCGCCCATCGATGCGTGAACACATCCCGGCGGTGGTCCACGCGGATGGTTCGGGACGCCTTCAAACGGTTCAGAAGAGGGATAACCCGCAGTACTACGCCCTCATCGAGGCTTTCCAGAAGCGGACGGGGGTGCCCATCGTGCTGAACACCTCATTCAACCTGAACGGTGAACCGATCGTCGAGTCCCCTACAGATGCCATCCGGACCTTCTACAGCTCTGGTCTGGACGCTCTGGCGCTGGGTTCCTTCCTCCTCCAGAAAGGGTGATCTTGAGCGGGACGGGGCAGGTTCGAGTCCTGGGCACAGCCGAAACCGACGCCTGGAGAGCCTATCTCGCAAGGATTCCACGCAGAGACATCACCTACGATCCAGCGTTCCTACGCGTGTATGAAGAGAAGGGTGATGGCCAGGGAGAATGCTTCGTCTTCGAGCAGGGCGACCAGCTGGTGGTCTATCCCTACATCCGTCGGTTCCTCGCCCAGGAACCGGTTTTCGGGCCCGCCTTCGCGCCCTGGTGCGACCTGGTCACCCCCTATTGCTACGGCGGCTTCATCCACAATGCCAAGGGCAAGAGGAAATCCCTCGAGCTGCTGCAGGCTTTCCGCGCCACCTTCGAAAATCATGCTAAGGAGACCCATGTGGTTTCCGAGTTCATCCGATTCCACCCACATCTGGCCACCCAGGAACACCTCACCTCGGAGATGCGCCTCCTCCTCCATCGCCAGAACATCATCTGGGATCTCACCCAGGATGAGGCGGCCCTCCTGCACGGCTGCCGAAGAAGCTACCGCAGTTGCATCCGCCAGGGACAGCAGGCGGGGCTCCGCCTGCTGTTCGATGCCTCACCCGAGGCCGTGTCGACCTTCGCCATGCTCTACCACCAGACCATGACCCGCCACCAGCAGCACGGCTACCTGAACTTCCCTGAAACCTTCTTCCATCTCCTGGTGAAGCACCTTGGAGAGTCCTGCCTGGTGGCCCGGGTACTGCTGGATGGCGTGACCTGCGCCATGGGCCTGTTCCTGCGCCACGGCGACTACCTGGACTACTTCCTGAGTGCTTCGGACCCCCAGCAGAGCCGCTGGTGGCCCAACCATGTGATGCTCTACGAGGTGGCCTGCTGGGGGCACCAGCACGGGGTCCGGATCCTCCATCTGGGCGGTGGAAACGATTCCCTCCACTTCTTTAAACGGGGATTTTCTAGCGTCACATGTCCCTACTATCTCGGTGAGAAGATCCACGACCCGGCCGTGTGCGAGAAGCTGGTGCGGCACCGCTTTCCGGGCATGGACGACAACGGGATTCAGCGCATTCCCTATATGCCGGCGTACCGCTACGGACTGGAGTGAGCAGCATGGGAGATATCATCCGTACACCAGCAGCCGCGCTTGAAGAGCTGTACCAGGCCGCCTTGGTTCGTGGGGAGTTCCCATCCTTGACCTCCGCATTCCTGAAGCAGGCCATCGACGGTGTGATGGGCTGGACAGTTACTGAAGAGGGCAGGCACCTGCAGGCCAGGTTTGATGGCTTGGCTGATCTTCTCCATTCCATTGTTGATGAGCCCACGCGCCAGCGACTGATCCAGACCTGCGTGACGCAGATTCCTGGAAACGATCTGAAAATCCTCGATGGCTTGTTTTCAACATTCATCCATTCCAGGTATGCGGAGGATCTCGCAGCCTTGGCCCGGGAGGACAAGGGGAAGGCTCGCGTGCTTTTCATCGCACGACGGCCCTACTTCCAAATACTGAGGGAGGCCTTGCACCTCAAGCAGTTGGGCTACACGACGATCCTGCTTTCCATGACACAGCTGCCCCAGAATTTGCGCGCACTCTTTCAGAATACTTTTGGCCATGTGTTCCGGGTCCCGGATCATCCCTGCGCTTTGCCCACGATGATCCAGGCGATCGATGCCGACATCCTGCACATCCAGTGCTGGATGCTTGATTACGCATTGTCGCGCTTCATCATCGAGCACAAGGGTCGCGCCGCGTGCGTGTGCGAATTCTACGACATCACCTCCATCGTGGGCGAAAGGGATGTGCTCGCATCCCATTGGCCGGAAGAAACAATCGACCTTGATCTCGCGTCGGAACGCTTCATCTGCAGGCAGGCCGATGCCATTGTGTGCCGTTTCCCTCCCGTCGTGGCTGATGAACTGCGGGAGCGGCATGGTGGTCTCACCCGTTTCGCCGAGATGCATCCCTTCGCCTGTCCAGAGCTGACATCGGGACGCGAACCCCGCAGTCCCATGCCAGATGGGGTTCCGCGACTGGTTTACGCCGGTGTTCTGATTCCTGAAAACGGTTCCTGCCCGGCTGCCTTGTATCCGGAAATCCATCTGCGTGCGACATTCGAACGCCTTCTCCAACAAGGGCTCGCCCTCGAAGTGATCATGGATCCCCAACGTCCCATGGACCCTCGGAACCCACCGCCTGGTTATGAAGGCTTCGCCGCGCTGGTGGAGCGGTATCCGCGGTACCGGTTTCGCAGCGGATGCGCGCCCGACGAGTTGGCCAAGCTGTTGAGCGGTTACGATTTTGGTGTGGTGAACTTGACGACCTTTGACCAGGATGTCCTGCGGCTTCGCCCAAGTATCCAGCGATATGCCGTTGGAACCAAGCTGTTCACCTACCTGGAAGCGGAGTTGCCAGTTCTTGTGAATGCCGAGTACGAGTATATGGCCGCGATCGTGGAAGAACACGGTCTGGGCATCGCCATCCACACTTCTGAGCTTGATCAAGTCGCCAACAAGATCCGCGCATTCGATTACGCACGATCGGTGAAGTGCATCCAGGTCTTCAATCAGACTCACGGTATGAAACAGGAAATCCATGAACTCATGGCGCTGTATGACGCAGTGCTGGGACGGCCCAGGTCTTCAGCGCCTAAACTCCAACGCCCATTGGCATGGGAGGCGCAGCGGTGAAACTCGTGCGCATATGCGTGTGCACGGCCAATGTAAAGCTCAATCAAAATTGGATGGGCCAGACTGGATCGCCGCGTCCTGCAAGGTGCGATTGCGCAGAGCACCCCTCCTCCGTGTACCCAAGCCTCTCTGCCCCATCCCGCACGAACGACCACAACTTAGCCGCTTCGACGTTGGACTCAGTTCCCTGCCATGCCCATGCGCGTTCAGGAAGGAGCGGCTTGGCCATCTCCACGAGGCCCTCCTCCTGCGCATCCTGGAAGAATCGTCCTGCCATACGGCTGATAAGACTCCTAGGAGACAGCTGGAGAAATTCCTCTATCAATCCAAGGTTCTCCACGGGTCTCGCGCAAAAGTCCTCGAAGTAGATGACAAGGGTAGGAGTTGGGAGTTGGCTAAGGAATTGAAGATGGAGATTCATCGATTGTGTATAGACTGCGATGAGATCGCTGCTTCCATTACCTTCCGCGCCACGGGTGGACAAGCCACTTTCCAAGGAGAAACCTGCGTTACGAAGTTCATCTGTCGCGATTACGATCGAATTCCGCATCTCCGAGAGGGATTGACTCTGTTGGAGAAAGGTCGGCTGCATGCTTGATAACAGCACTGCGGAAGGATGGCGCAGCATCAAGATCGGCTTTGCGACCGTAGCGAAGGCCACGCTGTAGCGCACAATCTCGAAGATTGGAAGTTTGAATAAGAGAATGCGCCGAAGCTCCATTGCATCCAGAGAACGCGTTGCACCAAAGGCATAACGAATGTCGGCCCCGTAGAGCTTTCGTTCGCCCCAATCCAACTGAACCTCACGCGCGATGGACGATGGAAAATCTACCCCTGCGCGATCGATGGATGGCCCGAACCGCTTGAGCCATTCGACCTGAACGCCTGAGGCCAAGCAGGAGACCTCTTCGCTTCGAACGATGAAATTACGGAGGAGAGTCGTCCCGGACCGGCCGATGAAGTTGTAGATGTTGCTGAACGTCAGCGTTTCCCCGGTTCGCGTTGGCCTGCTGCCCATGCGGTTCCCCCGCGCAGTTCTATCACACTTCCTAATCAGGATGCTTGGCATCGGAATGTCAGCGACATTGTGATCCCGTTAACCGCCAAGGCTTCATCGCAATGCAGCAGACCCGCCGCGGCCATTTTAGGGAGATCGCGTCTGAGCCTGCCCACAAGCCCTTAGACGAATCCATGAAGCAGCGCTTCGGTCGAAGTGCTGCAGGTTGCCTCAATCTCAAGGAGCTTGCTGAAATTTCAGCGCCTTGGAAAGTCCCCAGTTTGCCAACCTCATTCCAGGAAGGGCAGAGCGCCGGGTGGGCAGCCAGAAAGTTGCTTGTTTGAGCCTCGCTCTAAGAACGGCCTCGATCTGCTGAGCGCGCAGAAAGGAGGCCACGATCACGACCGTATCCGGTTCATCTGGAATTTCTGCCATGGGCCCAAAGTGGAGCCCCTGGATTTCTGTACCGGAAAGTTCCGGTAAGTCCCAGTCGACAGCCCACGTGATGCGATCCAAAGGAGAAAAACGGGAGAGCTCAAACAGGAGCTCCCGGTCACCAACCCAATAGCAGTCTGGGCGATTGAACGCAGCGAGGCTTTCGGAGGTGATCCGCTCAAGATCGTTCTGAAGTCTGGCCGTCAAGGAGGTGCAGAGGCGCATAGAAGCGGAAAGGCCGTCGGGGTCTGGCTGGATATCGGCATGATTCTCGACTCGGGTAAACAGCATGTAGCGCGAGGATACCCATGGTTCCCCATTGCTGCGCACGTGCTGCATGACATCCTGCCGAAGGAGACGGAAACCCAGCCGATTACAAAGGTATTCCAAGGAGTGGCGGTTGAAATACACGCGCATCACATCCCCGCGGAGGACATCCTCGATGCGCAGAAATTGACCATCATCCTGGGTGGAGGTCGTCTCCATAAAGAAGTCGGAAATGGCAACGAGCAGGAGGCCGTGGGGCCGGAGCAATTCAAATGTCTTACGGAGCATGGCAGCTGGGTTGGCCATGCAGTAAAGGCTGTGGTGGAAGAGCACTCCATCGAAGGGCTGGGCACTCTGGAAATCTTCATAGGTGGAACAGAAAATCCGTTCCTTTTTATAAAGGTTTTGGCCGATGCGCACTGCGACGGGATCTGTCTCGATTGTGGTGAACTGGAAATCTGGAAACGCCGTCGGCACACCGGAGGAGCCAATATCCAGCCAGCGGGTGTGCGCGGCGGGATCCACATGGGCCTGGAGGAACTTCAGGCACGTTTTGTATTTAGGTTCCTGAATATGGTGCACATGAGCCTTGACGACCTCCTCAGCCACATCCCGCTCAGCTGCCATCTGGCGGTAGTAGGAAGAAGAAGTCTGGTCTTGGGAGACCTGAGGCGCCTCTACCCGTGGGGGGTACATGAATACGGTTCCACAGCGGCGACAGGCAAGAAAGAAGCTGCGGTCGAGCAGGTGAAATGCTTCGGGCACATCAGGTGAGACGAAGACACGCCTCAAGTAGTAATGGTTAGTACTTTCACAGACAGGGCAAGTTGCACACATGGGATTCCATCCTTACAATTGTTGATGTTAATTTATTTCTCCACATAAAATCATATTGTTATTTTCAGACATCATTATCGTTTGACAAACTATCTGGCTTTTGTAAAACTCATGAAAATAAAAAAAACTATACATAGATCTGAGGAGGACGGAATTATGAGGTGGACTCAAGCAACGACGACAAATACCGGAAATCTAGATGATTTCGATTTTTCTGGCGCAGACCTGCTCCTCTGCAACAATGCTTCACTGTTAACAATTCGTGGACTTCTCGCTGGCGTCAGCGGTTAAAAATTGACAATCGTATCGGTTGGCGCAGGCCAAGTTGATCTTTCAAATCAGGACACAGGCGATGGAACTGCCGGCAGCTCACGGTCCTGTTCACTCTTAACGCGACGAGTGTTGGCGGCACACCCATCACTCAACTCCTGCGACTAATTCCTGGCGGGTTTACGAGCCCTAGCATTGTCTGGTCTACGTTTTACGCTGTGAATGCAGGAACTGCAGAAACGGGCCCTGGAATCGTTCAGGCATATTCTGGCAACTTAGCTTTCTTTCGGAATGGATCGTCTCCCAACTGGTCAACCGCCACGAACAACACACAGGTCAATGGACAGATAACCTTTGAAGTTGACTAAATGACATCCCCCGAGAGACTCAGAAAACTCGTCATCAGGGGCTTTTGGCGTTTGCCGCTTTAGCTCCGTAATATTGCTACTTCTGGACATGCTGACTCCACAGGAGGAAGTCAACCCACCCACCCAAGTGTATATTGTCAGGGTCAGACAGGTGCCTTGGCCAGCAACTGGTGATAAAGGGCCTCCATCTTAACGATCTTCTCGTCCATCAGAACGGTGGCGCGATAGGCGGTGATGTTGCGCCGCAGCGTGACTGTGTTCACCTGCGCGAGGATCGCGCCGAGCCGGCTGATCTCGGACTGCGAGACCACCACCCCGAGGCCGTGTTCTCGCACGATGGCGCTGACGTACGCGAGTTCTTCACTGACGACGATGGGCACGCAGGCTTCAATGAAACTGAAGAACTTGGTGGGCAGCATGTAATCGAAATGCCTCCGCCCGACGCCGAACCCCTTTGGGAAGCGGTAGAACATCACCCCGAAGTCGTACCGCGTGAGGTCGGCGGCCAGCTGGTGGGGCGGGATGCCACTGCGCAGGCGGAAACGCGGGTTCGTATGCTCGAGGTAGTGGTAGTCGGCGAAAGCTCCATCATTTCTGAGCTGGGATGGGTTCAGGAGAATGTCGAAGCGCAGCTGCAGGATCATCAGTTCCTCGATCATCGGCAGGAGCTGAACGTCCCCCCATCCGGCCTTGGGAAGAGAAGATGGAGCCACGTTACCGATGAAGACCAGGTGCGGTTCAGGAGAAGGATCATGGTCCACCGCAATTTGCTTTGATTCGAAGAAACCCGGTTCCGGATAGCTATGGAAGCAGAGGTATGGAGTGGGAGTCTGCATCTCCTGAACGAGTGTGCTGGCGCCTTCTGTTGCGGTGTTGAAGACGAGACCATCGGAATGCTGGAAAACCAGGGGACTGCAGATCTTCTCGAGATGGGTGCGAGGCTTCCCGAATAGGCTCTCTAGGAAATCCCATTCGCCGAATAGTTGCGGGATATCGTTGAATTCAGTCACCACCTTGGCGCTCGGATTGGCCGCCTTGGCTAGAAGTGGAAGGTAGTGATAGGTGAGCCAGCCCTGGACATGGAATATGGGCGCATCCACGCCGCGCAGGGCGTTGAACAACACCGAGAGGCTGCGATAGCTGCTGACCACCTCGTCGAAATACCCTGCATTCTTGTCCATGTTGGAGGGCTGTACGACCAGGAGGGCCGTCCGCCAACCCTTCCGCCGCAGCGACTGGCTTTGTTTGCAAAGGTTGACGTATGCGAATTCAGCCACGTACACCACGTCCACCCGCGCGCGGTTGAGCTTTGCGGCAATGTCGGCGGCGAGTAGGTTTTCCAGATGCCCGGTTCCTTCGAACATATCGAGATCACAAACTGTCCAATCCGAACGCGCCGGCATGGCATCGAAAGCGTCCGTCTCCAAGGCCACAGAGGCCTGTCGCAAGATGAGGACCGCCTGGTAACCGCCGTCCTGCAGCATGGGGACCGTCACGGCCTTCTGCAACCCTCGGCGCCCGGCAAAGTAGTAGTTCTGGCGAGCATTGCTGACAAAATCCACCTGTTTGAAACCCAGAGCTTCTGCCGCGGTGAGGCATGGGTTCAGGCGAAGAATGTCGCAAAGCACCGCCAAACGGGTGATTCCTTGGACATGCAGGTCGTGCAAGGCCTTGAACATGGCTACGTCTGCCGCGCACGCTTCAATCTGCGTGAGCGGGAGGTTCGACGTGATTCCTGCCAGCTCCGGATGGATCGCTCCGAGGGCGGAAGCCATGGCAGGGGGATCCAACGGGCTTCGGTCGACTTGCATATGCTTGCGGGGCAGCGACAAAACCTTATCCGGAGAAACCCCACAAATGCCCTTCAGGTGTTCCAGGATGGCCTCGGGCCTTCCGCACGGAAGGAGGAGAAAATGGTGGTCGGGAAGCAAGGCCCGAACGTTTTCCGGAGTCCGAAGACTGATGGGAGCACCGAGAAAACTCAATCCATCCTTGCCAGCGTCCTGGTCCAAGACGCACCGGATGTTGAGTGAACGGATATCCACGTCCAGCAGCTCCATGAATTCACGGACGTCTTCTTCTCCAATCGCAGGGGTGAGTGCCAGCGGAGTGCCAGCATCAGCCAATCGTTTCAGTGCTGTCCGTATGGATGTGAAGCCTTTCAAGACATGCCCAAAGTGGGCGGAAGAGATATCGCTCCGCTGACGACAATGGCGGCAGACGATCTTGAATACCTCCAGCGCATCCTGATGGAAATCCTGATAGACCGTGGTCTTTTGGCAATGCGGACATTCCATTTCCAAGCGGTAGAGACGCGTCTTCTTCTGCACGTCGTAGCACGTGGGGGTCACCGAGATGACCCGGCAGAACTGGCGATGCTGGGCCTGGGCCTGGGCCGCTATCTGGAAAACGCGGCTGTAATCCGATTGAGTCATGGCTGTCATGTTCAGAGACGGGCAACCGCTTTCAACGAATGCCAAGCGGTCCTTGATGAGGTCTCTCTGCAGGCAGAGGTTGTAGACATCCGATCCGGGATAGGGGATGAGCGCACCCATGTTCAAGTGGTAGTAACTGTGCTGGATCCACCAATCGATGGTCTGAGTGGCCGTCTCCGGGGTTTCGGCCGGATCCCCGAAAATGAAATTGCCCTGGATACCGATCCCCAACTCGCGGGTGAGCTCCAAAGCCTTCTTGGTTTGAGCCATATTGATTTTCTTCTTCATGCTTTTGAGCACCGAATCCGAGGCGCTCTCAATGCCGTAGCTGATGTAGAAGAGACCCGCGTCCTTGAACATGGAGAGCCGATCCCGGTCCACCTGATCCACTCGCAGCTGGGCGATCCATTTGAGCCCGAAGGGCTTCATCCGTTCACAGAATTCAACCATATGCTCGTGGTCCACGGAGAAGAGTTCATCCAGGATGGCCAGCAGATTGATGTCGTACCGTTCGACCAGGTGCTCGACTTCCTTGATGAAGCCATCGAGGCTTCGGCGCCGGTATTTGTTGCCGTTGGGATGAAAACAGAATGTGCAGCAATAGGGGCATGAACGGCTGGCGATGACCGGCAACAGGCGGGGCCGGTCGAAGGTATTCATGTAGTAGATGGTGTCGTTGGTCCGCTGGTAGGAGAGATAGGTGGATACATCGAATCCGTCGTAGTCAGGGAATGGAAGAGCATCCAAATCCTTGATGTTCGGCCTCTCGGCGGTGCGAATGATCCTGCCGTCCGGATTCCGGTAGACGATGCCCCGCACGCCTTCCAATGAGCCGCCGGACTCAAGCACCTGGGCCAATTCCAGAATGGTTTCCTCTCCCTCGCCGATCACCCCTATGTCAATGCCCAGCGCTTCCACCATCAGTTCGGGTTCGCTGCTGATCAGGCCACCGCCAAGGATGATCTTGGATTCGGGAGATGCCGCGCGCGAAGCCTCCACGAGCGGTTTGATCCGCAGGTAGTGGGCCGATAGCCCGCCTGTGCATACGGCATCGAAGTGGTTGGATCGCACCGTTTCCCGCACCACAGCGTCGACATCATCCGTGGGCAGGTGGTTCAGGTTGAGGGTGTGCACCTCATGACCTGCCCGCTTCAACACAGCGGAAATGTAGGCCAGACCTACAGGGAAATCGTAATAATCCCCCGTCTTGTTGACGAACCTGGGCGCCATGATGAGGAATTTCATTCAGATCCTCTCGACATCATCCATGCTCCGACTCACGACTCAGACTCGAAGATAGGCGGGGTCATCGTCCTCAATCCAGGAGGCAACCATGGCCGGAAAGTCTTCACAGAGAGGTCGATAGGGATCGTGAACACGCATGCCCACCATCTCCATCAGCTCCCGGTCCATTTCGCCACAGCAGTGGGAAAAGCCGAGGAATCGAAAGTAATCATTGACCCCGGTGGCAAGCAGCTTGACCGCCGCGTGCTGATGGACGACATCGTTGCGCAGTTGCTCGATGGCGCGAAAGGCCAGGAAGTTCGGCATCGTGTAGACCACGGGCTTGAGACCTGCCAATGCCATGCCAGCGGCAGCACCGACCATGCCCTGCTCCATCATGCCAAGATTGAAAATGCGGTCGGGCATGGCAGCGGTGAAACGATCGATGGCACCGAAACCCATGTCTCCCACCAGCAGAACAATACGCTTATCGGCCAAGGCGTAAGGGATGAGGAGATCGATGACCGACTTGCGAAAGTTGGGATCAGCCTCACTCATATCGCACTCCCTGGGCCAGATCGGCAGCCGTCGGCAGGCGGAAATGGAAATGGGGAACGTTCTCCATGGCCTTGACGCCGTAGCCCTTGATGGTGTGCGCAATGAGCGCGATGGGTCGGTCCGGAGGAGGCGGATTGTCTCGCCAGTCGCCAATGACACGCGCCAGGGCGGCCTGATCATGACCATCGATATCCGCCACTTCCATGCCGAAGCCTTCCAGCTTGCGGCGCAAATCGTCGTCACGGTCGGCTGGAGTGAGGACGCGATCCAGGAAGTCCATCGCCTGGAGGCGATTGGCGTCGACGATGGTGAGCAGGTTCCCAAGCCGATGCTTCACGGCAAATTGAATAGCTTCCCAGCAGGAACCTTCCTGCATTTCTCCATCCCCGAGGATGCACACCGTCCGCCAATCATACCCGGCGATGCGGGCACCGAAGGCCATGCCCGCGGCGATGGGGAGTCCATGGCCAAGGGACCCGGTACCTGCCTCGATACCGCGAGTGACATCCCGTTCGATGCATCCGGAAAGGGGACTGCCCCTGTAGAAGGAGGTCCAGTCTTCGCGAGGAATCCAGCCAAGGTCGGCCAGGATCGCATACAACCCATAGGCTCCATGACCCTTCGAGAAGACGAGGCGGTCTCGCTCCGGCCATGATGGATCGTTGTTGAAATGCAGACAGCGGTAGTAAAGCACCGCCAAGATATCGATGCACGAAAGGGATGGGGCGATATGACCCGCGCCGTTGGCGCAGGCGATTTCGACTACCTCGCGGCGGATCCGGTTGGCGCGGGCAGCTAGGTCTTCGAGATCCAGAGTCGGCAGGCTTCGCATGGTATCCGCTAGATGAAGTCGAGATGTTCAGGGGCGATGCGTCCCGTTATGTCCGGCAAGGAGCCTCCACCCTTCACGAACGCGTCCAGGAACTCGTTCGTATGGTGCTGGAGGCACAGGGTGCCGCACATTCTCTGTGCATTGAAATCGGCGCTGGCCAGGTGGTTCATGACATCCCAGTAGTGATCCGAGGCGAGAATATCCCTGAATCGCTGCTCGCAGATATTCCCGATGTGGAATTTTTTGTAGCGCTCGTTGAACAGGAATCCGCAGGGCGCCACCAGGCCGGAGCCGGAAATCTGGATCTGGAAGGGCGGGCCGTAGCAGCGCTGATAGCTGCGTTTGCCCTCGGCGCGGATCTTGGACCACTTCACGACCACCTGGTAGCCGTCGTCGGAATAGGTTTCCGCTTCACGGAGGAGGTTGTGCAAATCTCCGTAACCGTCGTATGCGACACCCAGATCCCCATCCTCATTGTCGGAACAGTGCTTGATGATCAGATAGTCGGGCCGAAGTTCCTTGCCCAGACGGGCCAAGGGTAGGATCTGGTCCGCGTACTGGGGCATGAGGACCATCTGCAGGCCGATGGTGACTGACAATCCGAGACGCCGCTTGATCGCGACCATTTCGCGGATGTTCGCAACGACCCGGTCGAAGTAGGTCTCCGGCACCCCCATGATCTCGCCGTACCGGGCCGGTTCTCCCGCGGAGATGTTCACCCGCAGGTAGGTGAGTGTCGGCAGGATCTCTTCAAGCTTGCGCCGGGTGAGGACGAAGCCGTTGGTCCCGCACGCCATGGAAATACCCAGCTCATGACCTTTCAGAAGCGTCTCCACGAAGGCCGGCGAAATGGTGCTCTCTCCATCCGATACCAGACTGACGCCTTTCACGCCTAGAGCCGCACAATCCTCCAGGAAATCAAACATGACTTCGCGCGTGATCCGCTTGCGGTCATTCTCCTGGAGCATGGCGTAGCAGTAATGGCAGCCGAAATTGCAGGCCCGAGTGAGGGCCATGTCGATGGTGATGGGAGCGATACGCTCTCCCCGTTGCCAAGCCAGGATTCGTTCCTGGTGCCAGCTGATCTTGGTTCCATCCAGGATCAGTTTCTGTGGGTCCGGCGTTTCAGTCATGGGGTGGTCCCCGGCATGTGGTTCAAGTGTTCCCGACGGATTTCATTCAAATCCTTCATCTCGACCAAAAAGACTTCCAACCGCTCGGCTGTCTCGCGGCGCAGCAAGTGCTCGAAGGCCAAGAGGAAGGCGGGTTTCTGGGCCACCGGCAGGACGGTGCCCAGGTCCAGAAAGATACGTTCCCAGGAATCGATATGCTCCACCCGAATCTCTGTGGAATCCATGCCGAAAGCGGTCGATTGACGATCCAGAAGTGCCTGCACCCGTTCGATCTTGCGGACCATGGATTGGTTCGCCCACGCCTTGGAGATTCCGCGATCGAAGGAGTTCCGGCCCGGATCCGGACCATGCTGCTCACCGTAGACTCCATGGACGTGGCGCAGAAGGCGCTCGGCCTGCGCCAGCAAAGGGCTCGAGTTCGCGGTGAGGCGAATCCCATGGACGTTATTTGCGCTCACCGCAGAGACAAAAGAGTGAAGCGCATAGATAGCAGCGTGATCGGCTGCCTCCCGAAGCGGAACGCCCAAAGCGGCAATTCTTACCTTTTCCAACAGTGCAAGCTCCTCAGGATCGGAGAGGCCGCTAAAAGCCAGCTCCTCCACGAGTCCATCCCGGACATGGAGGGTCAGCGAAAGAAGCCCTTCCTGCACTGTGTAAGTCTCCGTGGTCACGGCTGACACCCAATCTTCTGGATGCACAAATCAAGGTCGCCGTCTCGTTCGGTCCAAACGGTTTCAGCTAGCCCCGAAACCAATTCCTCCAGCCGATGCCGCACCTCGGCCGACATCATTGCCTTGGGAATACGAAGAGAGAACTGGGACTGGCCGCAGGCTTCCGCCGCTTCGACCATGTTGAGGATGCTCCGCGGCAGGTCGGCATCGGGGACCCACGTTTCCAGGAAAGGCACATCGGATCGGTGTCTCCTGAGCCGTACCAGTAGATCCGATTCAAAGGTCGCTACCAGATGCTCGTAATCCAGGGGTTCTAGATCGGTCATGTGCGACTCCGGAGATGTTGTATCACGCACGTTTGGTACCGGAAATACGGACCGCGAGGCCCCGTAGGATGACTGGTTGAGATGCTGGTCAACCCTAGGGCATTCTACTTGCTAAGCACGAGGCCACTCTTGTCAAAGGACGATCCGTTCCAGGACACTCCTCTCGCCTCCTCGGATCTCGCGGATGTGATGGGACAGGTGGGCGATGCGTGGCTGGAGCTCGCGAATGCGAAACTCCTGATGACCGGGTGCACGGGATTCTTTGGAGCTTGGCTCGTGGAGAGCCTCCTCCGGGCCACCAAAACCTTGGGTCTGTGCACCAAGATCACCTTGCTTACTCGAAATCCTGGATCCTTCGAGCGCCGCATGCCCCATGTGGCAAATGATCCCGCCATTGCGCTGGAGAAGGGAGACCTCGGGCATGGTCCCTTGCCCGACGACTTCACACATTTAATCCATGGGGCAGCCACCACTCAGGGACCTCCAGTCGAAGACCAATTGAATGCTTTGGTGGAAGGTACCCATCGGCTCCTGAACACGGCGATCCGGGTAAAGGCGAAGAGAGTCCTGTTCATCAGCTCCGGAGCCGTCTACGGTATCCAGCCCCCGGAGCTGGAGCGTATCCCGGAGGATCACATCGGCAACCTTCCATCAGGAGCGAGTTATGGCCGAAGCAAATGGCAGTCGGAAGCCCTCTGCACCCGTTTCCATCAGGAGCAGAACTTACCGGTGTCCGTGGCCCGGTGCTTTGCCTTCCTTGCCCCCAAACTGCCGTTGAATGCCCATTTCGCCGCAGGCAATTTCCTTGGGAATGCCTTGAAGGGCGAACCGATCCTTGTCACAGGAGATGGGACGCCGGTGCGCTCCTACCTGTATGGGACGGATCTGGCGGCCTGGCTATGGACCATTTTCCTGCGGGGACAGGCTGGCCGTGCCTACAACGTGGGGTCTGAACATGCCGTGACCATTGCCCAGCTTGCCCAGGAAGTCGCCAAGGTAGCGAGGCAGCGTGTGGATATCGTCAACCCGACCATTTGTGCCGAACGGGCTCCCCGCTACGTCCCGTCCACACGCCGAGCCAGGATCGAACTGGGCCTGCATCAGACCGTTGATCTTGCCGAAGCGATCCGAAGAACGCTTCGCTGGCACAGGGGCATGCCCCGTCAATGAGCCAGAAAGGCATTCATCTGTTCGGCCACATATTGGATCTGCGCGACGGACAAGAACTGGTGAATGGGCAGGGAAAGAATCCGCTCGGCCTGCCGTTCACAAACGGGGAAACTGCCTTTCCCTTTCCCCAGGCCGGCTGCCGCGGGTTGCAGATGGATAGGCACTGGGTAATGCACCGCCGTGTCCACTCCCCGATCCTTTAGGAAAGCCTGCAGCTCGTTCCGCCGGTCCACCTGTGCCACGAAGAGGTGGTAGGTGTTGAAGGCCCCAGGCAGGCCTCGGGGCACGAAGATCCTCGGATCGAGAACCTGACCGTACAACTCGGCGTTCCGGCGGCGTCGCTCAATCACGGAGGGCAAACGCCGGAGGCGCATGCGCAGCACTTCCGCCTGGAGGGTATCCATTCGTGATACCGTGCCCCAGCGCACCACGGTGTCCCGGTTCAGCATTCCGTGGCAGCGCATGAGCCGCACTTCCTCTGCGATCCTGGCATCGTTCGTCGTGAGGAATCCCGCGTCACCCATGGCGTTCAGATTCTTCAAGGGATGCGCAGAAAAGCACCCGATCTGGCCAAACGATCCGGTCATGCGGCCTTCGATCAGGGTCCCGATGGATTGCGCAGCGTCCTCGATCACCGCCAGTCCGTGCCGCTCGGCAATGGCCATGATGGCTCGCATGTCCGCGGGGCGCCCGGTGAGGTGCACCGGCATGATGGCTCGGGTGCGGGGTGTGATGACAGCCTCGATCGCCTGGGGATCGATGTTCTGGTCCTCCCGTACATCTGCGAAGACCGGAGTCGCATCCATGCCCAGGATGGCGGCCGTGGACGCAACGAAAGAATTCGGGGGCGTGATGACCTCGTCCCCCGCCTGGAGCCCAAGGGCCTTGAGACCCAGGAGAAGCGCGTCTGTTCCCGAATTCAAGGCCACTGCGAACCGGACCCCGCAATAGGCCGCCAGGTCCTGTTCCAGCATTTCGATGGCGGCGCCACCGACAAAATCTCCGCGACGAAGCACCGTTTCGACAAGGGGCAACAGTTCCTCCCGTTCTTCGTCGAACTGGGCCTGGAAATCGACGTACGGAACCCGCGGCATCGTGCTCATCTCCCCTCGTAGAAATCCCGGACAACCTCCACCACATACTCTTGTTCTTCTCTGGAGAGGTGCTGATCCACCGGGAAGCTGATCACCTGCGAGGCGTGGCGGTCCGTGACCGGGAAACGGCCCGGGAGATAGCCGAGAACCTTAAGCCCTTCTTGCTGGTACAGAGGAATCGGATAGTGCACCTTGGCCTCCACTCCCCTCGACAGACAATGCTGGTAGAGGGCGTCGCGATCCTTGGCGAAGACCATATAGAGGTGAAAGACCCGTTTCGTGCCCTGACGACGGGGCGGAACCACGATTCCCGGAATGCCGGAAAGAGCCTTGTCGTAGAACGCTCCATTGCGGATGCGCTGCTCGGTGATATCGACGGTCTGGCCGATGAGCCAATTGCCCACCACCGCTTGCACGGAATCGAGGCGGGAGTTGCATCCAAGAACGGCGATCTCATCGCGGGTCCTTAAACCGTGGTTTCGCAGCAACCGAAGCTTTTCATCCATTCGATCGTCGTTGGTGACGATCACCCCACCATCACCCCATACATTGAGGTTCTTCAAGGGATGAAGGGAAAAACCCGCCGCCGCACCCCAAGTGCCGGAGCGCTTCCCGTCCCACTCCGAGAGAATGCCCTGGCATGCGTCCTCCACCACATGGAGGTGATGCCTTCCCGCGATCGCCATGATTCTCGGCATGTCCACCACTTCTCCCGTGAAGTGCACGGGCATGATGGCCTTGGTGCGGGGCGTGATGGCGGCCTCCACCTGATCCACATCCATACAGAAGGAATCCGTGCAATCTACCAGGACTGCCCGGGCGCCTGTCTCATGGATTGCGCCGACCGTGGCGATGAACGTGTTGGCGGCCGTGATGACTTCGTCGCCATGACCTACATCGAGCGCCTTGAGGGATAACTTCAAAGCATCGGTTCCGGAGCCGACGCCGATCGCATGGCGGATCCCGAGCATGTCCGCGAATCGCCGCTCGAATTCCGCAACGGGTTTACCCAGCGTGAAATCCCCTGTGGCCACAAGCCGGGCCAATTCCTCCAGGATCTGGTCAGGGTTCGCGAACTGCTGGGCAAGGTACGAATAGCGGGCGCTTTTCATTGTTGAATACCATCGGCTAGTGAACGGCTTCGGGAAGAATCCTGAACATCAATGTCTTGAACGATACGCCTGAGATCATCCAGTTCGAAGTAGCGGGGATCGATGGTGGACGCCTGATGGAGGGCCCGTTCTGCCAAATCCCGAAAACCGAGCGTAGCTGCCGATCTCGCCAGGCGCACGACGGCTCGAATGTGTTGGGAGCGCAGCTCCAATTCATGTTCCAAGGCCCGGAGCGCCTCTTCACAATGGCCCATGGCCCCGTGGAGTTTCCCCAGATTAGCCCAAACGATGGCAGCGTCGAGACCCTGCGTTGAGCACTGGAGCATTTCAAACATTGCATTGGCCTCCCGCAGCTCAGCCTGATCAAGTCTGCGTGGTCGGACCCAGGAGCCCGGTTCCAGAAAGGCCATCCACCCCTGGATGCGGTCCAGGATGTCGTCCGAGGCTAGTTCCACGTCCTCCCAGGCCTGGTTCAGATTTTCTCCGTGGAATCGAACCGCATGGCGGACGTTGTAGAAATTTTCCGCTGTGCAGAACAGCTGCTCCGCAGCCAGCGCATACCGGAGGGGGGTGAAGGGCTCTTTAACCGTTCTGGAAAAGCGCTGAGTATCCGCAGGTTGAAGATCGATGAAACAGATTTCGTCGGAATCCTGGATGATCTCCAGCTCCCGGACATCATCGATGACCTGGCTCACGAAATCATTGTCATGGGAGATGAAAAAGTCTCGGGCACATCGCTGGGGGTTCAGGTAGAGAGGATGCAAATGCCAAGAGCGCGCCAGGATGCCCTCCGGCCCCACGTGCCAGTACAGGGAAGACAGCACCGTGGACCAGGCAGAATCAACGAAAGCCCCGGCCATCCATGAATGGCAGTGACGCAATCCCAATCGAGTGAGTTCTCGCGGTGGGAGGGTCCGAGCTCCGGCCTCATTCAAGGGAAACGATGATTCAAGGGCGGGCAGGAAGCCATCTGGCAGGATGGCCAAAGGACTTAGCAGCACGCCTCGTTTTCCGTTACGCACAGCCCGGGCTACCCGCGCCAAGGCACCATCGGAATAGATATTGTCTGGGCCTACGAATATCACGCCGGCTTGTTCCTTCCAGGCATGTCGAAGACCGTCCATGCCGCCACCATTCATGCGACGGTAGTTGTACGACTCCATCCGGTCAAAAACCTGCATGGCCTCCAGAACCTGCGGGGAATCAATGTCCGGGAATTCCACCTGGATCAACGAAGATAATCGGCGGACCAGGGGGTGAGCTGCCATCACCTCGGCTTCCGGGCGGGTCGTATAAATCCTGTAGACGACCTCGTGCTCCTTCGCCAGGGATGGAAGATTGCCCTCCGAGGCGAGACTCGGCAATCCATAGCCGAGGAATACCTCAATGAATGGGGCGCCCCACACGATAGTCAGGATGTGGATTTTCATGGTCCGTTATTTCAGCGAAGACCTTTCTGTTTCATGACCTGGATGTTCGAGTAGCGAGGATCGGTCATGGCGTTGGGCACGAGCCCCTGCTGGAAGGCAGCCTTCAGATCCTCGACTGCTTGGTGAATCGTATGCCTGGGCACGAAACCCAGCTCCCGCTTGATCTTATCGGAGGAGATCCGGTAGGAGCGGTTGTCGTTGGTGGGCGTGGTGACGATGTCCACGTCGGGCCCCACGACCTCCTGGACCATGTCCGCGATCTCTCGCACAGTGTGGTTCTCGTAGCCGGCGTTGTAGATCTTGCCGCTGATGGCCGCGTCTTCCCACTCCAGGGACCGGAGGTAGAGATCGGTCATGTCCTGGATGTGCAGGTTGGGCCGGGCCTGGGCGCCACCGAAGACCTTGATGACATGATTGTGGATGGCGTGGCTGGTCATGATGTTCACGGTGAGGTCGAGCCTCAGGCGCGGGGAGTAGCCGCATACCGTGGCGGGGCGAAGGATTAAGGCCGTGAAGCCCTTGGCTTGCCTGGCCAGCAGTACCTCTTCGCAGAGCGCCTTGTACTTGGAGTAGTCCGTGAGGGGCTCCAGGGACAGATTCTCGGTGACATCGGGCTCCTGCTTCACGCCGTAGACGCTGGAGGAGGAGGCATAGATGAAGCGCTTCACACCGCAGTCCTTGCTGATGTCCACCAGGCCGAAGAAGGCGTCGTAGTTGATGGACTTGCCCAGGTCCGGATCCAGCTCGAAGCTCGGATCGTTGGAGATGCAGGCCAGGTGGATCACCGCGTCGCAATCCTTGAGGGCGGTCTTCAGCAGGGCCTGGTCCCGGATATCGCCTTTCACTTCCTCCAGCTTCGGATTGCCGCGGACGCCATCGAAGACCTGCTCGCCGTAGAGATAGAGGTCCAGCACCCGAGCCGTATAGCCCGCGTCCAGGAGCTTGGGGATCAGGACCGATCCCACGTAACCTGCACCACCCGTCACCAATACACGATTGAATTTCATCCCTTCGCCTCGGAAGCTAGGTTGATCAGGATCCGGTCCGTCAGGTGGTGGATCAGCATCTGGTGGGACGACTCCACCGGACCGTAGTACGGACTTGCTACATATATATTGATGTCGCCCCGGGATCGCAGGGGGTTGTCGGCGCCGAAACCGGAGAAGGTGATGAGGCTCGAACCCCGTGTCTGCGCGGCTTCGCAGGCATTGAGGATGTTGGCCGACTTGCCGGAGCTGCTGATGGCCACCAGGAGATCGCCGGAATCCGCCCAGAGCCCCACGAGGCGTTCGAAGGCGTGCTCGTAGCCGTGATCGTTGGAAAGGGCCGTGATCAGCGAGGGTTCATTGAAGATGAGACCCCGCGTGCCCAGGGATCCGCTCAGGTCCGTCTGCATGTGGCTGGCGATGGCGGCGCTGCCGCCGTTGCCGATGACCATCACCTTGCGCCGGGCTGAGCGCACGCCGAGGATCATGGACACTGCATTCTCCATCGCCCGGTCGAAAGCGATCACCATCCCTTGCTTGTCCGTGGTTTGCACGAGACCGGGTTCCGCCAGCAGGTGCTGGATGGAGGTGACGGCGTTCGATCCGATGGAGCCCATGGTTCACCGATCCCTGAGGATGGACAGAACGTGTTCTTCCAGACTGTCCAATTGCAGTGAAGAGCGATTTCCGACGATGGTCACGGCATGGGCGCCCACGAGATTGCCGATGAAGCCGATGGCTTCCGTGGGCGCGCCCTGGGCCACGCACAGCGAGGTCACCGAAAGCACCGCGTCGCCCGCGCCCACGCGGTCCAGCACACGGTAGGACAGGGTGGGGCAGGTGAAGAAGCCATCCTTGGGGCTGAAGAGCAGATTGCCCGCCTGCCCCCGGGTCACGAGGAGCGTCTCGCAGCCCATGCGCCGGGCTACTTCTTCCATGATGGGTCCCGGCTCCTTCCGGCGATTGCGGACCTCCAGGCGGATCTCCTTTTCGGAGATGCAGATGAAATCCGCGCGGGGGTACTTGGAGATGGTGTTGAAGCCCTGGTTATCCGCGTTGGTCTGGGTATTCACCGCCAGGAAGCGGGCCTTGCGGCAGAGGATCTCCACCGCGCGCGGTCCCAGCATGCCGTGCCCGTAGTCCGCCACGATGACCACGTCGTAGCCGGCGACGATCTCCTCCAGCTTCTGGCAGAGCTCGTCCACCAGCGGGCCTTCCTCCTCCATGTGCTTGAGCAGGTAGACCTCGAAGAGCTTCTGCAGGGGGTAGCATTCCAGGAAACGCCGCTTGACGATGGTGGGCGCGTCGTCCTGGTAGAGGAAGGTGGGGAGGATCTTCGGGCTCAGATGCTGGCGGATGAAGAGTTCGGAATTGTCGGGAGACCCGTTCTGCCGGCCAAGGACCGTGAGCACGCCCACGTGGTCGCAGAAGGACGACACGTTGTTGGCCACCGCCAGGATGCCGCCGGCGAAGGTCTCGGAGTAGAGGTACCGCGCCGCGAGATTGGGTTCCTTGCCCGATTTCCCCATGGTCTCGCAGTAGTGGTACTCGTCCAGGATCGCCTCCCCCACCACGAGGACCTTGAGATGGCGGGCGTTCTGCAGCCAGCCCAGGATCGAGGAGGCGGAATAGCGCGAAGAGAAATCCTGGAGGTAGTTGATGACCTCGGGGGAATACTGGGACAAGGGATTGACGGGCGTATGAATTTCCTCGGACAGAGGGGGATTCGTGAACGTCAGCTTGCCGCCCACCTCGAGGATGGCCGCTTCCTCAGCGGTGTGGTTCCTCGTGACCTTTTCCGCGGGTCCATAGAGCGCGTAGCGGTCGGGCTTCAAGGCCCGGATGGCTTCGGCTGGTCCCTGCAGAGGATTGACGGTCACGAAGTCCACGAAGGAGAGGGCCGCCAGCGCCTCGGCCCGCAGGTCCTCCTTGAAGACGGGACGCTCGGAGAGGAAGTGGATCTGCTGGTCCGGGGTGAGGGACACCACCAGCACATCGCCCAGGCTCCGGGCCTCTTCCAAATGCCGGATGTTGCCCGCGTGGAGGACCTCGAAATCGCCATGGCAATGAACGACGATCTGGCCCTGGGGCCGCTGGGCCAAACGCTTGGCCAATTCCTCGAAGGGAAGGATCTTGGGGCTCGTTGGATGGGTCACGGTCATGACGCGCCTCACCGGCCGAGATACTTGAACCAATCGCGGGTCGCTTCTTCCACGGAGGCCCGATCCCAGACGGGGGCGCTCCGCCAAAGCTCGATGTGGTCCAGCATGATCTCGATTCCTTGTTCAAATGTCACGGAGGGTTCCCATTGGAGGACACGGCGGATTTTCGTGATATCGGCAAAAGTGCAGTCTGGCTCGCCGGGACGCTTGGGAACGTAGGCAATCTCCCCGCCAAGATGTCCGACAAGCGAATTGATGCTGTAGGTGCCTCCCGAGCCTACGTTGAACACCTCGCCGCTCACGGAAGACTCGGCGGCTCTGACCATGGCATCGACCACGTCGGTGACGAAGGTGAAATCCCGTGTCTGGGTGCCATCCCCCACGACGGTGAAAGGTTTGCCCGCCAGCTTCTGGGCCAGGAACACCCCGAATACTGCGCCATAGGCCCCCGTCGTCCGGGAGCGGGGCCCGAAGACATTGAAGAACCGCAAGGAAACCGCAGGCAGACCGTAGATCTTGTGCCAGTTCAGGACCAGCTCCTCGCCCATGTACTTGGAGACGGCGTAGGGGAACATGGGCCGGATGGGCGCGGTCTCGGGCGTGGGGAAGACATCGGGCAGGCCGTAGCAGGTGGAAGACGCGACGTAGACCAAGCGCTTCACCCCCGCGAGCCGCGCGGATTCGAGCACGGAGAGGGTGCCGTCCACATTGGTGCTGTGGTACGCCATGGGCTTCTGGATGGAGGGCACGATGTCCGCGAGGCCCGCGAGATGGAAAACCCAGTCCACGCCATCCATGAGGAGACGCAGTCTCTCGAAATCCTGCACAGCCACCTTCTCGAGCCTCAGGCCTGGATGGTCGCGCACGGGAGCCAGGTTCTCTTCGCGGCCCGTGGCGAGGTTGTCCACCACGAGAACCCGGTGGCCGTCCTCCAGGAGCCGCTCCACCAGATGGCTCCCGATGAAGCCTGCGCCGCCGGTCACGAGTGTTTGCAGAGTCATGAAGGATCATCCGACGAAAAGAGGTTTGAACCGGCGGCCAAGGTCGCTTGAATCAAGCAGGTGTGAGGGTCATGGGTTCATTTAACCCTACCTGCGATATCCGATACAGCCACATCGGGAAGGCCGTACCCATGGCCTAGAACGGCTTATAGCCCTTGAGCGCCCGGGAACCCAAGGCCTTCAGGTCGAGCTCCCGCTTGATTTCGTCGCGCTTCACCGATAACGTGTCCGCTGCCTGATCCAGGCGCTTGCCCAGGGCATGGGCCCGGTCCATGATCACATCCCAACCGGGACCGCGATCTGCGGAGGCCATGGCGGCCGCATAGGTCTTCTGCCATTCCGGGAGAACTTCCAGTGGTAGATCCTGCTCCTGGAGCAGGCGCTCCATGGCGTCCAGAGCGCGGATCACATCCAGGTCACTCATCCGATCAATTCATCCAGGTTGGTCGAAGTATTGGCGGAGGCGTGGGCGAGATACTTCTTCCGGTGCAGCTCTTCCCAGGTATCGCGCATCTCGCCCATCTGGTTCCGGATCATTGTCAAGCGTTCGGGCTGATTCCTTTGACTACCCTCGAACAACTCCCGCATCCACCAGTCATAGACGCGGATCAAGTTGCCAACCAGCTCGCCACCTTCCTGGTGGTTCAGGCGCGCGGCCAATTCGATGAGGATGTCCGACACGCGGTTTAAGCTGCGGGCCTTCGCGGGGATGTCCTTGTTCTTCATGGCGACCAGGGCCTGGTTCAGGAACTTCTGACCGCCTTCCAGGAGAAGCGCCACGAGCTGCTCCGGGCTCGCGCTCTGGACCCGCTGGACGAGATACTGGTCAGCGGCGTTCCCCCCTGGGTATCCCTGCATTCGTTCCTCCCATCTTTCCTATCGGTTGACCTCAGGTGGGTGATTAGAACCCGCTTGAAGCCCAAGGGTGGAAGAGAGCAAGATCCGCACCAGCTGAACTATTGAGGCGAATCCGAGAGATCCGCGACCACCCTCCGGATGACGCCCACCCAATCCTCCGGCGCCGATTGCCGGTAGATGCGCATGGTGGGATACCAGGGGCTGTCCTCCCGGTTCAGCAGCCAGCGCCAATCCGAAGTATAGGGAAGCAGGAGAAGGGTCGGAATGCCCATGGCTCCGGCCAGGTGGGCCACCGAGGTGTCCACGGTGATCACAAGATCCATGCCGCTCAGGGCATAGGCGGTATCCGAGAAGTTGTTCAGCCAGGGCACCAGCGAAATAAACCTGGGCAGCGGGGGCGGTTCCGGATTGTGGAACTGGAAACCGAACCAGAAGACGTTCGGCAGATTCGCCAAGGGCTTCAACAATTCGGTGGAGATGGAACGGACCGCATCCGTCCGATGGGCGGGATTCCCGGCCCAGACCAACCCAATCCGCGCGCACTTGCTGGTGGCAGCGATCACCTTGGCGATCCATTCCTGGTTGGGTACCTGCTTGGGCACATCCAGATAGGGGATTTCGGCGGGGATGGAATTCAGATCCGTCTTGAAGACCATGGGAAGGGACATCAAAGGTATCTGCAGATCGAAAGGCGGCAGCGGCTGGCCGTGGGCCACCACGGCATCAACGCCCGGGCAGGTGCCCGCGAGATCGACCACGGCAGGCTGGACTTCCAGGATCACCTTCCCGCCCCGCGCCTTCACCATGGGCGCATAACGCACGAACATGATGGTGTCGCCGATGCCTTGCTCGTAATGGAGGAGGAGCGTCTTGCCTGCGAAGGGCTCTCCGTTCCAGCGGGGCTGTTTGAAATCCCGCATTGGCCCAGTCAACCGAGGCACGCGCCATCGGGCCTCGTACTTCGACCAGCTCGCGGGCATATCCCCGAACAACAGGCCTAAGTACCCGCGTTCGTACTCCACATAGTCACAGGTGGGCACGACACTTGATCGGCGCTCGATCTCCTTCTGGTACTCCACCCACCGGCCCGTGCGGTGGAAGATGTGGCCAAGCATCTGGTGCGCCGGAAGGCTGGCCGGGTCCTGCTGGAGCATCTGTTCGAGGACGGTCTTCGCTCCTTCGAAATCGGCTTTCTTGACCAGGCATTCCGCCAGGGCAAGCCGCGCATCGTTGCGCTGAGGATCCGTATCGAGGATCCACCGGAACATCTCTTCCGCCTGGTCCAGATGGCCCTGATGCATCAGGACGCAGGCAGCGTTGATGCGTGTCCCGAGGAGGTTCGGATCCAGGCGGAGGGCCTTATCGCAGGCCTCCTTCGCTTCATCCAGCCGGCCCAGCACCATGAGCAGCCCGCCGAGCTCGCCCCAGCCCACGGCGCTCCGGGGCTCGACTTGGAGGTACTGGCGATAGGCCTTTACTGCCGATTCGCCATCACCGGAACGATCCAACTCCCGGGCCGTCTCGAGCAACTTGGAGTGTTTCAAGTCCGCCACAGAATTCCCCTTGGTCCAATCCTGGAAATCTTTGTCTCATGGAAAGGACCCTGACGGAATCCATTGGAATACCAGTTATCCCGAAGATGAGAGCGACCCGCTGCTGGCCCGCATCTGACTGATGAGGGTTTCCATCCTGGAGAACTGGTCCTGCAAGGTGGCTTGGCGCTTGTCGAGCATGGACTGCTGCTGGCTGATCCGGTAGTCGAGATCCTTGTTCTGCTGATCGATGCTGGAGAGGGTGTTCCAGAAGGTTCCTTGGTAGGAGGTCAGATTGGAAACGGCATCCTGGGTCAACTGGCCAGCGCCCTTGGTCAAGGTCAGGGTGCCCGCGCCCGTGCCCGTCACATGGAGCATCAGGCCTTCAATGGAAGTTCCCGCGGTGCTAGCGATGTTTCCATCCTTGGTCCCGGTGACTGCGATGCCATTGACGGTGCCCGACCAGTTGCCGGTGCCACTGTCGTACGAGCTGATATTGAAATCCACGTTGCCCGTGGTCGTCTTCGCCCCCCCGTACTGGAAGGTCGCCACCCCGTTCGTGGTCGTGCCCGAGAAGGCGAAGAGGTTCATCACCGAGGTGGGATCGGTGGTGAGTGCCTTCTGGAACGTGGTGGTGTTGAGGCTGAGGGTGCCATCCGAGGCAGAGGTGATGCCGATATCACCTGTGGAATGATAGGTCGCTGTGGGAGACAGACCCGGGGGGATGCCCCGGAAGGCCGTCCGGACCTGGTTCATGATGTTGCGGGCCGTGGGATCGTTCGACAGCGCTGCAGGGATGATGTTTCCATCCGAATCCTTCAGCGCGGTGGTGCCTTTTTTGTAGTCGGCGATGAGGGTGTTGTACCTATTGACCACATCCTGCATGGCCGTGGTGATGGTGCTGGTGTCTTCGGAAACGGTTAGCGAGGTGGTCCCCGTCTGACTGCCCTGCTTGATGTTGAAAGTGACCCCATCCACCGCATCCGTCACGGTATTGGAAGACCGGGTCATCTGGATACCGTTGACGCTGAACTTGGCATCCGTCGCGGCCTGGGCGGAATATAGTCCGTTCGAAATCTTGGTGGGAGAATCGACCGTCCCGGCAGCGATCCCGATGAGGTTGTTCGCGCCGCCACCGGTGACATCCGCGAGGGTGACCAGACCCTGGGTGCTGCCCGTCCCGGTGCTGTTGGCTGTGATCACGAGTTGGTAAGGTTTGTCTCCCTGGCCTGTGTTGACCACGGACGCGGTCACCCCGGCGCCCTTCGCCATCCCGGTCTGCGATGCATTGATGGCATCCCGCAAGCCGTACAGGCTGTTGTTGCTGTCGTCGATCGTGAAGGTCTTGACGGTGCCGTCCGTGCCCTGGACCGCGAAGGTGGCCGTCGTGCCAGACGTGATGATATGGGTTGAATTGGGATCCGCGACCGCTAGATTCGTGGGTAATCCCGTAACGCCATCGAGGGTCGGCGTAAGCCGGCCCCGGGTCGCTGCGGATGTCACGTTTAGGTCGTAATTGCCCGGTGCGGCCCCATTGGCCGTAGCCGTCACATAGGTGTTGTCCGCATCGGAGCTGGAAACGGATCGCGCGCTGAAACCTGAGGCCGAATACTGAAGGGTCTGGAGACTCGTCGCCAGCGCCGTCATATCCGACTGCAGTGTGCTCAGCGCATTTTTGCGGTTGGTATTCGCGGTCTCCTTGTCCTTCAGACGCTGAAGGGGCAAGCTCTCCTGGGCCATGATGGCCGAGATTAACTGGTCCGTTTGCAAACCAGACGTGATGCCCTGGAAGCTGATACCAGTGGTGGCCATGGGTACCTCCGCTTGCAGGAAGGGTTCAGCCTTCCTTATCCATGAGGACACCGGAGGCATCCTGATGGCTGGACAGCTCACGCAACTTGCGGGCCATCGACAGAATTTCCTCGGAAGGCACCTGCCGAATCACCTTCCCTGTCGCCGAATCGAGGATCTTGAAATAGCTGATGCCCGAAACTTCATCGATTTGAAATTTCAGGTTCGAATTCGCCGCTTGAAGCTGGCTATTGATCAGCTCCAGATCACCATCGGTGACCTGGGTGGCATGTCCGGCGGAGGCACTTTCAGGCTTGCTGGGCTGGGTATCCGCAGCTTTGGCAGGACGCGTTTGGGTTGGAGCAGGCTGGGCGGCCGCAACTGCAATGAGTAGTTGCGGTGGTCCCGTAGCCGCACTCCCGATGGGATTGACTTGATCGGCCATGGCAGCGCTCCTCACTGAGAAACCGGGAGGCGGGCGCGAGGCCCGTCCCCCGGTGATTCAGAACCGCTCAACGCTACCGGAGGAGGGCCAGCACGTACTGGCTCGACTGGTTCGCGTTGCTCAGGGCGCTGGTGCCCGACTGCGCCAGGATCTGCCACTTGGTGAGGTTCACCACTTCGGAGCCGATATCGGCATCCATGATGTTGCCCAACTGAGAAGTGGCGTTCTCCTTGGAGATGCCCGCTAGGTTCGCGGCGCTCAGCTGGGTGGCCATGGTGGCGGCGAAGGTGCCGCGGGCCGTGTCGATGGTGGTCAGGGCTGCAGTGGCAGTGCCCAAACTGGTGATGGTGAGGCTGGCCTGACCGGCTTTGGTCATGGCCGCGTTGGCGTTCGCCAGCACGGAGGTGGCCTCAGCGGAACTACCGTTGCCGCCTTCGTACAGCTCCACCAGACGCTGGACCTGGGTGGTCGCTTCACCCAAGTAACCGTCATTCGCCTGGGCGGCGAAGAAAGAGTTGTTCGCCGCCTGCACATCCTGGCCAGCGATGCGGGCCTGGGCGTCGAACTGATCCGCGTTCACCAAGCCAGCCGCATCATCAGAAGATCGGTTGATGCGCTTGCCCGTGGTGAGCCGCTCGATCGTGGTCTGCATCCCGTGAGAGGTGATCCCCAGCTGACGGCTGGCGGACATTGCAGCGACGTTCGTAAGAATGGAAACCATGACATCCTCCTTGATGCCTAAGGCAACATCCGTGTTGCCTGATTATTTGTGAGGGGGAACCCCCGACATTTCTCTTTTCGGCCCTGGGAGGGCGATCCATTAGCTTTTTTTTAAATCGAAAATATCCCACCGGGTCTTCACGGGAATCCAGTGCGACCGCAGTTACTTCCCAAATGGGTAAGCTTTGCATCCAGAAGCCAGGGCAAGACCCTGAAGTCCAGCCACTCCCCCAAGGTACCCCGCACAGCGCTGCAATACCGCGGCAGTGGAACCCAAACTCAAGCTGCCCGCCAGGTTGATTGCCCGGCCCTCCCAAGGCTGCAGGCACTCATCCAGGACTCGAAAAGCATTCCGCTCACCAAGACCAATCAGGTTCCAGCCCGACCCGCCCGCTTCCATCAGAGCCGTCCGGAACCGGGCATCCTGCGGCAGTCGGGGATCATCGACGAGAACCGCCAGGGTCTTTTCCGATTCCCATCCTTGCCCATCGAAAAGAGTCTTCGCTTCCTCCATGGAAGCAGCCGACGGCCAGACTTCGGCATTGCAGACATTCATGGCCACGGCGTCGAACACCTCTTTCAAGCCAGCATCTTTCGAAAGCAGGCATGGGTAGTACTGCTTTGCCTTTCGAGCCCTTTTCTCGTCTTCCAAGGGCGCCTGGTATTCATAGGCCAAGGCTGCCACCGGATGGGCGGCGGCCACGAGATCATCGGAGACGATGTTCCGGGCACGATCGAAGTTCAGCACCAGCTCAGGCTCAAAGGCTTTTATCACTTTGGCCATGGACTCCCGGTAGAACACGTCCCGGATGTAGCGCCCTGCATCCAGTTCGCGGACCTGGAAGCCATCCAGGAGGTCCAGGAATTCTGCGGAGCAATAGACCTGAACGTGATCAGCCCTTCCATCCCGCCTCAGGGCAGCTAAAAGGGCGGTTCCCTCCAGCAGATCATTCATGTCTCCCATCAGCAGAACAGCGATGCGCTGAGCGCCCCGGGCCACAAGGTGGAAGTCTGCCAGGCAAAGCATGACTGGATCCAGACACGGGGAAGGGAGGTGGTCTCCATAATAATATTGATAGCAAAGGTTCACGGCATCGATCATGACGGGCGTGAATCCTGCGCGGAGAAGATAAGGGCGGGCCGCGTTCCACCTTTCTTCGGTGCCTGCGTGAAGTCTCATTCCCTGCATCACCGTGTTGTGATGATTGCGCCCCACGATCTTAGAGAAGGCGACGTTCACCTCTGGATCATCCAGGAACAAACCATCCGCAATTTGAGGCCAAATTTTCAGATCATGCATCCATCGCCCATAGAGGTCGAGATCGCCGGAAGAACTTGTCAAACGATTCTCGACCAGCGTTTCAGGTATGTAATGCAGCCTGATGGATTCCTTGAAGCACTCCATCATCCCCCAGATATGGGTCGACGAAAAATCGAGCCGAGCCACCCGAAGGCAACTCTCTTTGTGGTCCATGAAGCGGTCTCGGGGGATGATGGCCACGCTGATCGTGGCAAACACGGCCGCGTTGTAAGCACAGGCATCGAAGTAGCGGATCAGGTCCTCCCGATCCCGCAGCTCCCAAACCTTAGGTGGATCCGGATCCAGATACCAGGGAAGTACGACCACCGGATTCATTTCCTGATCGCACCCCACGGAGAGGCATAGGCACGCTTCGGCACCCGCGTCGATCTCGCGGAGCACCCGTGCCACGCTGCCGATCCGCCAAAGGTCGTCGTCACCCATGACCCAGACGAATTCTCCGCGAGCTTCTTCGATGCATCGAAGGTAGTTCAGATCGAAGCCCAGGTTCTGGGGATTCCGGAAGTACTTCAGCTCGGGGTGCTCGATCCGGCAGTGATTGATGAACTCCTCGGTCCCGTCCGTGGAGGCGTTGTCGCAAACCAGGACTTCCACCACGCCCTCAGGAAGACTCGCCATTTCCCGCAGGGCGCTTTCCAGCGCTCCCTTGAGATACGCCACCCGGTTGTAGGTGGGGATGCTTAAGGAGATCCGGGGACGTTCGGTCATGGCTGGCTCCCACGCAAGTATGCACGAGCTGTGTTGCGATTGTGCCCGTCGGAACGGCTCAGGTTCACGCGATTCCTCCGTTCGTCCGCTGTCATCCGGATGGACCAGGACCAATAGGACCTCCGTTCGGAAACTTGACCTTCAACGGATTCATCGGCCTGCGCATCCAAGCCGATTGAAGTGGAAGACTGATGATCGCCGAAGTGATCCACTCCGTTCCGGATGTCCCGGAACGATCGCCGCAGGGATGATCGATGGCACCCCAAAAGCAGGATTCAGGATGGACCAAGGCATCAAACCCGCCCTCTGGATTGGCTGTAGATTCACTGGTAACGCGTGTTTCGGAAGATCGACAGGTTCGATTCCGTCCGGCTGCGATTCTCGGCTCAGGACTTCGGGCGGCAGGATCGGAAGGCGGTACGCGACGATCCGGAGGTTTGCGCCGACGGATTCGAGTCGATTTTTTTTTCGAAACAATGCACAAATTTGTTGACCTATTTGGAAACGCTGGTTTAGTGGAAATCAGAAGTCGAATTGCAACGTGCACCAAGCTCAACCCGGTAACTTGGCACGGACCGTTGGAGGGTGGTAAATGCTGAAAAAAGTCCAGATATTCAAGGCGCTGGACATCGAAATCAAGAAGCAAAAAGGACCAGCGGCGGTGAAGGAATCGTATCGCGGGCACCACTCTCTCAAAGAAGAACTTAGTCAGCCGGGCATTTCCATCATTGCTGAGATCTCAGGCGGGAACCCCCTGCGTGGTCAGGTGCGTGAGAACTACCGAGCCTCGACTCACGCGAAAAGCCTTGTGGAGAACGGTGCGCGGGCTCTTTCCGTTGCCACGGACCGCTTCCTCTACTTCGGCGAGGACAAGCATCTTTCCGAGGTGCGGAGCACGGTGAAGGTCCCGCTCCTCCGTCAGGACTTCATCTTCGAGGAGTATCAGATCGAGGAGAGCAAGATCCTGGGAGCCGACGCTGTGTTCCTCGTCGCCGCCCTCCTGGAGATCCCTCGCCTGCAGGCCCTGATCCAGCTGGCCGTCGCCAAAGGGCTGGACGTGGTGGTGCAAGTGGCGAGCGAGAGCGATCTCAAGCGGGCCCTCGAAGCCAACGCCGACATCATTTGTGTGCTGGGCAGGAACCTCGACACCTGGGAGCCCTCCTGGGACAAGGCCCTCGCCCTTATGAAGAAGGTCCCGGAAAAGAAATGCCTCCGGATGATCGAAGCGGGCATTTGCACCCTCCAGCAGATCCAGGAACTCGAAGCCATGGGAGTGCATGGCGTCGTCATCGGAGACGCCCTGCTGGACGAGTTCTATCCTGGCAAACGCTTGGCCCAGATCCTCTCCGGCGTGGAATCCACGAAGAAGGTTTCCAAGGCCAAGGTCAAAGCGGAGTCCGCCGCAGCAGCGGGTTCCGGTGCGCCCGAAGCAGGTCTTGCTTCCAAGGCCAAAAAGATCGCTAGCAAGGAAATTCGAAGTAAATCCACTGGTGGCGCCGCTAAAGCCACTACACCCCTTCCATCAACACCTCTCTCTCACCCCGCCCGAAAGGGCAAAAAGGAGTTCCAAATGGAACATACCCAAATGCCTGACGAGACCATGACTCCCGTCGAGAGCACAGGCGAGCCCGTCGCGGCTGCCCCGAAGAAAGCCCGCAAGCCCGCCGCGAAGAAGGCTGCTGCCAAGAAGCCCGCCGCGAAGAAGGCCGCCGCCAAGAAGCCGGCTGCCAAGAAGGCCGCTGCCAAGAAGCCGGCCGCCAAGAAGGCCGTGAAGAAGGTCGTGAAGAAGGCCGCCCCCAAGAAGGCCGCCAAGAAGGCCGTGAAGAAGGTCGTGAAGAAGGCCGCCCCCAAGAAGGCCGCCAAGAAGGTCGTGAAGAAG
>DCFP01000137.1:4268-11705 GCA_002319925.1 Holophagaceae bacterium UBA1801 | reverse complement strand
AACATCGCCGGCTTCCTGAAGGTCGCCGACTCCATGATCGACCAGGGTCTCGTCTAACCACGATTTGACCTTCTGCACAATCCAAGGGAGGGCTTTCGAGCCCTCCCTTGCTTTTTTTGTTAACGGCGTACATTGCCCTTAAGCCGCTGTATTGGAACGAACCTGGGCGTCAGAATCATGCCCGCGGCATAAGGAGCCGTAGCGAAATAACCAGAAAAGCATTTGTTATTTCGCAACGGCTCCTAGCCGGCCCCCTGTGCATCCGCTTCTTGAGGACTCCCATGATCAGCCGTGAAATCAACGAGATTTTCAGGAAATACCGGTCGGACAAGGAGATCTTCCACAACCTGATGCCCCTGCGCACTCGGGAGATCCTGCTGGTGGCGCCCCCCTTCGACGCATTCACCCTCGAGCACGATGGCCTGTTGACGGAGATCCTCTTCGACAACTACTACCAGCTCAACATGAGCAATCCGCCCCGGGTGACCAATGTCTCCACCTGCGAGGATGCCCTGGAGAAGTTCACCAGCCGGCACTTCGATCTCGTGGTGGTCATGAGCCGGCTGGGGCAAGGCGGACATGTCGAGCTGGCCCGGCAGCTGCGGAAGGCTGACGCCAAAGTGCCCATCTACCTCCTGCTCAACGACAATGTGGAGGTGGGGGTCATGGACAAGCGGCGCCAGGAATTCCTGCGCCACTACAACCAGATCTTCGTGTGGAACGGCAATCCCGAGATCTTCATGGCCATGGTGAAGTTCATGGAGGACCGGGCCAATGTGCGCAACGACACGGTCACCGGCCTCACGCGGGTGATCCTGCTGGTGGAGGACAGCATCCGCTACTACTCGCGGTACCTGCCGATCCTCTACAGCGAAATCATGAAGCAGACCCTGCGCCTCGCGGCGGAGCGCAACATCGACGGCATGGCGCGCATCCTGGCCATGCGGGTGCGCCCCAAGGTCATCCTGGCCACGTCGTACGAAGAGGCCATGAACTTCTGCGATCAGTACCAGGATTACCTGCTCTGCGTCATTTCGGACCGGAAGTATCCCAAGGGCGGCGTACTGGATTCGCAAGCGGGGATCAAGCTGATCCAGGCTGTCAAGGAGCGGAACCCGGATCTGCCGACCATGCTGCAGTCGTCGGATCCCGACAAGGAGGCATGGGCCACGGCGCTGAACAGCTGCTTCCTGAACAAGAACTCCTGCACCCTGGGCGCAGAACTCTCCAACTTCTTCTATCAGTATCTCGGCTTCGGCGACTTCATCTTCCGCGACAAGATGGGCTACGAGATCGCCCGCGCCACCAACATGGAGGATCTGAAGGAGAAGCTCCGGATGATCCCCTTGGAGTCCGTGCTCTACCACGCCTCCCGCAATCACTTCTCCGCCTGGCTGATGGCTCGCGGCGAAGTGGAGATCGCCCAGATCGTTCTGCGCGTGAAGCCCCAGGACTTCACGAATCCAGAGGATCTGAGGACCTTCCTCATCAACATGGGGGATTACATCCAGCGGATGAAATCCATGGGCAAGGTGATGCCCTTCACCAAGTCCTTCTCCCAGGAGGACTTTCACATCCTGCGGTTCACGGAAGGCGCGCTGGGTGGCAAGGCCCGGGGCGTCGCCTACATCAATTCACTCCTGGCGAGCCTGGATCTGGACAGCCTCACCTCGGAAGCCAACATCCGCATTCCCCGGAGCTTCGTCATCGGCACCGATGAATACACGGCCTTCATCGAACGCAACGGCCTCCGCCGAATCCTCCAGTACGAAGAGAATGACGAGGCCATCAAGCGGCGTTTCCTGATGGGCACCCTCTCTCCGGAACTGCTGAAGAAGATTCCGATCTTCCTGAAACAGACGCGCTACCCGCTGGCGGTGCGCTCTTCCGGCCTGCTGGAAGACAGCCTGTCCCATCCGTTTGCGGGACTGTACGCGACCTTCTTCCTTCCCAACAACCACCCTGAAATGGATGCGCGGGTGGCTCAGCTCACGGAGGCCATCAAGCTGGTTTACGCCTCCGTGTATTCGAAGGAATCCCAATCATACTTCCAGGCCATCGATTACAAGGTCGAGGAAGAGCAGATGGCGGTCCTCATCCAGGAGGTGGCGGGAAGCCGCTTCGGGAATCATTTCTATCCGCACATTTCAGGCGTCGCCCAGTCCTTCAACTACTACCCGGTGGCTTACACACTACCCCAGGACGGCATCGCCAACATCGCCGTGGGGCTCGGAAACTACGTCGTCGGCGGTTCCAAGTCGTACCGTTTCTCCCCTCCCTATCCTCAGCTCGACATGCTGAGTCCCAAGGAACAGCTGCGGACCACGCAGAAGTTCTTCTACGCCCTCGATATGAGCCGGGACACCGTGGACCTCTTCAACGGCGAGGACGCCACGCTGCTCTACCTTGATGTCCGCGAGGCGGAAAAGGATGGTGCCTTGCACCACTGCGCTTCGGTCTGGGACTCCAACGATGACCGCATCCGGGATGGGCTGGATAGTCCTGGGCCCCGCATCGTGAACTTCCGGAATGTGCTCAAGTACGACAGCTTCCCTCTTGCGCGGATCCTGCAGCAGACTCTGGAGTTGATCCGCAACGCCATGGAAACCCCTGTAGAGATCGAGTTCGCCGTGAACCTCGATCCTGATCCCGCCAATGGGAAACCCACTTTCTTCCTGCTGCAGATCAAGCATCAGCTCGTGGATTCCAGCGATGTGAACCTTTCCATCGAGGACATTGATCCGGAATCCATCCTGCTGTTCTCCGAGAGGTGCGTGGGCAATGGGATCGTGGATGGGTTGAAGGATGTGGTCTGGGTGGACCCCGAGACCTTCGACAAATTCACGACGCCGGAACTGGCGGCGGAAGTGGAAAAACTGAATGACGCCTTCCGGGCCGAGGGTGGGAAGTACCTCCTCATCGGCCCTGGGCGCTGGGGCAGCAACGATCAGCACCTGGGAATTCCCATCACCTGGGCGATGATTTCCTGCGCCCAGGGCATCGTGGAATACGCCATGGAGAACTTCCAGGCGGACGCCTCCCTAGGCTCCCACTTCTTCCACAACGTGACATCGCTGAACATCGGCTACTTCACGATCCCCTACCCACGGGGCACCAGCGTCCTCGACCTCGATTGGCTCCGCAGCCAGCCGGTGGTCAAGCGCATCGGCAGCCTCGTGCACACCCGGCTGGAAGAACCCATGCACATCGTGATGGATGGCCGTCGCAGCGCCTCCGCCATCATGAAGCACGCCCCAGCACCCAAGCCTGTGTTTGTGGAATCCGCGTCGGATATTTAGAATGCGGATTCACTGTTCAAAATATTGAAACGCCAAGTCGCCAAGACGCCAGGTTTCAGTTTGCCTCGGCAATCGGCGGAGCCGATTCCGAGAAGGGCGCCAAGAAAAGATAAAAACGGTTTTGCTTTTCTTGGCGCCCTCGGCGTCTTGGCGGTGAATCATTTCATTTAGTCAGCATCATTCCTTGTGAATGGTCTTCCCCGGCTTGAGCACCGCGCCGAAGTTCTGCCGGCCATTCAGAACGATCTCCAGCGGTTCCTCGAAGGTGATGAGCCGCAGGTGCTTCGTTTCCTGCGCCGCCGGAAGGGATTCCAGCCACCCGAAATCCAGGCGGTCCCGGTCGCTGTTGCGATCCAGTGTCAGGTAACCGATCCCGAAGGACATGATGTTCTGGAAGAAGTGGGAGCCCTGGGACGGGTCCACGTGGATGTCCTCTAGGTCCGTCTCCAGGATGCATTTCACGGCAGAGATTTGCGACCACTTCACGGGAATGCCGAGCCAGGGATCGGAGCTGCCCCAGCGGCCGGGTCCCAGCAGCAGGAAGGACCGCCGCTGTTCCTTCAGGTAGGCATTCAGGTGGCCAACTTCCGCAGCGATGGCCTGGGTGGCCGAGCGCTCGAATCTTCGTGGATCCACGTAGACCACGTCGCGCACACCCTCAAGAAATCCATTGCCCAAGGTCTTGTGGGAGATGCAGAGCGTGTCCTGGGGGTCGATGCCGCCCACGTGGATGTCCTGGGCATCGTTGCCCAGCACCAGCGGGCGCATCTGGAGGAAGCCGAACTCGTGGGGACGGTCCGCTCCGTGGTGCAGGTTCACGGCGAATTCGATCTCCACGGGACAGGACGAGGCGGCGGAGCCCATCTTCAGCAGGAAGGAAAGGATTTCCGCCAGTGGGAAGGCGTGGCCCTTCAGCACGCCCGCCATGGTCACTAGCGGAATGCCGGAACGGCCGACACCGTCATAGATCGCGTCGTTATCGGGCGAGTAGATGGAACCCACGGGGCCAAGGGTCTGATGCTCCCGTGCCGTGTCCAGGTCCAGGGATACGAGGTCCAGCGCGGGGATTTGCGGGTCCTCTCCGGTGTTTTTCTGCTTCATGTCCAGGGCCAGGAACTCCCGCTGGGCGTTCTCGAGGTAATCCTCGGTGGAGAAGGACTGCAACGGCTTCTTGGGATGGGCCGGGGAAAAGCGCACACAGCGGCCGCCATCCACCACGGTCTTGCCCAATCCCAGGGCGATGGAGGCGACACCATCCTCGGGCTTCATGCCCGGCATGGGATAGAAGTTCAAGGAGCGTCCCACACCTGCGATGTCCGGATAGTGATAGCGCTCGTGGGAGCGGCCCATCACCTGCTGAATGACCACGGCCATCTTCTCTTCCTCGAGCCGGTTGGGCGTGGATTCGATGTACGCCTTGGCGTCGGAGTGGTAGGTGGAGGCATAGACCATCTTGATGGCGCTGCAGAGTTCCTCGAGCCGTTTCTCTGGATCCCGCGCGTTGTTGGGGATCATGTACGTTTCGTAGATCCCTGCGAAGGGCTGGTAGGACGCGTCTTCCAAGAGACTCGACGACCGCACCGCCAAGGGGTAGCGCACCCAATCCAGGAACGTCCAAAGGCCATCGACGACCTCCTTGGGCAGTTCGGCGGCGAGGAAGGCGCGGGTGATGGCTTCGTCATCCGTCTCCTGCAGCGCGAATGACTGCAGCCCGGAGGTTTCCATGAACTTGTCGAAAACGCCTGTGGCCAGCACCGCCGTGGGCGGGACGAAGATCCGCACGTTCTCAAAACGGCGATCGATGCCGTAGGTGTTGAGGAGCGAATTCACGAAGGCGAGGCCACGGCCCTTGCCGCCCAGGGAGCCTGACCCGATGCGCACGAAGCGATTGCTCGCTTCGAAGTTGTTGGGGGAGAACTCGGAGACGATGCCCGCGCTGGAGCGCTCGCGGTGACTGTTGAGCACGTGGAGGATATCCGCCTTGATCTCGCTGATGCTCCGGCCTTCCATGGGAATGTCGCGCATGGCGTCCGCCAGTTCGAACTCCACGCGGGCCCGAAGCCAGGTGCTGAAGTGGTTACGCTGCGCATGGAAGAGAAGGCTTTCGTCAGGAATGGCCTGGATGGCCCACCCCAGGCTGCGCAGGTCGTTGGCCTTGGACACGATGGTGCCGTCGGGCATCCGGAAGATGAAATCGCCGAAGCCGAGATGGTTCTGCATGAAGGTGCGAAGATCCTGGAGCAGGCTCCGCGAGCGCTTGTCGATGAACTCCAGGCCGAGGCCTTCTGCATGCTCCGAATTGTCCGATCCGGATTGGATGACGATGGGCAGCTCCGGGCGCGTTTCTTTGACGAAAGCCGCGAAGGCGAGACCCGCCCGCTTGTCCAAGCGTCCGCCCTTCGGAAACGAAGCATCCGAGATGATGCCGAGGAGATCATCACGGTACTGCTGGTACAACTCCTGGGCTTCCTCGAAGTTACTCGCCAGGAGTATCTTCGGACGCGCGCGCTTGCGCAGGCTCCGCTGCAGGCGCGTGGGGCTGTCGGCGGTCTGAGCCTCGGTCTGTTTCAGGATTTCCGAGTAGAGCATGGGCAGGTACGAGGAGTAGAACTGCACACTGTCTTCCACGAGCAGGATGCTTTTCACGCCGGCGAGACGCGCGTCGGGCCAAGCATTGGCGCGATCCTCCACGCACTTGATGATGGCGAGGAAGAGCCTCACGTCCCCGAGCCAGACGAAGGTCCGGTCGATACCCGGGCATCCCTCGAGGTGCTGGAGCTGGTTCAGTTCGCGCATGTTGCTGGCCAGGAGCACCACAGGCAGGTTCGGCGCGGCTTCCTGCACCGCCTTCCCGAAGGCGCGCAGGTTCATGTCGCCAACGCGGGGCATGGAGATCACGAGATCGAAGGAGTCGGACTGGATGCGGCGCAGGGCCTCTGCGGCTGTCGACACACGATGGATGAAGGGCAGGAAGCTGAGGTTCAGCTCCATGTATTCGGAGAGGAGCATTTCCGCCAGCCGGCCGTCCTCGATGAAGGTGTGGCAATCGTAGAGGCTGGTGACCAGGAGTAGGTTGTGCACGCGCTTGGGCATCAGCGAGTGGAAGGGCACCTCCACCTGATGGGGAGATCCAAGCAGGGCATCCAGGATTTCATCTCGCATGGTTCGCTCCTCGGGATCTCGAGTCTGGCTAGCGGCTGAGAAACGCGCTCGCTGCATCCAATGCGCTGAAGGGTTAACGGACAGGCGACGATCTTATCAGCGATCATCCAGAGGCATGGATCAAGCCGGAGACCCTGGCGGAAATCTAGAAATTGCTAACATTTTTATTTCTCAATACTTGATTTACAAATGTGCATTTTTCGGAATAACGGGTTTTCTAATCGGAAAGAACTTGTCTCAATATGAACAAACTTGTTTACATAATGACATGTTGTTTATCGGTAGACCCGATAAACGGATAGGGGTTTTAGAAAGTGCGGTGCGTCACAGGGGACTAACGGCAATTTCCGTTGACATCCTAATGCCCAAGCGTATACCTGTGCCACCCTTTCAAAAACCAACACCCCAAAACCACCTAAGGAGGTAGTATGCCGGTGCTCGAGGCCAACGTTGACTCCCGCAACACCAAGGTGTTTGCCGAGTCCTTCCTGAAACACGTGATCGCCAAGCATCCTGCCCAGCCTGAATTCCATCAGGCCGTGCAGGAAGTGGTGGATTCCCTCATCCCCTGCCTGGACCGTCACCCCGAGTACCAGCAGGCCAAGATTCTCGAAAGACTGATCGAGCCCGACCGCATATTCATCTTCCGGGTGCCCTGGCAGGATGACAAAGGCGAGATCCATGTGCAACGCGGCTTCCGCATCGAATTCAACAACGCCATCGGCCCCTACAAGGGTGGGCTGCGTTTCCATCCTTCCGTGAACCTGGGCATCCTGAAATTCCTGGGCTTCGAACAGATCCTGAAGAACAGCCTCACCACGCTTCCCATGGGCGGCGCCAAAGGCGGGTCCGACTTCGATCCCAAGGGCAAATCCGATTCCGAGGTGATGCGCTTCTGCCAGAGCTTCATGAACGAACTCCACAAGTACATCGGCGCCAACATTGACGTTCCCGCCGGCGACATCGGCGTGGGCGG